>NZ_JBLWZP010000011.1:0-100928 GCF_048266365.1 Galbibacter sp. | reverse complement strand
ACCAGCCTAATCCAACCGTTAAATGGATCAACTGAAGTAGAACTGAATACCACATTGGAGTGGAATTCCATAACTGAAGCTACAGGATATCGAATCTCAATTGGAACAACCCCAGGTGGAACGGAAATCGTGAGTAATCAAGATCTGGGTAATACGACCAGTTTTACGCCATCAGCTGAGCTACCTGAAGGTAGCACGATCTATGTTCGTATTACACCCTATAATTCAGCAGGTGATGCCGTTGCCTGTTCAGAAGAAAGCTTTACTACCACAACCCAACTCAAAGCACCAGTATGTACCAGCCTAATCCAACCGTTAAATGGAGCTAGTGATGTTGAGCTGACTGCCACATTGCAGTGGAATTCTGTATCAGAAGCTACAGGATATCGAATCTCAATTGGAACAACCCCAGGTGGAACGGAACTAGTGAGTAATCAAGATCTGGGTAATACGGCTAGTTTTACGCCATCAGCTGAGCTACCTGAAGGTAGCACGATCTATGTTCGTATTACACCGTATAACTACGCTGGATCTGCCTTGAGCTGCTCAGAGGAAAGTTTTATTACTGCCCAATCATTTGATTTGGGACAGACTAAATATGGTGTTTCCCCTAATGGTGATTCAATTAATGATTTTTGGGAAATCCCTAATATTGAGAACTATCGGGACAATTTAGTCACCATTTATAACAGGTGGGGGGATATTGTATTTAAAGTAGAGGGATATGATAATCAATCTTTGGTTTTTAATGGTATTGCAAATATGAATACTTCAATTGGAAGTGGAGAATTACCAGATGGCACCTATTTCTTTGAAATTTTGGCAAATCAAAATGGGAATTCAAAAGCTGTAAAGGGGTTTATAGTTTTAAAAAGATAATATGAGAAGCGGTACAATAATTAATTTTCTTCTAGTTATAAGTGTCTTAATTCCAGAATTTGGCTTATCCCAGCAAACGCCACTGTTCGCGGAATATAATTACAATCCTGTTATGGTGAACTCAGCGTACACAGGGATGAGTGAAGGAGGTGTAATGACCTTAAGTAATTATGGATATATAAATAATATCGAAGGTAGTCCAAAGCGTTTATCTTTAAGTTACCACAGTCCGCTTGCTCAAAGAAAAATGGGCTTAGGTGGCGCGATTTCTCGAGATGAAATCGGTGTGACAAGCAGTACAAATGCTTACTTAGCCTATTCATACAAGCTCTTTTTTGATTTTAAAAGTGATCGTCCCAACTGGCAGCTATATAATGAGCATGTACTTTCATTTGGATTAACAGCCGGTATTCAACAATATAAAGAAAATCTCCTGGATCTAGGTATTGTGGATGATCCGGTGTTTTCAGAAAATATTAATGAATCCATACCTACTATTGGAATTGGGTTTTTGTACAATCGGCGTAATTTTTACATAGGGGTATCAGCTCCTAATATCCTAGGGAATAAATTAGCATCATCAGATCATATAAAACTTTCTAACCCGGTTTATGGCTATATGGGATACAGTTTTTTAACCAATAAATTTGATCGGATAATCATCAAGCCGAACTTACTCTTAAAATATGAAGATGGGGCGCCAATGCAAATCGATATTAACATTTCCACTAGCTTTGAAAATAAATTTGAATTAGGCGCAGGGTATCGAAGTACATCTTCCTTGAATTTAATGGCAGGAGTCTATCTTTTTAAGTACCTTAGACTTATCTATCAATACAATATTGGATTCAAAAAATCCCTACTTGGTAATAGTCACGGAATCGTACTATCGTATGCGTTTCAGGGATATGGATTGTGATTTATCCATGTATAAATTTAAAAGCCTATTTACACAAATATTGAAATGATTAGAAAAATGAAAACGATAATTAAACTTCTATTACTTTCTTTGATTTTATTTACAGTTGTTTCCTGTAATCATACTTCCCCACAAAAACACTTAGAAATTACAGTGCTCAATACAAATATTATTACTGGAAAATACAATAGTAAATATTTCAATGAAATTCGTGAACTAAAGCGCAATAATAGATTGCTTGTATTGGAATCGGGTCAACTAGAAAATGGAACTGTGAAGGCGTATTTGGATCAAAATTTAATACAACCAACTAATACAGCTTTAAAAAAAGTTCAGACACTTGAAGTCAATACGGATACTGAAAATTTAATTGCTGCCTCAGAGGATTTTTTGATCTATTGCAAACAAATTTTTGAGAAGGATTATATAGAAATAGCACAAATGATAGATGCTGATGAGCCCGAACCAATAGTAGATGCAGCAATTGAGAGAATGTTCCAAATTCATGATCCGGCATTTTTAAAAAAATTAAACCATTTAGATGAAATTGCTATTCGATATGCCGAAAAACATGATATTCCCCTTCAGATTCTTTAAATGAAAGTTAAGTAAATGGAGGCTTTAAATGAGTTGGTTCATACAATAAAAGATTAAATGCATACAACAAATTATATCAATACGTTGATCTTGGTGGCCGAGGATACCAATGTAGATTGCGGCACCATACCAACCGGAAGAGCGGGAAATCCAACTATTGCAGAATTGCAATACAAATTGCTTGCCAACAACCCATATACTTTAACTTCTGATGATGTGCTGTTCCAGGTGTATGCTAAACGAAAGGATTTAGTTGTTTCTGAGTATAAACGAGAAAGAGAAATATTCTTCTCTAAAGGGAAACCTTGTTTTAGGGCATCCCCTTTAACTAAGAATTATGGTTTTGGTATTCATGCTGATAATCACGGAAAACTGGCTATTTATGGTATGGAAACCATGGAATATGAAAATCTTTTAAAGGATCCTAAAATTAAAAAAATACTAGCGATGAGGAATTCTAGAAAGGTTAAGTAAGAATTATAATAAATGCTGTAAAATTATTTTATGAATTTAAAAAGGAAATTGTATCCCAAGAGTTTTTGAAATATGAATATAATAATGAGGTTATCTCCATATTATCAAGAGCGATTAGAATACCAAACTAATCGTGGTTCCTTGTCCTTCGATACTTTGGAATTGAATCTTTCCTTGGTGTAATAACATAATCTGCTTGCATAGGCTTAAACCGATACCACTTCCATTTTTTTTGGTACTAAAGAAAGGCACAAATATAGTATCCATAATTTCCTCGGGAATTCCAGATCCGTTGTCGGTGACCTTAATTATTGTATTTCCGTTAAGTGACTTATTTGCCAGTATTTTTATTGTTGGCCCTTCTATTTTCTTACAAGCATCAACAGAATTTAAGATCAGATTAATTAGGACTTGTTCAATTAAATAGGAATCAATTTCTATTTCAAGATCTGAGGGATCTATTTCAAAATCAATAAGCACACCTTTAGCCTCCAAGGACGGGCTCATCAAACTGTCGATGCTATGGAAGAGTTCATCCACTTTGATCCGATGAAGATTTAAATGCGTGATTTTATTTAAACTTCGGTAGGTCCTTGCAAATTTCATCAAACCATCGCTTCGTTTTTTAATGCTTTCTATTCCCTCATATAAATCCTCAGTAATCAAGGGTTGTATGACCGGTCTTTTCATAGATTCCCGAATATTCTCTTTTAAGGTTTCAGCAAGAGAGCTTATAGGCGCAATGGAATTCATGATCTCATGTGTCATTACACTTAGCAATTTTTTCCAAGCTTCAGACTCATTTTGGTTAAGCGGAGCGTCAATATTTTGCAGTACCACTAGTTTAAAAGTGTTGGATTCTACCTCAAATATAGAATGTGAAACCAAGACTTTGCTTTTTTCATTTTTAATCTCAAGGCTTATAGATGTTGAACTGGAATGGTTTCTAATAAATAGTTCATTATATATCTCTTTATTTCTACTTTGAATAAAGCTGATGTTCTTTATGGAGGGAATGTTGAGCATATCCTTTATGGATTCATTAATCCATAATATGTAGCCAGTCTTTAAATTATATGCTATTATCCCTACCTGTACAACCTCGAGTATTTTTTGCAAGTATAAGTATTGCGCCTCTTTTTCGCTGTTGACTTCTCGAATGGTTCTGTTAACCTCATTGAATCCCTTGTGAAGCCTTTGTATATCTTTAGAACCGTGTTCTTCAGGATACCATCTTGAAAAATCCCTATACTTTACCGCCTCAAAGAAATCGTCAATTTCAATAAAACGTTTCATGATGAATTTATAGAGATTTAATGCCGTAGTTAAACTTGCTACTACAGCAAGGACAATCATATACGTATTTACAATACTGATGGAATAGGCCAGAAGAGTCAGAGCTATAAATAGTATTATGATTCTTGCAATAAATGCAATTCTGTATTTTTTATAGACCATACTTATTGAGTCTTCTGTAAAGTGCTGTCCTTGTAATCCCTAGTTCTTTAGCGGATCTTGAAATATTTCCGTTATTTTTCTCCACAACCTTTAAAATGGTCTTTTTTTCGATGGTCTCTAGGGTTAGATCACTATCGGTAGCCGTATTGTGAAACTTCTCAATGGGAGAGAACATGAGATCTTCTGCGGTGAGGATTGTACCTTCCGTCATAATAACAGCCCTCTCTAGCGCATATTGGAGTTCTCTTACGTTGCCAGGGAATTTGTACGCCTTTAATTTGTCTATAAAGCTAGTGGCCAAAGTAAAAGTATCCTTGATGTATTTATCGGCATAAATGCCAATAAAATGATTGGTTAGCAGCTTAAGGTCGCTTCCTCGGTCTCTTAAAGGCGGAATATTGAGTTCAACAGTATTGATTCGGTATATTAAATCTTTGCGAAATCTGTTTTCATCTGCCAAAACTTCTAACTCTAAATTGGTTGCGCAAATCAGTCGAATATCCACAGCTTTGGCCTCATTGGAACCTAGAGGTGTGATTTGTCGATTTTGAAGCACCGTAAGAAGTCTGGCCTGTTGTTGAAGTGAAATGTTTCCTATTTCATCCAAAAAGAGCGTTCCTCCTGATGCAATTTCAAACCTTCCTTTTCGATCTTCCCTTGCATCCGTAAACGCCCCTTTTTTGTATCCGAATAATTCACTTTCAAATAAGGATTCTGTCAATGCGCCAACATCTACCTTTACAAATGGCATGTCTTTTCGCAAAGAGTTATCGTGTATTGCTTTGGCAATTAAGTCTTTTCCGGTGCCGTTTTCACCGAGTATAAGAACATTCGCATCCGTGGGCGCTATTTTTTCAAGTTTGTAAAAAACATCTTTCATAACAGTACTTTCCCCAATAATTTCCCCTGCATTGGTGGTAAGGGTTTTTAATGCTAATTTTTGTTTCCCTTTTTTTTGGGTAAGTTCTTGTATTGTTTGAACGATTCTGTCGTTCTCCCAAGGTTTTATGATGAAATCAGAAGCTCCTTCTTTCAACGACTTAACTGCTAAATCTATGTCACCATAAGCCGTGATCAAAATTACATCTGTATTTGGGCTTAGTTGCTTTATTTTTTTTAGCCAGTAAATACCCTCATTCCCAGTGTTAATCAGTCCGTTAAAATTCATGTCAAGAATAACAATGTCAAAACTGTTCTTTTCAAAAAGCGATACAATGTTGCTTGGTTTTTTTTCCACTACAACCTCCTTCACCTTTGATTTTAATAACAAACGTAATGCAATGAGTACATCGCTGTCGTCATCCAATACCAGTATTTTGAGATCCTTTACCCGCATATGTACAATATTACAATATTATCAAGCTTACTAAAAACAGATTATTGTTTAATTTCAGTAACCCCAAATCTGTAACGTATTCGTGCATAACGTGTATCGTTTCCGAACACCCTTATCATTTTATTTAAATATAAAGAGCACATAAACAGTGGTTTATGGTTTTGGCACAATAATGCCTATATCCTAGTTGTAAAATTGAATCGATTATATGGACATCCCATTAGAAAAGAAAAGGTTTACCACCTCAAGAATGTTGATATTGGCAGGTAGTGTGCTGCTCTTGGCATTTATAGTTTTTGTAATTATCTCTTCTTCGGGAGCTTCTAAACTAAATGTAAATCGTGAACGCATTACCATTAGTGAAGTAACTCAAGGAGCTTTTCAAGAGGATATACCAGTAAATGGAATTGTACTTCCAATTACTACGATTTATCTGGATGCTCTGGAGGGTGGCCGTGTTGAAGAAAAGTTTGTTGAGGATGGTGCTTTGATGAAAAAAGGGGAACCTATACTCCGGCTTTCCAATACGGATTTAGAATTGAGCTTAGTGAATCAGGAAACTGCAGTATATAATTTGCTTACCCAGATGCAAATACAACAAAATTCAGCTCGGCAGAACACCATTAATAGACTTAATCAATTAACTGATGTTAAAAATAGTCTTATCGAAGCAGAGCGTGTGTACGATTTAAATAAAAGATTGTATGACAAGGATGCTATCGGACGGCAAGATTTAATAGCTTCAGAAAATGAATACAATTATCAAAAACAGCGAATGGAATTGGCACAACAGGTGGTGGAACAGGATTCTACAGCTACTAAACAAGAATTAGCCCAGGCGCAAAGTTCGTATCATCGTACGCGAAAAGCATTGGAACTCATGCGTAAAAAAGTGGAAGATTTGGTAGTTAAAGCGCCGGTTGATGGACAATTAACTTCATTAGATGCGGAAATAGGACAGTCTAAGATCAAGGGAGAGCGATTGGGGCAAATTGATGTACTGAGTGGATATAAAGTAAGGGTAGAAGTAGATGAGCATTATATCGCCAGAATTTATGCCGGTCAATTGGGGACTTTTAGGTTCGATGGAAAGGAATATACTTTGGAAATTAAAAAAGTGTACACACAAGTAACTAATGGTCGTTTTCAGGTGGATATGCATTTTAAAAATGAAGTTCCTGAAGGAATCAGAAGAGGGCAAACACTTCAAATACGCGTTGCATTGAGTCAGGAAAAACAAGCCTTGTTGATTCCAAAAGGAGGGTTTTTTCAACAAACTGGGGGAAACTGGATTTTTAAACTGGATGAAAACGGTAACACCGCTTATAGACAACCTATTCAATTGGGGAATCAAAATACCGAATATTACGAGGTGCTGGATGGATTAAAACCGGGGGATAAAGTGATTACATCCGGGTATGATAATTATGAGGAAATTCAAGAACTTGTTTTAAATTAATAGCATTATAAAAAGAATTCAATACTAGGATCATGATAAAAATCACGGATTTAGAAAAATTTTACCGAACAGAGGAGGTACAAACTGTTGCCTTAAATAAGCTTTCCTTTGAAGTCAAAGAGGGTGAATTTGTAGCAGTGATGGGACCGTCTGGGTGTGGGAAATCAACTTTACTTAATATTTTAGGATTATTAGATGACCTCGATGGCGGGAGTTTTATTTTCAATGGAATAGAGGTTGCAGGTTACAATGAACGCAAAAGAGCCAATTTGCGAAAACATAATATCGGTTTTGTTTTCCAGAGCTTTAATTTAATCGATGAACTTACAGTTTTTGAAAATATTGAACTTCCTTTAATCTATACTGGAGTTAAACCAGCAGACAGAAAGGAACGCGTTCATGAAGTATTGGAGAAAATGCAGATTATGCACCGGCGAAAACATTTTCCACAACAACTCTCCGGGGGGCAACAACAGCGTGTAGCGGTAGCCAGAGCTGTGGTGAATAATCCAAAGCTCATCTTAGCTGATGAGCCTACAGGTAATCTAGACAGTAGTAATGGAAATGAGGTCATGGATCTTCTTACCGATCTCAACCAGCACGGCACCACCATTATTATGGTAACGCATAGTGAACACGATGCAAAATTCAGCCACCGTATTATTCGGATGTTGGATGGACAAAAGGTAACAGAAAATGTACTTGTTTAACCTCTAGCAAAGAATTAAAACGAATTGATAATGATTAGGAGTTTCTTAAAGATAGCGTGGCGTAATATTCAAGCCAATAAACTTTTCGTGGGACTTAATATAGCAGGTCTTGCAATTGGCCTTTGTGTGTGCATATTACTTTTTACCTATGTATACAATGAGCTTAGTTTTGACAAGATGTATTCAAATTCAGAAGATATTTATAGGGTGAATATGGAGACCACTGAGTCATATGATTTTGAAACCTGGGCGGAAGTACCTAATGCAGTGGGTCCTGCCATTATAAATGATATTCCTCAGGTAAAAATGATGACACGGCTTATTAAGGATGATTTTGGTGCTACGGCTTCCTTAAAAGTTGGTAATAAGAATTTTAACGAAGAGCGGCTGTACCTGGCAGATTCTTCGCTTTTTAAAATGTTTGATTTTAATTTTATTGAAGGTGATGGTCAGAATGTGTTTTCAAAGCCTAAATCTATCGTGATTTCACAATCGACAAAGCAACGATTATTTGGTAGTGAAGATGCTATAGGCAAAATTATTTCTGTTAATAATAGGGATAGTCTCCAGGTTACGGGAATATACCAGGATTTACCTAAGAATAGTATGATTGATTGTGAGCTGGTATACAATATTATGGATTCCTGGATGGGGACCAATGTCTATTGGAGCAACGCCAGTTATGAAACCTATATACAACTCCAGTCCGAAGCAAATATTCATGAGGTACAACGGCAGGCTACTAAATTAATTGATGCCTATGTGGAGAAGAACGATCAGTACTTCACAAAATTCTTCTTACAACCATTGACAAAAATACATTTATATTCTCTAGACTTAAGAAAAGGATACTCTTCCAGATACGGAGATATTAGCGCTATAAACAGTTTACTGTTCCTTTCTGTTTTGGTACTGCTAATTGCTTGTATCAACTATATGAACCTGGCAACAGCAAATTCACAAAAAAGATTAAAGGGAATAGGAGTAAATAAGATTCTTGGAGCCAACCGAAGACAAATGCTTTCACTATACTATGTTGAAACAAGTATTCTCGTTTTTATTTCCGTACTGATTGGTTATGGGATTTCTTTTATAGCGTTACCGATATTTGAAAATATTTTAGGGACACAATTAAGTTATACGGAACTGTTGTCTCCTGTGATTTTACTGGGGCTTATTGCGATCTGGATTTTGGTGACCTTAATTGCGGGAAGTTATCCAGCTCTATCTTTGTCTGGAATATCTCCACTATCGCTGGCTCAAAAATCTAAGAATACCTATGCAATCGCTGATTTTGTGCGTAAAGGACTCGTGGTTTTTCAGTTTACTACCTCCATAATCTTGATTGTGTCCGTGATTATCATATACCAGCAGATGGATTTTATTAAAAACAAGAAATTGGGATATAATCCGAACGGAATAGTGGCAGTCTCCGTAAAGTCAGCAGAAAGTCAGCAGCAAATTGAAAATGTAATGAGAGATTTGCAGCGATTACCGGTTGTAAAAAATGTTTCAGCAGTGCAATCCATACCTGGAAAGAACGAAAGTGGTCGATCGGTTAGAAAACTAAGTACGGATGTTACAGGAATGCCAATACAAAGCTGCCGTACCAGTGGCATGATTGTAGAGACTTTACAACTTAATTTATTGGCAGGGAATCCGTTACCCAAAAATATTAAAAAAGGGGACTCCATAGTATACACCCTAATTAATGAAAAGATTGTTAAATACTTGGGCTATAAATCATCCGAGGATGCCATTGGAAAATATGTTAATACTGAATTAGGGAATAGAGCTGTCATTACCGGTGTTGTAGAGAACTTCAATTATAATTCTTTAAAGGAGGATATTGGCGGCTATATGTATTATAGATCAATTGAAGCTCCGGAATCCTTAAGAAACATTCTTATTAGGTATCATACAACGGACTTGCCGGAATTTATGGAGCAATTACAAAACAGTTTTACTGCAAACCTTCCCAATACTGCTTTTGATTATCAGTTTTTAGACACCTATGTGGAAGGTCTATACGTTTCGGAAGCAAAAACAGCGAAAACGGTCAGTACTTTTTCACTCTTGGCTATTTTCATAGCTTGTCTCGGACTATTCGGATTGGCAACATTTATGGCAGAATCTCGTACCAAAGAAATAGGTGTTCGTAAAGTTTTAGGTGCGAGTATTTCGGGAATTGCAAGTTTGTTAACAAAAGACTTTTTAAAGATAGTGCTTATTGCATTTATTATAGCAATCCCATTTGCTTATTGGATAATGTATAGGTGGTTGCTAGGATTTTCGTATCGGATAGATATTCATTGGTGGGTGTTTTTAATTGCGGGTCTTGTTGCAGTCTTTATCGCTTTGCTTACTGTAAGTTTTCAAGCAATAAACGCTGCGGTTTCTAATCCCATTAAAAGTTTGCGAACGGAATAAACTTAGAAGTCATGATTAAGAATTATATTAAAATAGCATTTCGTCATTTGTGGAAAAATAAGCTTTCAACTGCTTTAAATTTTGTTGGACTTACCGTTGGATTGGCCAGTATTATGACTTTGGGATTTGGGGTGTATGCCTATTATAGTGCCGATTCATTCATAGATAACAAAGAAGAGTTATACATCTTAAATAGTGTTGTTAACTCTGGCGAAAAATTCGATCAGACAACATATCCACTTTTAGGAGAAATTGTACATTCATCTCCGGATGTTATAGGGGCAACTCATATACAAAGTTGGAACTGGCCATGGTTGAGCGTCAACGATAAAGAAATTCAAAAAAATACTAAATACGTAGATACAAGTTTTTTTAAAGTATTTACCCTTCCATTAAAATACGGTAACCCTACAATTGCATTGCAAAACAAGTACGATATTGTTATCTCTGAAGAAATTTCGATTCGATTATTTGGTGACATCAACCCTGTAGGACAAACAATTCGAGCCGACGACAGTCTTGATTTAACAGTTCAGGGAGTTTTTAAGCCCATAAGTCCTTATGCATCCATAGAATTTGATGTGCTGCTACCAACTTCACTACTGGAATTAAATCCAGGTTTTAAACAAGGAGCGAATTGGTATAATACTTTTGCATATAATTATATACGACTGAAAAACGGAACAAGTATAAATAGTTTCGAAAATAGAATCCTCGATATTGCCAAGCAGAACTATCAGGATGCATCTCAATTAAGAAAAATAGAGGTATTACCTTTTTCAGATTATCGTGAAAACTACAACCCTACGGTGGATAAGATAATTAAAGGTTCCGTTGCTAGCATCCTTTTTATTCTGTTGATTGTCATCATAAACTTACTCAATTTAAATACGTCTATTATTTATAACCGTAACAAAGAATTAGCCGTACGTAAAATTATTGGTAGCGGTAAACGCAGTCTTATTATTCAGTTTTGTGTAGAAAATGGAATCATTGTTTTTAGCTCCTTATTGCTTGCAAGTATTTTATTCCTACAAATGCTTTTACCGGCGATGAATACGATTTACGGGTCCAGGTTTGGAGCTATTTCATTCAGTTTAAGCAGCGATTATCCAATGGTGTTTTGGTATGTTCTTCTAGGTCTTTTAATTACTTTAATTGTGGGGGTTGTTCCAACGCTAAAAGTAATTACGCTTCCTGTAGTAACGGCTATTAAAGGGAAAATCCTAAATTCAAAGAAGAACTTTCTTGTGCGTAATACGTTTATTACCATACAATTTGCATTGGCTGTGATTTTTATATGTATGGCGTTAATTTTAAACAGTCAGTTAAAGTATATGCATAATGTTTCACTTGGATATGAACCAGATCACGTAACTATCGCAAAACTTAATTTAGACTTTAAAGACAGGGGAGCAGCGGCGTCTCATATTCAAACCCTTATTGCGGAATTGAAAGATAATAAATTTGTGGAAGGGGTTTCTACCAGCAGTATTATCCCGACATCTTATGATAATAATTACAATACTTTTTACGACCCGAATACGAAAACCGAAATAAAATTACGAAAAGGTAGTGTAGGTGAGGGATATCTTAAAACTTTTGGAATCCCACTTGTCTCTGGAAGAACATTTAATGAAAAGTTAGATGCGTCGGAGCAAAAATCGGTTCTTATAAATAAGAAGGCAATGGAGGCTCTAGGCTGGAAAAATTTAGCGAACAAGCAATTGGTAGAAAAAGGGGGAACGGAAGAAATATATAATGTTATTGGGGCTACTGAAGACTTTCATTATCAGAGTATGCAAAAAAATATAGAACCTATAATTCATTATTATAACGGCAAGAGAGGCTTGGGAAATAACAATAGCTATTTAAGTATAAAAATCGTTCCTGGAAAAGAAGACTTGGTTTTGAATAAATTAAAAGAGAGGTTTAAACAAATACCATCTAGGCATGAGTTTGACTTTGAGCCACTTGATAGTCGAGTAAGTGGACAGTATAAGCTTTTGGAAGGAATACTCAATACCGTTAATTATGTTGCCTTACTGACCATTATTATTTCTTGTTTGGGAATGTTTGGACTTATATCCTTAATGGCTAGAAAGCGTATAAAAGAAATCGGAATTCGTAAAACTTTGGGAGCCGGTGTTGGAAAGATCACTTATTTGTTATCAAAAGATTTTATAAAACTTGTTTTACTGGCGTGTATCATTGCATTCCCAATTGCATGGTTTCTTATGGATACATGGCTACAAGATTTTGCTTATCGAATTTCTATTAAATGGTGGATGTTTTTACTAGCAGGAATGATAGCACTTTTAATAACCGGTATTACCGTAGGATTCCAATCTGTCAAAGCAGCGCTTGCTAATCCAGTAAAAAGCTTACGCACTGAGTAAAGCATCAAAAAACGAACAATCATGATTAAGAATTATTTTACAATAGCGTGGAGAAGCCTCTGGAAGAATAAAGTTTTTACCGGGCTTAATATAATTGGACTTACGGTGGCATTAGCAATAGGTTTATTATTGAGTATATACGCATTTTTTGAGCTTTCTTATGATCGCTTTCACAAGGATTCAGACAGTATTTATCAGATTTATGCTACTCAACAAACCTCCACTGGACCTACAGTATATACTTCCAAACCAATTCCTTTTGCCGATGCGCTGCAAAAGGAGGTTCCAGGGGTAGAATTAATCACAAGATATATTGGTGCCGTTTTGCGTGTAACTAATGGTGATAAAGAGCTGCGGTTAGGGGCGGCTTATGTAGACCCTAGTTTCTTCTCCATATTCAGTTATCCAGTTGTTGAGGGTGATACAGAACAACTAACGGCCGATGAATCCACAATTGTAATTACTAAGAAGACGGCCAAAAGGTTGTTCGGAGAAGAGAGTGGTCTTGGGAAGACAGTAAACATTCTGGTGCAAGGAAAACAGAAAGCCTTTACGATTTCTGCTATTTTGGATGATATTCCGGAACAAAGTAGTATGAAATTTGACTTAGCACTAAATTTTAAAAATCAAGCTGATGCTATTTATACTAATAATTTGGACAATTGGGATAATGCTAACCATTCTGTTTACCTGAAACTTTCTACTGGTATTGATCCATTACAATTCGAAAAATCGACTAGGGCTTTTACAGCTCTGCACAATAAAAGCTTTATAGAAAATTGCAAGCGAGATGGAGTTCAACCAGACGAGAATGGAGAGTATAAGCAACAAAAGCTCTTAGCCTATGCGGATACGCATTTTACAACTGAATCAAATGGAATTGGGCAAACCAGTCGAATATATCCATACTTAGTGCTGGGAGTTGCTTTCTTAATACTTTTTATCGCGAGTGCAAACTTTGTTAATATGAGTATTGCTAAAAGTACCAGTCGACTCCGTGAAATTGGTATGCGCAAGACATTAGGTGCAAGTAAAACACAACTTTTCCTTCAGTTTTGGGGTGAAAGTATACTGGTTTATTCTTGCGCTTCAATTCTAGGAATACTACTGGCAAATATGTTATTAAATCCTTTTCAAACAAGTTTCCAAACCTCCGCTTCTTTTGGAAACACCCTGAGCCCATTACATCTAATCATTTTCTTAGTGGTATTGGGTGTTATCACCTTTATTGCTGGAGGGTATCCTGCACTTGTATTGACTAAACTTAGCACTATACAAAGCTTAAAGGGAAAGATGGAGGTAACAGGAAAGAATCATGTTAGAGATGGTCTTATGGTGTTGCAATTTGGTATTACCATTCTGCTTATTAGCGGTACCCTGGTCTTATGGGGCCAACTTGAATATCTGCGCAATAAAGATGTAGGTTTTAATAAGGAACAAGTCATTGCTTTTCCGCTGAACGGAAAAAGGGAGGATGCCCAAACCATAGAATTATTGCGAAATGAACTTGAGAACGCTCCCGGCATCATCAATGTCTCGGCATCAAATAATATTTTAGGATTAGGTAAAGATGGTGCTTCTGCTACTAGTGTAATATCATTTGATTACAAGGGGAGAAGGGTGAACACCAATGTTCTTATGGTAGACTTTGATTATATTGAAACGTTGGATTTGCAACTTTTGGAAGGACGTTCATTTGATAGAAAATTTAAAACCGATAGACTTGGGCTGGTCATTAATCAAGCAATGGCTGATCAACTTCAGGAAAAAGAACCCTTGCACTCTAGAATATTAATTGACGATTCTATTACCTTTTCTGTGTTAGGTATAGTTAAGGATTTTAACTTCCAAGGGTTTAACAAAGCAGTAGAACCTTTAACGCTACTTCTTGACCCTAACTGGGATATGCGTAATGTGTATGTTAAAGTAGCTCCAGACCACCTTTTAAGCGCTATGGATAGGGTTAAAAAAGCCTGGAAAAAAATTGAACCTAACGCTGAATTCCAAGGTTCTTTTTTGAATGAAAATATTGATAGAATTCTTCTTAAAGAGCGCCTGATGACCTCTATGATAGGCAGCGGATCCGTACTAGCTATTATTTTGAGTTGTGTAGGTCTGTTTGCCATGTCACTTCTTGTAGTTACCCAACGTAGAAAAGAAATTGGGATACGTAAAGTTGTTGGAGCAAGTGTTTCTACAATTACCGTTCTATTGGCCAAGGAATTTTTAAAACTGCTTGCTATTGCATTTCTTATAGCCACACCCATTGCCTGGTGGTTTTCTGACAGGTGGTTGCAGGATTACGTATACCGGATTGATTTAAGTGTTTTGACCTTCCTTATTGCAGGTGGCATCGTTTTTATTATCGCAATTATAACTATCGCCACAAAAACTGTTGAAGCTGCAATTCAGAACCCTGTACAAAGTTTAAGAACGGATTAATAAATCAAATATGATCAAGAATTATTTTAAAATAGCACTTAGAAATCTTTGGAAACGTCGTGGGTTTTCTTTGTTGAATATCTCAGGCTTGGCTATTGGTTTGACAGCAGGGTTTCTGATCTTGATGTATGTCGGCTTTGAACTTAGTTACGATAATTTCCACACTAAAGGAGATCGGATTTACAGAGTGGTATCAGATATTGAGATCAATTCCAAAGAAAATGAAGCCAACAAACCAGATTGGGCAACCCCTCCTGTATTGGCATCTCAATTCCCCGAAATTCAGTCGATGACACGTGTGTTATACCTACCATTAACTGTACGAAACAACCATCTGAAATTTAAGGAAGATAACGCCATTGCAGTTGATTCCAGTTTTTTTGAAATTTTTGATTTTGAACTATTATCCGGAAATAAAAAAGAAGTTTTAAAGAATCCCTTTAGCATTGTATTATCTGAAACTGCATCCAAGAAATATTTTGGAGATGAAAATCCAGTTGGAAAATCATTGCGAATTCTTGATAAAAGTTTTCAGGCTAAAGTAACAGGAGTAATGAAAGACATTCCTGAAAACTCCCATATCAAGGCGGAGATGATATTGTCGATGACCACATTTACCCAGGTATTAGACAAAGACTTGGACAATGACTGGGGTAACTATGAACCTTATGCCTATGTGCTGCTCAAGCCTAATGTCAATGTAGCACAATTAGAGTCAAAGTTTCCTGCTTTTATGCAGCGAAATTTTGAAAAACAAATGGAAGCCTCTAAAATGTATGTTAGTTTGCTATTAGAACCACTTAGAAAGGTTTACTTGCATTCTACCAGAGGGGGACGTATTGTGGGGAATATCAACAATATTTATATTTTTTCGATTATAAGTGTTTTTATAATCTTAATAGCCGGCATCAATTTTATAAATCTAACCACTGCACGTTCAATGGAGCGTGCCAGAGAAGTTGGTATTCGTAAAGTTGTTGGAGCGGGTAAAACACAGTTAGGATTTCAGTTCATAGGGGAATCAGTTATCATCTGCATTTTGGCCTTTTTAATTTCGGTTATTTTACTAATACTTCTGTTGCCATACTTCAATGTAATGGCTGGGAAAACCGTCAGTGATGGCATTTTTTCTGATCCCTATCAAATCATCATTTTATTTATAATTTCCATAAGTGTTGGCCTCTTGGCTGGAATTTACCCTGCATTAGTGTTGACCTCTTACGATCCAGTAAATGTGTTAAAAGGATCCTTTTCAAGGGGCAATCGCGGCGTATTCTTGAGAAAAGGACTGGTTGTACTGCAGTTTACCATTTCGATTACCTTGATCATTGGAACTATCGTTATTTATATGCAGACCAATTATATGCGTAGTCAAAAGCTGGGATTTGATAAAGAGCAGGTACTAGTACTGGAAACAAATGCATCTTCAGGTCAAAAAGCCTTTCAAGATGCGATAAAGAAGCTACCTGGAGTTGTTAGTACCAGCCGTTCTTCAAGTGTTCCCGGGAGGAATAATTCGGAGGCACTTTCTGAATTGGAAAATAGTGAGGGGGACTTAATCCAAACCGTTGTGAATGTATATTTTGTGGATTTTGATTATCTATCCCAGCTTGATGTCGAGCTTGTAAGTGGAAGAGGGTTCTCCAGAAATTTTGCATCAGATTCTACCTCCGCAATGATTATTAACGAAAAAGCGGTAGCTCTATTAGGCTATGCTAATCCTGAAGATGCTCTTGGAGCAAGATTTAACCAATGGGGACGTGAAGGGCAAATTATTGGTGTCGTAAAAGATTTTAATTTCAATTCCCTGCAACAACAGATTGAGCCGTTAAGCATTCGAATAGAACAAACACGACTAAATCTGGTCACAGCTAAAATAAGACCAGAAGGCATAGAAAAAACAATGGATCAAATTAATAAACAATGGGAAATTACATTTCCTGAAGAACCCTTTAATTTTCAATTTCTTGACGAGCTTTTGGACAAGCAATATCGTAGCGAACAACGCTTTGGAACCCTCTTTTTGTGGTTTGCCATCTTAGCCATAAGTATTTCATGTATTGGACTTTTAGGTTTGACAGCCTATAGTATATTACAACGAAAACGTGAAATAAGTATTCGAAAAGTACTGGGGGCTTCCGTAACAAAGGTGGTCAACTTGGTATCACTGGATTTTTTGCAACTGGTAGGGATTGCTTTTTTAATAGCGATGCCCATATCTTGGTTGATTATGAGCCAATGGTTAAAGGATTTTGCTTTCCGTATTCATATACAGTGGTGGATGTTTGGTTTGGCAGGGACCACCGCTTTATTACTTGCTTTGATTACAATCGGTTTCCACGCCATGAAGGCAGCTGTTGAAAATCCGATTAAAAATTTGCGAACCGAGTAAAACGAACAAGCATGATCAAGAATTATTTTAAAATAGCATGGCGAAATCTTTGGAAGAATAAACTTTTTTCCTTGATCAATATTACCAGTCTTGCTATTGGACTTAGTGCCTCTTTTGTTATTGGGCTTATGGTGTATTATGATTTTACATTTGATGATTTTCATAAAGATAAGGATTTGATCTATCGGATTACTACATCCTATAGTTCTCCTGAAGGAGAGGCTTATAACTATGGAGTCACGGTACCATTAACTGAGGCAGTAAAACATGGTATAACCGGTATCGATAAATCTACCCGGTTTTTTAATGCAGAACATGCCAGGGTGATGAATTCCTCTTTTTCAAAAGCAATTAATAACCCCAAAAGAGTTATTTACGCAGATGCAGATTTTTTTGATTTTTTAGGCTATAATTGGCTTGCAGGAAACCCTCAAAATGCGCTACATAACCCTAACGAAGTGGTTTTAACCGAGAAGCGTGCAAAAAAATATTTTCCTAATCGGGAGTACAATGCTATTATAGGAGAGACCTTGATTTATGACGATTCAGTGTCAGTTGACGTGACAGGTATAGTTGCAAATTTTACAAACCGAACCGATTTTACATTTGAAGAGTTCATTTCTCTGGAAACGGCGAAACAGTCGTATTTAAAAGAATCTGTGATGGATGATAATTGGGGAAGCACCAGCTCCAATACGCAATTATTTATAAAGCTAAATGATGAAAAAGCACAGGCAAATGTTCAAAATAAGTTGGACGATTTAGCTAAAAAGAATGAGAGTGAATATGCTGTTAAATATAACCAACACCGAAGATTTCATCTTCAACCTTTGAGGGATCTTCATTTTGCAGAAAATTATGGGATCTTTGATTTTACGGAGCATAGGGCCAATAGGTCAGTGCTAATCAGTTTATTATTTATTGCCATATTTATTCTGGCTCTTGGTTGTATTAATTTTGTGAATTTAAGTACTGCTCAAGCAACGCAACGAGCAAAAGAAATTGGTGTTCGAAAGACCTTAGGGAGCTCAAAAAAACAGTTAATATATCAGTTTTTGGGTGAAACCTTTTTAACAACTCTTTTAGCTTCAATACTCTCAATAGTGTTGGCAGCCGGATTGCTGAAAGTGTTTGCCGATTTTATTCCCAATGGATTGCATTTCGGATTATTTGCCGATCCTTTGATTATTGGCTTTGGGATTGTTCTAATTATTACAATCAGTCTGCTTTCGGGATTTTATCCGGCATTGGTGTTAGCATCATTTAAACCGGTTTCCGTATTAAAAAACAGGATTTTTCCGGAACATAAGAATACTTCACTCAGAAAAGGATTGATAATATTTCAGTTTGTTATTGCACAGGTTTTCATTATTTCTACGCTAATGGTAGGAAAGCAAATCCATTATCTGCTGACAAAAGACATGGGGTTTAAAACGGATGCCATAACCTATATAAGAACACCTTGGCATGATAGATCCATGCAAAAAAGGGAGCTTTTTATTCAAAAATTAAAGACTATTCCTCAAATTAAAGCGATTAGTCTTGGAGGATCACCACCAGCTTCTTTTAATTCACATGCCACAGAGGTAGATTATATAGACGGTAAAAAGCAGATTCATACAACTTTAGAATTATTATACGGAGATGAGGACTATCTGGATCTGTATGATATAAGATTGTTAGCCGGAAGAAAATTAAGAAATGATACCATACACGAATATGTAATTAATGAAGCATACAGTAACATGCTTGGTTTTAAAACACCTCAGGAAGCCATTGGGAAAATAATAGGACAAGGTGAGGATGCGGTTCCTATTGTAGGGGTTATGGAAGACTTTCATCAGCGATCGCTGAAAAGTAAAATAGAGCCTATGGCTTTAGTAGGTGATTGGAAAAGATCACGTTACTCACAGTTTAATACCATACATTTTCAGCTCAATAGGGCGGATGCTGATAATTGGTCTTTACTCCTTGCTGAGGTGGAGGATATTTGGAAATCTATCTACTCGAACGATGATTTTAAATTAAATTTCATGGATGATACCATTGCCGATTTCTATGAAAGTGAAAGTAAGATGACCAGGCTCTTGAGTTGGGCAACCGGAATTTCAATACTTTTAAGCTGTCTTGGTCTCTTCGGCTTAGTAATTTATACTACCCAAAGACGTGTTAAGGAAATTGGTATACGTAAAATTTTGGGAGCTTCAATAGTTCAAATAAACACTTTACTTTGTAAAGATTTCTTGACTTTAGTAGTAATTGCCTATGTAATTGCGGTTCCAGTGGCGTGGTATGGACTGGATAAATGGCTGCAAGATTATGCATATAAGACGTCTATTAGTTGGTGGGTTTTTCTACTAGGTGGTTTAGGGGTACTCATTTTAGCATTGCTAATTATGAGTCTGAAAACAATTGCTACAGCATATACAAATCCAATTAATAGCTTAAGAAACGAATAATTAAAATCAATCAAAACATGCTTTTGGAACTTAAAAACGTATTTAAATGGGTAAATTCAGGAGGAAACAGAGTCTTCTTGTTAAAGGATATCAACCTACAGATAGCTCAGGGTTCATTTGTTTCCGTAATGGGACCTTCCGGATCAGGAAAGTCAACTTTACTGAATATACTTGGAATGCTCGATACCTTTGATGAAGGTGAATATTTCTTCAATGAGCAACCCGTACATCAGCTAAAGGAAAAATTTAGATCACGCTTGTTTAAAGAAAATATAGGCTTTGTTTTTCAGGCGTATCATTTGATAGACGAACTCACAGTCTATGAAAATATTGAAACACCACTATTGTATAAAAAAGTTAGCTCCTCAGAAAGAAAAGCACTGGTTTCCGATATGCTGGATCGCTTCAATATTGTGGGAAAAAAAGACCTGTTTCCGTCCCAGTTAAGTGGCGGTCAGCAACAATTGGTAGGAGTTGCTCGTGCATTGATAGGCAAACCTAAATTGTTATTGGCCGATGAACCAACCGGGAATCTTAATTCCAAACAAGGAGAAGAGATTATGGAGGTTTTTAAACGGTTGAATCAAGAAGGCGTCACCATTATTCAGGTAACACATTCTGAAAAAAATGCTGAATACGGCTCTCAAATCATTGAATTATTAGATGGAAGAATAATTAGCAGATAAAAGAGTTGGCGGCATAAATTTTCACTCATTTTCATGCTATTTATCTTGAGATCACTTCTGTTAAAAACTAACAGAAGAAGAATTCTTTATGCCTTTATTTAAATAGATAACTCAAAATTATGATAAACAAAAGAATCATCTTTCTATGTGCACTCATTGGCATACAACTATATGCGCAGGAGAAGACACAAGAACCTCTAACATTAGCGTATTGTATTGAAACAGCTATTGAAAATAATCTGGACTTAAAAAAATCAACCCTGTCAATGGATGCTTCACGCATTAATTTCAAGCAATCCAAAGCGGCACTATTTCCGACTTTAAATGCCAATTATAATTTGGGGGTTAGTAATGGTCGCAGCATAGATCCATATACCAATGATTATGTAGATCAAAAGTTAACATTCTCCAATGCCGGACTGAATCTTAATTTTACTGTCTTCAATGGATTTAAATTATTAAACAGCATTAGACAAAGAAAATACAGTTTTAATGCCTCGGAAATGGAAATGGAAGAGCAAAGACAAAATTTAATATTGGATGTTACCTTAACATATCTTCAGATATTGAATAATAAGGATTTATTTAAATTAGCTAAATCACGTCTGGAAACTACTAAAGATCAACTAAAGCGATTAAAATCACTTTATGAAGAGGAGATTGGAAACCCTGCTGATTATACCGATATGCAAGGGCAACTTGCTTTGGATATGGCAAACGTGATCAATGCTGACAACAGTTTTAAAGAAGCCAAACTCAATCTATTTCAATTATTAAACTCGGAATCAAAAACCGATGCTAAATTTGTTGCCATTGATGTTATGGACAACATTATAAAATATCCATATACTTCTTATGAAGTATTTTCCGATGCCCTGGCAAACTTGGCAACGTTTAAGGCAAAACAGTTTCGATTGGATGCGGCTAAGAGTGGTATAAAAGTGGCAAAGTCTGGTTATATCCCCAATATCTCTTTATTTGGTCAGTTAAATACTAATTACTCAAGTGCTGCCCAGTTTTTTAACGAGACAGGTTCTTCAATAGTGGAGTCGGGTGGCTTTATTACTATTGATGATATTAATTATCCTGTACTAGAGAATCAAACGATGTTTACGGGAGAGGATATCGGTTATATGGATCAAATTAAAAATAATGTTTATACATCTTTCGGAGTTGAAGTAAGCATACCGTTATTAAATGGATTTCAGTCTAAGAATGATGTGGCATTGGGAAAAATAAAATTTGAAGAGACTAAGATCGACTTTCAAAATACGAAACTCCAATTTAAGAATGCTATTGAGAATGCTTATTTGAAAATGGAGGCTGCACTAGAGCGATATCACATATACAAAGAACAGGTAGCTGCTTTCCAGGAGTCTTTTCGGATCAATGAAATTAGATTTAATAGCGGTGTTTCCAATATAGTGGAATATATAACCAGTAAAAATAATATGGACACTGCAATGATCAATCTGTCCAATGCCAAATATGAATATTTATTAAGAATACGAATCCTAGAATACTATAGGGGAGTGGATGGTGTTGACACTCGACCTCTAACACATCCTTAAATTTATTAGTTAGTACGAGCTCAGGAATCTACTTGTACATTAACTTTAAATTGAAGGGGCCATCATTTTGCTTGGGAAAAGTGTATTTAGGTATAAGGACTGAAAGTATCGTCTAGTCCTAAATAACCGATAAGGTTTTTAAAGCCTTTTTTAAGTGTAGAGCTGCGTCAGTGTATAGCCCTACCGGTAATGTATTATACCTTATCGCCCACTGTACTTATTTTTTCCAATCTTGAAGTCGGTCGAGATATAAATAACTTTCGACAAACTTCCTATGCTCAGGACTGGTCATTTTTTCTAATAAATTCAAAGCCGAAATATAGCTCGCTAAATTTCCGTTTGAGGAACTGAATTTTCCATCTTCAACAAAGGTTACCAAACTGTCGTTTTGAACTTTTAAATTCGGATAATCTTTTTGTAATTGTTCGCCTCCACCAATCCAAGTCACGATTTTCTTTCCGTCTGCAATGCCTGATTCACCGATCAATTGGGCTCCTGCACAATTACTTACGACATATTCAGTTTCGTTATTCCTCTCTCGTATAAAATCCACTATTTTTTCATTGTGAACTTGGGCGTACATATCATAAGCACTTGGTACAAACAAAGCAGTTAATTTAGGGCTGTTTTCGAAGGTATAATCAGGAACAAAATGCATTCCTTCCTCAGTGGTTATCGGGTTATCAGTCTCTGCAATTGAAACCACATTGAAAAGCTGTTTTCCATCTTCCGTTGGTTTTGAAAAAACGTCAGATGTAGCAATAACTTCGCTCTGTAAAACTCCATTATACATCAAAAGGCCGATTGTCGGTAGCTCTGAATCGAATGCTCTAAGATGCTTTGTCAGTGTATCCGATTCTACTTCGGTCTGATTTATAGTTTTACTTTCGGGATTTGTTTTCGAATCGCAACTCATCAGTACGGCTATAAAAGCTATTGATGCGATAATTTTAAATTTTATCATAGGTCTTGATTTTTCATTTTATAATCATTTTCTGCTCACGTAGAAGTTTTCTATGTTCTTTTCAATGCAAATCTTGAAAAGTCATACTAAATTACGATTCTTTATCATCAAAAAGAGTGGAAACCCCTATTTTTTATAGTTCGTACTAAAGAATATTCTTTTATAAAATACGTTCTCAATAGTAAATAGGGAGTGTACGGTTTAATGTCAATCTATGGGTTAACAAGATTTAAATAAATTTTCGGTCTTTACGCCAATAAAATTCATGAATAAACAATTCCCCGATGTGCTAGGGGTGAAGCAACCTGTATTTTCATGTAGATTCGTTATCGCAATTGTACAATTTTTGCTAGTGACGGATACTTATGTTTGCCTAGAAAATTAATAATAAGTATATTTCATCAATAAATTCTGTATAATCAGTGTTTTAACAAGTTTAATACATATGTCCTTCTGAACAAATCAACGATATCCCCCATACAGTTTTTAAAGTTGAAACCGGCATTTAAACCGCTGGATCTTTCTTTAAAAGGATTAATATATATACCTATATATGAATGTTTTAGTGATAAAATATTTCTCATTACCAAATCCTCATCTTCCTTCTCCAGCACTCTAAGAATAAGCATGGCAGGTTTGACAACCTTAGTACCAAAATGCGGGGAAAATTTATACTTACCAAAATTATTTGAATAAATAGTGATCTACTTATACAAGATAGTGAGAGTACATTACACCACTTTCTGAAGTTTTTTAGACCCATTTTATCGCTTAATTAGATCGTTCACAAAAATCAACCTAATCACTTAAACAAAAAAACTAATGAAATCTTTCACCCTCAATGAGATTAACAAACAAATAAAAGGAACACTATTAGGTGATAGTAATCAGCGAATATCTGGTCCCGAACAAATTGAAAATGCAGAATCTCATCATGTAACCTTTATTGGTAGTAGGAAGTACGAAAAGCTCTGGGACAATTCAAGGGCTGGTGCTGCTATTATAAATGAAACTTTAAATTTATTACCAGGTGAGGGACGTTCATTTATTAAAGTCAAAAATGTAGATCTTGCTATGGCTAAGGTTTTAGAAATGTATGACCCGGGGCCTCCGGTACTTGAGGAAGAATATCACTCTTCAGCGGTACTCCATAAGTCTGTCAAGATCGGAAAAAACTGTAAAATCGGAGCAGGTTGCTATGTAGGGGAAAATGTTATTCTTGGTGATGGAGTTGTTTTGTATCCTAATGTTACCATTTTTGACGAAGTCCAAATTGGTAAAAACACTATTATATGGTCAGGTACGGTCATACGTGAACGCTGCGAAATAGGAGCGTATTGTATTTTGCACATTAATGTAAGCATTGGTGCCGATGGCTTTGGTTATCGGCCGAGCGAAGGATGTGTGGGATTGACAAAAATCCCTCAGATAGGTAATGTGGTAATCGGAGATCATGTAGAAATAGGAGCTAATTCCACTGTTGATCGAGGAAAATTCAGTTCCACGATTTTGGGTGATGGTTGTAAAATAGATAATCTTGTTCAAATAGGTCATAATTCTGTTTTGGGTCGATTCTGTATTATGGCAGGGAGCAGTGGTCTTGCAGGTTCTGTTACTTTGGGAGACGGGGTAATAATAGGGGGGAGTGCTTCAATAAAAGATCATATCACTATTCATAGTGGAGCTACGGTTGCTGCGGGTTCCGGAGTTCTTAAAGATGTCCCTGCAGGTAAGACTGTGTTAGGGTATCCAGCTGGGGATTCTCGAGAAGTGTTAAAGCAATGGGTAGCACTTCGGAAATTGGGAAGAATATAAATCTTCCAAACGCTCAAAATCATGATGATGTTATAGCTACCCACACTAGCGAGATGTGAGAGCTCACTGTACAGCGCATAACCTAATGGCTTACGTTGGCGTACAAATTGTCCCTAACCCCAAAATTCTTAATATTGTATGCAGCGTTCAAATCACGGTCTAATTTATGACCATTATTGCAAGTCCATTCCCTAATCGAAAGGTTTAAACCTTTCTTGTTATTACCACAACTAGAACATACTTTGCTGCTTGGTTCAAATCTACCGATTTCAACAAGTGGTATTGCTAACATTAAAATTAGGTATACCACAATGATGATGTTCGTAAACCCAGTAATCAATATGGCTATCAGCTATTAAATCAGTTAGATTAACTGCGAAATCTTCATTTATTTCACTATCTCTGTATTTTTCCGGACAGTTGTTAAAAACCGGTACATGATATGTTACCATAACAGATTTGGAATGTTTCGAATCTTTAAGAGTATCTTATAAAAACCTTACGCTTTCCCGATGAAGTGTATTATAGTCACCTGTGTTAAATTCACTGAATTTATCTTTCATAGATTAATTTATTTTGTAAACTCATACTTAATATTTTTGTTACTCTACATTTGTAATCATCTCTAATTTCCCTATCAACATTTTAAACCTTTCATCTCTTATTAGCGGATGTATATGCATGGCTAAAATCTCTTCAGCTTGTGGATGTTTCTTTATTCCTGCCAATTCAGTTTTGATGTATTCTTTAACGTCATCATCAGCCGCCAGGATTTCTTCAACTATTGTTGTTCTGTTATCCAAAAGATAGATGATATCTTCAAAATCGTGACTACCATAAAAGTCATTCTGACCTCTGTCTTTGAATGCTTCTAGTTTTGTTGCCAAGAAATAGGGTGAAGGCAAAATGTTTATGTAAATTCCATCCAGTAATTCTATTTGTTGCAGATATTTAAAACCTGGTTTGTACCATTTGTTTGAAACTCCAATTCCACTATCATCAGCCGGTATTATGTCAATGGCAATATCTTGAAATTTGTATGAACATATTGATTGTCCTTGGGGATCAGGATGAAAATTTAATTCTGCCAATCTTTCCTGCATTTGAGCCCATTCGGCATAGTTTGCTAAATTAATGGTCATATCGATATCTGAAGTTGGTCTTATTTCGTCAGCAGCCGGGTCATCCGTATATAAACTGATAACGGCACCTCCTACGAACACCATCTTATCTCTCAATTCTTGCAATCCTTGTGCGACTTGTGCCACTAAACCAAGGTTTATGACTTTGTTATGCATTTAGGATTCTTTTTCGGAGTTCTTTTTTGGCTATTTCTTTTTCTCGAGTTCTTCCGACTCTTATTGCGTCTACCATAGCGAGTAATTCATATAAACCCTTATCTTTTAAAGAAGCTTCGACGATTGTACTATATAGCGGTTCTATAGCTTGTCCTCTGTCTATTCCTTTTGCATAGGGCCAAACATATTTTTCATTTGCATTGATAATTTTGTTTAGCGGTTCTGCAGAGTGTGCCGTTAAAATGCCTCTTACCAAAGCTCCTGGTTGTTGCGGAAAAGCATAGGCAACACCATTCATTAAGAATTCAGTTAAAGCAATTCTGTTTACCTTTTTCCTATTATCATCGATTAACCCTGCATATTTGGAGCGATTTAGCGATTGACTCACTTCAGATTGGCTCATTCCCAGCTCTTGTGCCAATGTGTGATGAAACCAAGATTGTCCCCCTAAAGCAATTATTTTTAGGAGAATTACAACGTCTTGTGGTTTTAAATTGTTTTTTGCCTGAGCCATATCTCATATTGCGATATGCAATATTAAAAAATATTTTTCTAATAAACAATGCTTTACATGTTTATATTGCATATTGCGATATGCGATATAACTCAATGATTGAATTCTCATATTGATTAAAAGTGGCTGATTATTTTACGTCTAATTTATCCCAAGTTTGGAAAATATTTGGGATAAAATGGCTCATATTTCGTTTTCGATTTACGCCTGAATGTGCAGTGTTTTTCAAACCAAATATTTTTGTACTACTACCTTTTTGATTATCTATAAACCCAAAAAAATGGGGTCTATGTGGATATTCTGTTGATGTTTCAGACCGGATAGAACTTGGAGCAGATATGAATAAAACCGTCCAACATTTTTATGTAATTACTTACAGCCAGCCCTTGATGCTAAATTAATTGAAATGACCATTCCGGACAAACCCAAAAGCAGTAAGCAAAAGTATAGGTTGACAATAAAAGGAAAACAGATCAAATAATTTAGTGCTTAAACTCATCAACCTTGGATTAGTCAGTAAAAATTCAAAAACCCCTGCAAAATCAATGTTTTACAGGGGTTTTAAGTACTCGAGGCGGGACTTGAACCCGCACGAACATTACTGCTCACTGGATTTTAAGTCCAGCGTGTCTACCAATTCCACCACTCGAGCAAAATATTTTTTATTGGTATGCCTGAGCGAAAAACGGGATTCGAACCCGCGACCTCAACCTTGGCAAGGTTGCGCTCTACCAACTGAGCTATTTTCGCGATTTTTATGAACGTTGAAAATATTAGTTTATAAGCTTATATTTTCTTCAATGCGGATGCAAATTTAATACAATTCTTCAAAAAGCAAAGCATTTATTTGAAAAAGAATAGAATTCATTTACTAAAGAGTTTAACTAACTCTTTCCCAGCATTCTTTTTATCTCATTTAATTTCATAAGAGCTTCCACAGGAGTAAGGGTGTCGATATCGGTACCTAATATTTCCTCCTTAATTTCTTCCAGTAAGGGATCATCAAGATTAAAGAAGCTCAATTGCATATCCTGTTGCGATGTTTTAAGCTTATCTGTGAGTTCTTCACTGCTGTGAGATTTTTCTAGCTGCTTTAGAATCTTATTTGCCCGGTGAATCACCTGCTGTGGCATGCCCGCCATTTTTGCGACGTGAATACCGAAACTATGTTGGCTTCCTCCAGGGACTAATTTTCTTAAAAACAAAACATTGTCTTTAAGCTCTTTTACCGATACATTGTAATTCTTTATCCTTTCAAAAGTAGAACTCATCTCATTGAGCTCGTGATAATGCGTTGCAAATAGAGTTTTAGCTCTATGTGGATGTTCATGGATGTATTCCGCTATGGCCCACGCAATAGAAATACCATCGTAAGTACTGGTACCCCTTCCAATTTCATCCAGTAGGATCAGACTCCGCTCCGAACTATTATTTAAGATAGAAGCAGTTTCATTCATTTCCACCATGAATGTAGATTCGCCAAGTGAGATATTGTCGCTTGCCCCAACACGTGTAAAGATTTTATCAACGATTCCAATACGTGCTTTTTCAGCAGGAACAAAACTTCCCATTTGGGCAAGTAGTACAATAAGAGCTGTCTGTCTTAGTATTGCTGACTTACCACTCATGTTAGGTCCGGTAATCATGATGATTTGCTGGTCATTCCTATCTAAAAAGGTGCTGTTTGCGATATAGGAGTCCCCAGGTTGAAGTTGCTTTTCGATAACCGGGTGTCTGCCGTTTACAATATCAATATCAAAACTCTCATCCAATTCAGGATAGTTGTAATTATTCTCTTCTGCGAGCTGAGCAAATCCACATAAACAATCCAACTGAGCGATGATGTATGCATTTTTTTGTACCTGTTGTATGTAGGAGTGCATCCATAACACAAGCTGATTAAACAATTGGAGTTCTAAGGCGGCTATTTTTTCTTCTGCCCCTAAGATCTTGGCTTCGTATTCTTTTAATTCCTCAGTGATGTAGCGTTCTGCGTTTACTAGGGTTTGTTTTCGGACCCAATGCTCTGGTACTTTATCTTTATGAGAGTTTCTAACTTCGATATAGTATCCGAACACATTGTTGCTTGCAATTTTAAGAGAACTAATCCCTGTAATTTGAGTTTCTCTCTGTAACATATTGTCTAGGTAATCCTTTCCTGAAAAAGCTAACCCTCGTAGTTCATCCAGTTCTTCAGAAAAACCTTCTGCAATTGTGGTTCCCTTAGTGATGTTAGTAGGAGCCTCCGGGTGAATCGTTTCATCGATACGGATACGAAGTTCTTTACAGATGTTAATCTGGGCTCCCAGAGCCTTTAGATCGTCGTTTTTACTTTGATCAATAGTGGTTTTGATAGGTTCGATAGCTTTTAGGGAGTTCTTTAAATAAACGACTTCCCTTGGGTTTATTTTTCCAGTAGCTATTTTTGAAATCAAACGCTCAAGATCACTGATCTGTTTAATTTGTTCCCGAAACCAATGTCTTAAATGCTGATCACCTTTAAAGAAATCAACGATCTGATGCCTTTGCTTAATATCATCACTATTTTTAAGCGGAAGAGCCAACCATCTTTTAAGCATACGGCCACCCATTGGAGAAATTGTTTTGTCAATGACATCCAATAAGCTTACCGCATTTGCGTGTCCTGTGTTATAGAGTTCTAAGTTTCTAATGGTAAAACGATCCATCCACACATATTGCTCTTCTGCAATACGAGAGATAGAAGTAATATGATCCAGTTTTTTGTTTTGAGTCTCTGAGAGATAATACAAAATCGCGCCTGAAGCGATTATCCCATATTTAAGTTGTTCGACTCCAAATCCTTTAAGGGATTTTGTTTGAAAGTGTTCATTCAAGGTCTCATTTGCATAATCCTCTTGAAACACCCAATCTTCTACAAAGAAAGAGTGCAGTTCGTTTGCGAAATCCGCCTTGAACTGGGTTTTAAATTTCTTTGAAACCAGCACCTCACTCGGAGAAAAGTTCTGAAGTAATTTTGAGATATACTCTTTATGACCCTCAGCAGTAAGATACTCTCCGGTGGAGATGTCCAGAAAAGATATTCCCAATCGCATTTTATCGTAATGAATAGCACAGAGGAAGTTATTGGATTTTGCAGCCAATATATCATCATTAAGCGCTACACCAGGGGTGACGAGTTCAGTAACACCCCTTTTTACAATGGACTTTGTAAGCTTAGGGTCCTCCAGTTGATCACAGATAGCCACACGCTTTCCGGCCTTAACTAATTTAGGTAAATAGGTGTTGAGCGAATGGTGTGGGAAGCCGGCAAGTTCCGTACGATCACCTCCATTATTTCGGTGAGTTTGAACAATCCCCAATATTTTGGCGGCTACAACGGCGTCTTCGCCGAAGGTTTCGTAAAAATCACCAACTCTAAACAATAGTAGGGCATCAGGATATTTTGCCTTGATGCTATTATATTGATTCATTAAAGGAGTTACTTTTTTAGTTTTAGAAGCTGCCAAAATATGTTTTTTATGTTCTTTGACGAAAGTATTATTTTTTATGCTGAATTTCCATTTCTAAAGGAAGTTTTAAGAACATTTACCAAAAAAAGCAATTTAGAATTAGACCAGAAAATATAAGGGGCCATTTTAAGTTACTTTTTAGATGTGCTTTTGCCTTCAGTCTGATATTTGGTTACTTTTGCCCTAAAATTAAAATAATGCGAAAATTAAAGAATAGTGAACTGAATAGACTGGAGGTTGAAGCCTTTAAAAAGGCAACAAAAACACCTGTCATCATAGTACTGGACAACATTCGAAGTCTAAATAATATCGGTTCTGTTTTTCGTACAGCTGATGCATTTTTAATTGAGAAAATCTATTTGTGTGGTATTACTGCAACTCCACCTCACAAGGACATTCATAAAACTGCGTTGGGTGCAACAGAAAGCGTTGACTGGGAATATGTGGAAGACACCAATGAAGTCGTGAACAAACTTAAAGCAGAGGGGGTTATTACAGTGGCGATTGAGCAGGCTGAAAACGCCACCATGTTGGATGAGTTTAGCATCGAAGCTTCAAATCGATATGCTATTGTATTTGGAAATGAGGTCAAAGGCGTAAAACAAACGGTGGTAAGCAATACTGATCATGTTGTTGAAATTCCTCAGTTTGGAACAAAGCACTCTTTGAATATTTCTGTTAGTGTAGGGGTTGTGGTTTGGGATTTGTTTGCAAAACTATCAAACTAAAAAAAGGGATCCGTTAAACGAATCCCAGGAAATATATTAAGTAAAGTTAGCTAGTTTTCTACTATAAAAATTGCCCCACGAATTAAGTGAAGTTTAAGCAATAAACCAAAATATTTCTTAAATAATTCTAAAAAGAATGTCTATACCTAGCTACCTTGGTGAATTTTGTCTATAATAAACTTATAGTCTTTTTCGCTCTTAACAAAATCTAACTCTGTGACATCTATAATGATGGGGTTGATTTCTGGATGCGATTTTATAAACTGTAAATACGCAGAATTAATACTCTTCAAATAGTCGGGATCGATTTGTTGTTCATAATGACGACCACGTTTTTTAATATTCTCGAGTAAACGTTCATGACTTTGAAATAAAAACACATAAATATCGGGCTTAATAACCTCCTTGTACATGATATTAAAAAGCTTTCGGTACAGATCAAACTCTTCCTTTTGCAAGGTGACATTCGCAAATATCAACGATTTAAATATGTCATAATCACTAATCATGAAATTGTTGAACAAGTTCGGTTTGGAAGTGTCACTAGTGAACTGTTGGTAGCGATCTGCTAAAAATGACATTTCAAGCGTAAAGGCATAACGACTTTGATCCTCATAGAACTTGGGAAGAAAAGGGTTATCCGCAAAACGTTCTAAAATAAGTTGACCATTAAAATCTTCGGCGATTTTGGTAGCCAAGGTAGTCTTGCCAGCACCGATATTCCCTTCAATGGCGATGAATCTAAATCTTGAGAAATTGTTTTTTTGAAACTGGATTTGTAGATCAGTTTTCACAAGTGCACTTTGGTCGTCGCACTCTTCTAGTAACTCAGAAATAGTTTGGTTCAAAACAGGGTGTATTTTTCCCGGCACGATTTCAGCCAGAGGCTCTAGAACAAAACGTCTGAGTTGCATATGAGGATGAGGAATTACTAAATGCTCGTTTTTAATGATAAGGTCCTGGTAGAATAAAATGTCCAAATCTATGGTTCGCGCGGCATAATTTTCTGCCTTAGGATCTCTAGTTCTACCCAGTGTAGTTTCAATGCTCAACATACAGTCTAATAACTCGCTTGGGGAGAGGTGCGTATCTATACCTAAACAAATATTGTAAAAATCATCACTTTTAAAACCCCAAGCTGGAGTTTCATAAATAGATGAACAGGAGGTAACAGTTCCTCCTTTTTCATTTAGTAGCTCAATGGCCTTTTGCAAATTAGCTCGCCGATCTCCTAAATTACTTCCTGCTGACAGATATGCGCGGTTGACTGAATTTTTCACCTTACAAAGAAACAAAAGAGGGGTCATTAAAAATGGGGCTTTGAAGAAAAATTATAAACAATTACCTTTTTACCACAATATTTATTATCTGTGAATTGTTTGTTTTTTGGGTGTAGCCAATTATCTTTGACTATCATTGAAATAAGAATATGAAGTTTTTAAGAAATTTATTGGCAGCGGTTCTAGGTACGTTGATTGCATTGGGAATTGTATTTATGTTTTTCCTTATTGTAGTGACCATAGCAGGCAGTGCGGAACAACCTATCATTGTTAAGAATAATTCCGTATTGGAGATCGCATTCGACCGTCCTCTAAAGGATTACGGAGGAACCTATAGATTCACTGATATGGAGTATCAGTACGAAGAGTACAATGGTGTTAACAACGTCTTGTTTGCTATAGAAAAAGCAGCCACGGACGATAAAATAAAAGGAATTAGTATTCATAGTTCTTTACTTTCTACCGGTGCGGCAACTACCAAATCTATTAGAGATGCTGTCTTAGCCTTTAAGGATTCAGGTAAATTTGTGTATGCCTATGGGGATATTTACATGCAAAAAGATTATTACCTGGCCTCGGCGGCAGATTCAGTATTTTTAAATCCTGCCGGGACTTTAGACTTTCGGGGGCTCTCCTCTGAGGTATTGTTCTTTAAAGAACTTCAAGAAAACACCGGGGTACAGATGGAAGTTATCAGGCATGGTAAATACAAGAGCGCAGTAGAACCTTTTTTGTCCAATACTATGAGTGATGAAAATCGTCAACAAATCTCTGAATTACTACAATCGGTTTGGGATACTTACTTAGGTGATATAGCTCAAAGTAGATCAATTACCGAGGATCAACTCAATGCATATGCTGATAATTTGGCTACACGGACTACAGAGATGGCGCTTGAAAATAACTTTGTCGACGCCTTGGCATATATAGATCAGTATACAACAGCTTTAAAAGGCCAACTTGGACTTTCTGATGATCAAGATTTAAACTACATTAACATTTTAGATTACGCCGAGTATGCCTATACAACATTGCGATCAAAGGCAAGTGATCGCATTGCAGTGATTTACGCACAGGGTGAAATAGGTTTTGGGAAAGGAAACGACAATTATATTGGGCAAGACATCATGTTCAAATCCCTCAAAGATGCCAGAGAAGATGAGCGCGTAAAAGCAATTGTTCTAAGGATTAATTCACCGGGAGGAATGGCGATCACATCCGATATTATCTGGCGTGAAATTCAAGTAACCAAAGCAATAAAACCAGTGATAGTTTCCATGGGAGACTTGGCAGCATCCGGTGGTTACTACATGGCAGTTGCTGGTGATAAAATTTATGCTGAGCCTACCACTATAACAGGTTCAATCGGGGTGTTTGCAACCATACCAAATGTAAGCGGTTTGGCTGAAAACTGGGGGATTAACGCAGAGCAAGTCAACACCAACAAAAATTCGACAGCCTATAGCTTATTTGAGCCTGCTTCTGAAGACTTTAAAGCTAATATGAAAACGGGAATTGAGGAGTTCTATCAGACCTTCTTAACGAAAGTTGCAGATGGTAGGTCAATGTCTATTTCTGGGGTTGATTCTGTTGCACAAGGACGCGTTTGGACAGGAGAACAAGCTTTAGAAAAAGGTTTGGTAGATGAAATAGGAGGTATCGACGCAGCTATTGATTACGCCGCTAGTTCTACTGGTTTAAGCTCATACCGAATTGCAAATTATCCTGTATATGAAACATCCCTTGAGGAGCTTTTTAGAGGTTTGTCTAGTTTTGGATTTGCTGAATCCAAAGAAGAAATTCTAAAAGAAGAACTCGGAGAAGAAATCTATAAGGTAATGCAACAACTAAAAGCTGTAAGTACACAAAAAGGAATACAGGCAAGAATGCCTTTTGAGATCAACATCCATTAATTTGTGGGTAAGTAGCACATTCTTCACCTAAAGAAATAGTTTTAGGTAAATTGTATATAATTCCTATTGCTGTAAGGAAATTTTTAGTTTCTCACGGAAATAGGAATTTTTGAATTCTTTAGGGCCTGAAGGTCTATAGTAGTTCTATTGTATTTTATATCCCCCAGTGTGGGAACACCATCTTTAAAGTTTTGTAAATAGTATACTCCTTGGTAGTTCTTTTGATTTAAGTAACTACTCATGGTTAAAATGTCATCTGAGCTCAGTAAACTTTTGTGCACAGTCGTTCGAACTTCAAAAGCCATTCTATAAGACAATAAAAGCTCTAGAGATGCCGTAAAGTCTTCAAAAAATACACCGCCGGTAATGGCAACTTCCTTATCTGGCATAGCCTTGAAATCCAGAGCGACATAGTCGATTAGACCTTGACTCAATAAGGTGTTAAGTACCTTAGGCCTGCTGCCGTTAGTGTCAATTTTAACCAAGAATCCCAATTCTTTTACCTCAGAAACAAAAGCTGTGAAATGCGGGTGTAATGAACATTCTCCTCCACTCATGACAACTCCATTTAATAAGCCAATCCTTGTTTTTAGAAACTCCAGGGCATCGTTATACGTTAAAGAACCTTTTCCTAAAACGATATCTGGGTTATAACAATACAAACACCTCATGTTACAACCGCTAAACCAAAAAATACAGGAGGGATACCCTGGAAAATCTAGTAGGGTAAAGGGGGTAATGGAATAAATGTTTTTAGCCGTTCTCTCTAAAATGTTTACGTTGCTTGTGTTCACCTTTTTTTCCAATGTTAAAACTTTCTACTGGTCTGTGATACCCCATGACTCGGGTATACACTAAACACTTAGTTCGTAATTCATTCACGGTACTTAATTCTTGGTGCTGCATAGTTTTCATTCTTTTGAAGTTTTTAGATCCGATTACACTCGGATGGTTATTAAATAAATCATTAAAATTTTATATCATAACAACACTGATACCTCCTAACACTAGGTAGTCAAAACATCCGATTCGACTTCTATTTTATCCAGTAATTGCTGGTCACATTCAGGACAGTATTCATGCTCACCATTTAGATAGCCATGTACTGGGCATATGCTGAATACTGGGGTAACAGTGATATAAGGGAGTTTAAATTTGGTCAGTACTGTTTTCACAAATTGTCTACAGGATTCAGGTGAACTGATTTTTTCGTTCATATACAAATGCAATACCGTTCCACCAGTATATTTGCACTGCAACTCATCCTGCATTAGCAGAGCCTCAAAGGGATCTTCTGTATAGTCAACAGGTAGCTGTGAACTATTGGTGTAATAAGGGTTTTTAGGAGTTCCAGCTTGGAGAATTTTCGGATACCGTTTGAGGTCTTCCTTAGCAAATCTGTAGGTAGTACCTTCAGCAGGCGTTGCCTCTAGGTTGTATAGATTCCCAGTTTCTTCCTGATATTCTCTTAGACGTTTTCTTATATAATCCAGGATTTCCGCAACCATATCATGACCGAATGCATCAGTAACATCATAACGATCATGTGTGAAGTTTCTCACCATCTCATTCATGCCATTGACACCTATGGTTGAAAAGTGATTTCTGAAATGGGTGAGGTATCGACGGGTATAGGGATATAAACCGCGATCAAACATCTGTTGCACAAAGACCCGTTTTTTCTCCAAGGTGGATTTCGCTAAATCCAATAAGTGATCCATGGCTTGGTATAACGCTATCCTTTTTCCGGCATATAAATACCCTAATCGCGCCATATTAAGGGTGACTACTCCAAGGCTACCTGTCATCTCTGCACTTCCAAAAAGTCCATTTCCACGTTTTAACAGTTCTCTAAGATCGAGTTGAAGTCTACAGCACATGCTCCGGACTGCATTCGGCTGATAGGCTTCAGGGTTAGGGACGCGTTGTCCATTTTCATCGATGAGGTATTGACTTCCAATGAAATTTTGGAAGTAAGAGGATCCTATTTTAGCAGTATTTTGAAATAAAATATCCGTGTTAGGGCCATGCCAATCAAAATCTTCTGTGATATTCACCGTAGGGATGGGGAAGGTGAAGGGCTGTCCAGAAGCATCGCCTTCTGTCATTACCTGGTAATAAGCCTTGTTTAGGAGTTGCATTTCTTCAGCAAAATGCTCATACCTTAAGGAGGTGAGTTCACTGACTCCTTTTTGTTTGGCTAATTCTATTAAACTTTCATCGTTTACCCCTTCAAACAAGTGCCTCCCTTGTCGTGTTGGAATTTGTTCTTTTAAATCTTCAGGTACTACCCAATCAAGGGTGATGTTGGTAAAGGGCGATTGGCCCCATCGGGCTGGAACATTGAGGTTGTATACAAAACTGCGTATGGCTTTTAGAATTTGTTCAAAACTCATTTGATCTTTAAATACGTAGGGTGCTAAATAGGTGTCAAAAGAACTAAACGCTTGAGCTCCTGCCCATTCGCTTTGTAGGATTCCAAGGAAGTTTGCCATTTGTCCTAATGCTTCTCTAAGGTGATTGGGAGGGCGACTTTCAACACGACCACGTACACCGTTGAAACCTTCATCCAGCAGCACCCTTAAACTCCACCCGGCACAGTAACCCGTTAAACAATCCAAATCGTGAATGTGCAAGTCTCCACAACGATGTGCCTCACCTTCCACCTTGGAATAGACTTGATCCAGCCAGTAATTCGCGATTAATTTACCAGCAGCATTGTTGACCAAACCCGCATTAGAATAGGAGGTGTTTGCATTGGCATTGATCCTCCAATCGGTTTGATCAATATATTCCGCAACTGCTTGTGAGCTGTCTACATATGTAGTAAATGGATTAAAACCGGCGCTGTGTTCTCGTTGCATTTTACGGGTATAGCGATATAGGATAAAAGAACGTAGCACATCGAAGTAACCGGCCTCAAAGAGTTCCCTTTCAATGCCGTCTTGAATATCTTCAACCGACACTACTGTTTTCGACTCAATCTTACGCATAAGTCGATTGTAGATCTCCGTGTCAGTGGTTTGCTGAACACTACCAAAGGCTTTATCCAAAGCTATGAGTATTTTATACCCTTCCAGAGGTACATATGCCCCTGACCTTTTAACTACCAAATTTTTCATATCGCTTATAATTTTCGATTGATTAGCAACTCGTATTATCGAGGTTAGGCAAATTTAAAAAAAACAAGACAAAATTGTCCTAATTAATAAAATACTAATCAACAATCGTTGTAGATTTATAGTTGATAACGATATTAACAGCGGCATTAATGCTTTTGTTTATAACCCTATAGGAGCCAGTAAGCCAAAGGGGTAAGCGATTTTAATTGATCAACAAATGGATTTAATAGTTGTTAAACAGCTTACTAAAAATCTCTGATGACGCCTTTAAATTCATCTTGGGATTTTCGATCGTGATCTTTCTGAATAGTAAAATTCATGGGGAGTAGAACCGCGTATAATACACGTATTTTAATCAAGGAAAAAGGACTTAAATTCGCGTTTTGATTTGAGCTTTAGATTATTCAAGTTTTTGGCTAGTCTATAATCCTATAGTAAGCGTATATAAGTTGAATACATTATATTAAACTTTTATTAAATACTCATGTATTGTAGGGGAAATGCTGCAATTTTGTCTAAACTTATAACCAATCCCCAAAAAAAGAATATCGAAATGAAAAAAATACTAAAGATATCCGCTATTATAATCGCGGTAATTGTTGTTTTATTGTTGATCGCTCCGTTTTTATTTGAAGGAAAGATCATTAAAATCGTAAAGCAAACTGTGAATGAAAATATCGATGCGAAATTCGAGTTTGCAGATGCAGACATCAGTTTACTTCGAAATTTCCCAAATGTTTCTGTAGGGATAGATAAGTTAAGTATTATCAACAATGCACCTTTTGAAGGTGATACCTTGGCCTATGCTGAGAAAGCTCATTTAAGCCTGCCGTTTATGCAAATCTTCAACAACGCAGGTGAGCCTTATAACATCACTAGTTTTGAAATTGATGGAGCAGTAGTGAATATCCTTACCGATGAAGATGGAAATGCCAATTACGACATTGCCAAGGAATCATCAAGTGAAACCCCGGGATCACAACAAAAGGAAGAAACTTCCACAACGTCCCAGAGCGATGATGTCCTTTCATTATCTGTGGATAGTTATGAGATTACAAATTCTAAAATAAAATATTACGACCAAGTAGGGAAGATGTATTTTGAACTTGACGAGTTCAACCACTCTGGAAATGGGGATTTGTCTACTAGTGTATCAGAACTAGATACTAGAACCTCTACATTGGTATCTTTCGCCATGGATAGCGTCAAATACTTAAACCGTAATCCAGTTAATTTAGACGCAGTCATCGGCGTGGATTTAGATCAGAACAAATATACTTTTCTTGACAATAAAGCCATGGTCAACCAATTAGAATTGGTATTTGATGGTTTTGTTCAACTCAATGAAAACAATCAGGAAGTTGACATTAATTTTAATACACCTTCCACAGATTTTAAAAATTTCTTGGCGGTTATCCCTGAGGAATATTCTAAAGATATTTCCGATGTAGAAACCACTGGCGACTTTAGCGTTGTAGGAGTATTAAAAGGAATCGTTGATCAGACCCATATTCCAACTTTTGACATTGCGATAAATTCGGATAATGCATCTTTCAGATACCCTGACTTACCACAGGCTGTCAAAAACATTCATATTGATGCTAAAATTGCTAACCAAACAGGTATTGTAGAAAATACCTTTGTGGATATTAAAAAATTAGATTTTCAGATTGCGGAGGATGTTTTTAGTGCAAATGCACAGATTAAAAACTTGATGGATAATCCACTGGTCAATGCAGCACTCAAAGGACGAATCAATCTAGCCAATCTGTCTCAAGCTTATCCTTTTGATTTGGAGGCACCTCTAAAAGGTGTTTTGGATGCAAATCTAAGCACCAATTTTGATATGAATTCCATAGAGAAAAGCCAGTATCAAAACACCAAAAACAGTGGTACGCTGGTCTTGAAAGGATTTGAATATAGCTCAGATGAACTCAAGAATCCTGTACAGATTAATGATGCTGCTATGGCCTTCTCAGGAGGAAATGTTAAACTAAATAGTTTCGTAGCTAAAACAGGACAAACCGATCTTTCCGCTACTGGTACAATAGAAAATTTCTTGGGGTATATGTTTAATAAAGAGACCTTAAAAGGAAACTTTAACCTAAACTCCAACACCTTTGTTATCGACGATTTTATGATGGCTTCTACAGAGGAAGAGGAGGCTTCAGTCGAGCCTAAATCGGAATCTGAAACTACTCAAACTACACCACAAACAACAGAGCAGAGCTCAGAAGAAGCAATTAAAATACCTTCTTTCTTAGAAGCTACGATTAATGCTACGGCCAATAAAGTGATATATGATAATTTGACTCTCAAGGATGTCTCTGGTACGCTTGTGATCAAAGACGAGGCCGTAACTTTAAAAGATGTTACTTCCAGCATATTCGGTGGTTCTTTAGCCTTAAACGGTGCAGTTTCTACCAAAGAGGAGGTGCCCGTGTTTAATTTAGGTCTTGGGATGAACAACTTTAGTATCGCAGAGTCTTTCCAAGGTTTGGAAATTTTGCAAGCCATTACACCAATTGCTGATGCCTTAACAGGAACCTTAAATTCAACTTTTGATATTAAAGGGAATCTGAACTCTGATTTCACTCCAAATCTATTGTCGATCTCAGGGAATGCTATTGCTGAAGCCCTGATAAGCGGTGTAGATGCTAAAAAGGGTAAATTGCTAAGTGCACTGAGTCAGAAAGTAGATTTTTTAAATACTGCTGGGGAGAAAACTAGGGATATTAAAGCTGCCTTAGAATTTGATAATGGAAAAGTCAATGTTAAACCATTTACATTTCAATATCAGGACATCGCAGTAGAGGTTGCCGGAAGTCATGGGTTTGATAAAACGATGGCCTACAACCTGACCTTTGATGTTCCTGCTAAATATCTTGGAAAGGATGTCACCAATATGCTAGACAAATTGAATGACCCGGAGGCAGAAAATTTGACTGTTCCTGTAACGGCTACTATCGGAGGTTCTTATACGAATCCAAGTATCTCTACAGATCTAGGAGCAACGGCAAGTGCGCTAACAAAAAAATTAGTTGAGCAGCAAAAACAGAAACTTATCGGTAAAGGTACGGATAAGTTAAAAGACGCCTTAGGTGATGTTTTAGGAGGTGGTAAAGCTGCCGATAGCACTGCTACAGCCACCAGTGATACAGTACAGACTGATAAAAAAGAGCAGCTTAAAAACACTGCTGGAAAACTTATTCAAGGACTTTTCGGTAATAAAGAAAAGGACACCGTAAACTAATTAAACAGCATTATGCTTAACGTCCTTACTTTAGTGGTGTTTAGCTATTAATCGCAGTTGATGGTCTAAATTATTTATTAGTTTGGATTATTATAAGAATATTTAAAGGACAGTAATTGTTGAATTCGTTTCAATTACTGTCCTTTTTAACATCCAAAAAACACCATCACAACCAATGCGCCTAAGATCCCTTTTTCTTTTAGTGGTTATTAATTCTTGCTTTCTGATCAAGATCAATGCCCAATCCAATTCTCCAAGATACTACAACGCCTATAAGCTAAACGATAGTTTACAGATTGATGGTGATGCAAAGGAAAAGGCCTGGGAACAAGCGTCATGGTCAAGTGATTTTATAGATATTCAAGGGGAATTAACGCCTCGTTACAACACACGCTTTAAAATGCTTTGGGATGTCAATCATCTCTACGTTTATGTACGTATGGAGGAACCTCATATATGGGGGACATTAAAGCAGCGAGATACCGTGGTTTTTTACAACAACGACTTTGAGATGTTTATCGATCCCGATGGAGATACCCATAATTATATGGAAATTGAGATCAATGCCTTAAATACAGTTTGGGATTTGTTTTTAACCAAACCTTATAGAGAAGAAGGACGGGTGCTCAATCATTGGGATATTAATGGCCTTAAGTCAGCGGTGTCCTATCAAGGAACTTTGAACGATCCCTCAGATACTGATACTTCATGGAGTTTAGAGTTTGCTATTCCTTGGAAAGCACTTAAAGAGGGTGGAGGACCGCCACCGGAGAACAATTTTTGGCGTATTAACTTCTCCCGGGTACAATGGCAACATGATCTTGTTGCGAATCGCTATATGCGCCGAAGGGACTCACTAGGGAATTATTTAGAAGAATCTAATTGGGTGTGGTCACCTCAGGGTGTCATTAATATGCATGAACCTGAACATTGGGGTTATGTCTATTTTTCACCCCTAGAGGTTTCAGAACAGCAAAACCAGCAGTTTACAATTCCTGAGGATGAAAAGATTAAATGGAAAATGTACAAGATATACAGAGCTCAAAAAGCATATTATCGCGAACACCGCAAATGGGCAAGAGATCTTAAGAGCTTACAGCTTGATCCGCTCCTTCAAGAAAGGAAGCTTATGCAACCCACTATGGAGTTGCACGCTACAGGATGGAATTTGTCTATACGAAGTCCCTTTAGCAACGATCTTCTGATTATTCGAGAAGACGGCTATTTTAAAACCATAACTAACCGATAACTATTTAAAAACTAACATTATGAAAACTAACAACGTACTCACATTGATTCTAGCCGTAGTGCTATTGGGTTGCCAACAAAAGCAACCTAAAGAAGCTGCTCCCGCAGCTAGCACGATGGCCGAAGTTTCAGGCAATGAAGATTTTAAATATTGGACCTGGATAACAGCAGATGCCAATCGAGATGACTCCACTTATGTGGCCGAATTTTCAAAATATAAAAATAGTGGAATAGATGCAGTACTCATCAATACCGGAACAGATCCAGAATTACTCGGAAGACTTACACCTCTAGCAAAACAGGAGGGCCTGGAAGTCCACGCCTGGATCATGGCCATGAATCGCCCAGGAGATTCTGTAGCCTTACAGCATCCTGAGTGGTATGCTGTGAGCCGCGATGGTAATTCTTGTTTTGACCACAGACCTTATGTAGATTATTACCAATGGTTATGTCCGACAAGAAAACCAGCACGAGAACATGTGTTGCATCTTGTAGAAGAATTGGCCAAAGTAAATGGGATAGAAACAGTTCATTTGGATTACATACGTTATTCAGACATTTTCCTTCCCGTAGGATTGTTGCCAAAGTATGATTTGAAACAAGAGACAGAGCTTCCCGAGTTTGATTTTTGTTACTGTGATGTCTGCGTTAGTGAATTTGAGAAAATCCATCACAAAAACCCTCGAGAGTTATCTAATCCTGCTGTTGATATGGAATGGAAGCAATTTCGATTAAATCAAATTAAAGCTGTGGTAGATGATGCTTATGACATTGTACATAAGCACGGTAAGAAATTGAGTGCTGCAGTATTTCCTTATCCTGAAATGGCTGACCATATGGTTCGACAACGCTGGGACAAATGGAATATCGATATGGTTCTTCCAATGATCTATCACAACTTCTACAATGAAGAAGTGGATTGGATTGGTTTTGCTACCAAACAAGGGGTGGAGGATTTAAAAGGATCATCGACTAGTTTACATACAGGGATTTTCGTGCCTCCAATGACTGCCGATCAGGTTGTACAGGCCATTGTTCTCGCCAAGGAAAACGGAGCCAAGGGAATTTCTTTTTTTGATGGAAATTCGCTTACAACCGAACAACTCCACGCTATTAAGGCCACTAAATAGTATAAATTTCAAGAAAATAATTAGAGGATTAAATCTATAGAATGTATTGGAATGTTTTATAAAATAAAAGTGATTTTCACCTTAATATTTGCTAAATAACGGTGTCAAAAATTATTTTGTTTGTAGAGTTTTAGGGATACTAAAACCATTTATGTGGTTTTGTATTGACTTCATGTGGTTTTTGATGTCGTTCGTTTCATAAGCCTTGTTGTTTGTCGAAATAATTTAGAAATCTTTAAGTTTTTTTTAACATTTATGTAGCATATATTATCCTTTGAATTAAAGGGATAGCTACAGCATATTATAAACTAACTTAAACTTCAATTTTATGCGTAAGAGACTTTTATTTTTTACGATGCTTTCTTGGCTTTTGTGTAGTGTACAGCTAAATGCACAGGATAAAGCCATTACAGGGACTGTTAGCAGTCTTTCGGATGGATTGCCATTACCAGGAGCCACTATTGCAATCAAAGGCACTAATTTAGGTACTTCCTCAGATTTTGATGGAAACTTCGCCTTAGATGCCGTTTCAGAACAAGCTGTTTTGGTCATCTCCATGATTGGATTTACAACACAGGAAGTAGCTGTGGAAGGAAGAAATTCATTTAGCATTGAGCTAAGTGCAGACACACAGCAACTTGATGAGGTTGTGGTTACATCACTAGGACTCACCAGAAAGCGTAAATCCTTGGGTTATTCAGTAACAGAACTTGATGGTGAAAGTGTTTCCTTGGTTAAGGAATCCAATGTTGCGAGTTCACTAGCCGGTAAAGTTGCCGGGGTAGTTGTTTCTAAATCTACCTCTGGTGTGGGTGGTGGAACCAGGGTAGTTATTCGGGGGAACAACTCCATTACAGGGAACAACCAACCACTTTATGTAATTGATGGTGTTCCTATTGACAATACCGCCCTACAATCCTCAAATGGTTCGGAGTATTCTGTACCTGATATGGGGAACGGGATTTCTGATATTAACCCTGATGATATTGCAAGCATGTCCATATTAAAAGGACCAAATGCTGCGGCACTTTATGGGTCCAGAGCCAGTAATGGTGTAATTATTATTACGACCAAACGCGGTCGAAATACCAAAGGTTTAGGGATTTCTTATACCTCAAGTGTGACCTTTGATTCTCCTTTGGTATTACCGAAATATCAAAATCAATACGGTAGAGGAACTGATGGTAATTTTCCTTTAATTGATACTTCGGCGGATTTAAACACTCAGGTCAGTACCGTGAAAGGCAGGAGTTCATGGGGGCCTCGTTTTGATGGATCCATGCGCCTAGGATACAATGGAGAGATGAGACCTTACGTTGCTCAGCCGAATAATGTGAAAGATTTTTTTGAGACTGGTTCCAGTTATGTCAATAACATATCGTTGACGGCCGGTTCAGATAAGGCTACGGTGTTTTTCTCCTACACAAATTCAGATTTGGAATCCATTCTACCGAACTCGTCGGTTAAAAGAAACAACTTCAATTTAAGAGGAACTGCTAATCTTTCCGATAAATTATCTTTAGACGCCAAGGTTACGTATTTCAAACAAGAGGCTAACAATAGACCTGCTCAGGGAACTGAAGGTGTCGTGGCCTATGTATGGCCATTGGTAAGAAATGTGTCAATTAACGATTTGAAGACCTATCAAAATCTGGATAATCCTTTGGATCCAACCAGCCCTTATGCGGTTATTGCACCTACATCCAATGGGGGTAATCCATACTGGATGTTGCACAATGATCATAATGCGGATTTTAGAACCAGAATTACCGGATTTGCCAAATTAAATTACCAATTTACCGATTGGCTTTCTGCTTTTGCCAGAGTAGGAACAGACGCAGTAATGGTGGAAACAGAAGGTTATGAAGCGACAGGGCATCACTTTTTTTACGATGGTAGAATTCGCTTTGGTCAAAATGATATCACGGAGACCAATTATGATTTCTTGTTGATGTTTAATAAGGATATTGGATCTAAATTTAATATTTCAGCCAACGCAGGTGGTAATATGAGACATTCTACCTATAAAGAATCGGGTACGAACGGTTTTGATTTTAAAATACCCGGAAGGTATTTTCTAGATAATACTGACGGCTCCCAACTTACCGCTTCCCAAAGTGCTAAAACAGAGAAGCGCGTAAATTCGCTATATGGATCTGCTTCGTTTTCGTATAACGATATGGTGTATTTGGATGTGACAGCAAGAAATGATTGGTCATCAACATTACCTGTTGAAAATCAATCTTATTTTTATTCCTCTGCAAGTCTAAGTGTGCTATTAAATGAGATATTTAATCTGGATGAAGCCAACATCGATCTTTTGAAATTAAAAGCAAGTACTGCAAGTGTAGGTAATGACACAAAGCCTCAGCAGATTATCAATGTATTTAAAGTTGCAGCAAACGGTTATTTGGAAAATACTCAAATTACCCGTCAAAACATTAAATTCAGTGAAAGTCTTCGTCCGGAAGACGTCACTTCACATGAAGTTGGTTTGGAGTTGCAAGCGTTTCGGAATCGTTTGTATGCTGATTTCGCGTATTACGAAATTAGCAGTAAGGATTTAATCTTTGATGTTCCGGTGGATCCGGGAACGGGTTATGGCTACTTTAGAGAAAATGTAGGTGAAATCACCAACAAGGGTTTTGAACTTTTAGTTGGAGGAACTCCGGTGGATTCTGAAAATTTCTCATGGGATGTTTCGATTAATATAGCAAAAAATGAGAACAAATTGGTCAGTCTGATTGATGGACAAGATAATTATTTCTTTAGCTCCAGTAATTCTGGAATTGTAGATGTTAGAGCAGAAGTCGGTGGTGGTTATGGAGATATATATGTTAGGGATTGGCTTCGAAATGAGGCTGGTCAGCTTATTCTGACTTCAGAAGGCCGTCCTCAAGCAACTGCTGAGCGTGTTAAAGTCGGTAATTATCAGCCCGATATGACCGGAGGATTCACCAATACTTTTAGGTATAAGGATTTTACGCTGAATGCTTTAGTGGATTTTAGGATAGGAGGAGAGGTGTTCTCGGCAACTGATGCTGGTCTTGATGCAAGCGGGGTGTCTGAAAATTCACTTCGTTATAGAGAAGATGGTGTCCTAGTTGAGGGAGTTATAGATGATGGGGAGGGTAATTTCACACCTAATACCACACAAATTTCAGCTCAAGATTATTGGGGGGCTGTAAGTGGAATAGGTTCAGAGTATGTTTTTTCTCAAACCAATTTTCGCTTGAGAGAGTTGAGTTTGACCTATAACCTACCCAAAAGGTTCTTGGATAGGAGTTTCTTTACAGATCTGTCTCTTAGTGCAGTGGGTCGTAATCTTTTCTTTTTTTATAAGAAGGCGGATAATTTTGACCCGGAATCTACCTATTCTACCTCGACCAGAGGACAGGGAGTTTTGTACTATGCACTTCCAACTACCAAAAGTATTGGACTTAGTTTAAACGTTAAATTCTAAAATGTACACCATGAAAAAAATAGTATATATAACAAGTCTTCTATGCCTCATTATCGCAGTGGGTTGTACGAAAGACTTTGAAGAAATTAATAGGGATAATCAAGGGTTTGATTCTGATGATGTCAGTGCCAAATACTTTTTAACCAGTTCCCAAGTCGGTATGTATGCGCCCGGGCGATTTGAGTATTGGAGGGCACATCTGATTAATGCAGATCGATTTGCAGGTCATTTTACCTTTGGTTTTAACCAATGCTGGTGGGCGGATGAATTATCTTATAGTTACAATCCGGGGTATACGGATGCGGCTTATGGCTGGCTAGCGGGTTATTTTGGAAATATCAAATCCTTCTCTGACTTTACCAAAGAGGGTGGAGAATTTGAAAATCAATACATGTATGCCATGTCGCTTATCATGAAGAGTTTGTATTTTCAAATGTATTCGGATACATTCGGGATGGTTCCCTTCTCTGAGGCTGGTGTCGACGGTATTCTAACTCCAAAATACGATGCTCAAATCGATATCTATAAAGGCATTATTGCAGATTTGGACCAGGCTATGACCATAATTGGAAATGAAGAAAGAACTGGACTTGGAGTCGATGATGTGGGGCAAAATGATGTGTATTGCGCTGGTGATCTACAACTTTGGAAAAAGATGGCCAATAGCTTAAAACTCCGTTTAGGGATGAGAGCCTTAGGAGCAGCTGGAGCTGATTTCGCCGAGGGCACTATTACTGAAGCCTTAGCGCAACCTCTTTTGGATGAAACTACCGGAAGCGTTACCATGGCAAAAGATTTTGTAATCAGCGAATGGACCTCTTCTTCTTATGGGGATGTTTGGCATGATTTCGCGGGGCTAGGGTCAAAATGGACCGTTTCTCAACCACTTATAAATTTGTTGGACGATAACAACGATCCACGACTTGCCATATATGCTAGTCCTGCAGCTGGGGGTAGCTTTGTGTTTACCAACCAGAAAGAAGGTGGAGAATATACAGATCCTAACTTTCAAGAACGCGTAGATTTTATTGAATCCTCACTAATTTCTGCCGAGGCAGATTATACCTTAAGTGTCTCAGGAGATGTAACTACTATTGATGTTCCAGCTGGTCAATATATTGGCCAACCTGTGCGCTTTAATGGGGATATTATGCCTTATGTTCGTTACGAGATGTTTAGTGCTCCTGGAGATGCCATCATTCAACCTCGAGGTGAGAAGGCAACGGGTTATCCCGAAATTATCTTGAGTAGTGCAGAATCTTACTTTTTGCGTGCAGAAGCTGCCATACGCGGAATAGGAGCTGGAGATGCACAAGAGTTGTTGGAAAAGGGTATAATAGAGGCTATGAAATTATGGGATATATCTGAAGGCGACGCCAGTAACTATATTACCAGTAGTGCTATTGCAGATATTACCACCGGTACTATGGAAGAAAAATTAGAAAAAATTGCCTTACAACGATGGCTTGCAAGCTATACCGATGGCTTTGAGGCCTGGGCTGTTGTGCGTGATACTGGATACCCATCAAGCTTAGCTGCTGGAGTTTCCAATCCTGTGATTTTCGGATTAGGAACTTTAAATGGTAAATATCCACAGCGTCTCCGTTATGGATCCGGTGCACAGGCAAATCCAAATTATGCCCAGGCGGTCAGTCAACAAGGTGCAGACAACCAAGGAACCAAATTGTGGTGGGCTAAATAATAGATTGTTTGAATTTTTAAATTGCTTGAAGGGACTACTCAAATCGGTAGTCCTTTTTTGTGCGATTTGCTGATATTTATCATCTTTTTATACGGTGTAAATCAATACGTTTACAGTATTAAATGTTAGCATTATGAGTCGTAGTTTAATTCAAAAATATAATGTTCCGGGGCCACGCTACACAAGCTATCCGACAGTTCCATATTGGAATTCATCAACTTTCAGTAGCGATAAATGGAAAAAATCGGTAGTTAATTCTTTTACTGAAAATCAAAAAGAGTTAAGCCTGTATATTCACCTGCCATTTTGTGAAAGCCTCTGCACCTTTTGCGGATGTCATAAACGAATTACCAAAAGGCATGAGGTGGAAACACCCTATATAGAATCTCTGCTTAAAGAATGGCAGTTGTATGTTAACCTTTTCGCAGACACACCCATTGTTAAGGAGATACACCTGGGTGGTGGAACACCTACATTTTTCTCTCCGGAAAACCTAAAAGAGCTCATCGATGGGATATTTAGTATTGCCGAGCGCAGTGAGGATGTAGAGTTCAGTTTTGAAGGCCATCCAAACAACACTAATAGAGCCCATCTGGAGGTGCTGTATGCTCTTGGATTTAGAAGAGTGAGTTACGGAGTCCAAGATTATAATCCACGTGTTCAAAAGGCTATTCATAGAATACAACCTTTTGAAAATGTTGAAAGAGTTACCAAAGCGTCAAGAGAAATAGGATACACCTCGGTGAGTCATGATCTTATTTTCGGTCTTCCTTTTCAGACTAAAGGGCACATCTTAGATAACATTATTAAGACCGCTATATTACTCCCGGATAGAATTGCTTTTTATAGCTACGCTCATGTACCTTGGATAAAAGGAAACGGACAAAGAGGTTTTGATGAGAAAGATATTCCAAATGGCGATGAGAAACGTGAACTCTACGAATTAGGAAAAAAACTATTGTCCGATGCCGGGTATATAGAAATCGGTATGGATCACTTTGCACTTAAAACAGATCAGATGTACCGCGCTATGAAGGAAGGAAGTTTACACCGAAACTTTATGGGCTATACCCTACAAAAAACCAGTCTTATGATTGGCCTTGGAGTTTCAAGTATTAGCGATAGTTGGACTTCCTTTGCACAAAATGAAAAAGACATCAATACCTATAAAGAATTGGTCAATCAAGGAATAATCCCGGTGTTTAAAGGCCATGTCTTATCGGAGCATGATCTGAAAATCCGCAAGCATATTCTAAATTTAATGTGTCAGTTTCAAACCAGCTGGGAGGATGAGGCTATGCAATTTGATGAGTTGGATGCGGTAATAGCTTCATTACAAGAACTAAAAGATGATGGATTACTAATCTTTACCGATCACGGTATAAAAGTTACCGATTTAGGGAAGGCATTTGTTCGCAATATCTGTATGGCCTTTGATGTATACCTGCGTAGAAATCAACCAAAGGGGCAATTGTTCTCCTTGACGGTATAATAACCCCACAAACCCGCACGGCAATTCCAATAGCATCAGATTAAGGCACAATGCAGTTAGGGTCAGCTTTGATAAAGAGTTGTAAATTGGAGGGCGAAAGATAGGGTATTCCTAGCCCCATTCCTCGCAGTATAAAGAGTACACCTATAATAATTACAGCTATTGGAATGGCTTTGGTTATTTTTTGTCTCACAGAAACAGATAGGAAATTACCCAAATAAACTGCTGTTGTCATCAGTGGAACTGTACCCATTCCGAAAAGGATCATATACAAGGCGCTTTCCAACGGATTCGCAAAAGCCAAAGCTCCAAAGAGTCCCATATATACCATTCCGCAGGGGAGTAAGCCATTTAAGAGCCCAATAGAGAAAAGTGCAGAGGATCTATTTTTCTTCAGTTGTTTTCCAAGAGCTGTTTTGGCTTTAGACATCCAATTGAAACTCAAATGTGAGAATTTAGATTTGCGCAGAAGCTTCATAGGAACCAGCACCGCGAGGATCATAAAAACTCCGATGGCCACAGAAAGACGTTGCTGGATGGCGCCTACAAAAAGGCCTTTTCCAATCCAGCCAAACATAAAACCGAGTAACCCGTAAGTAAGTAATCTTCCAGAGTGATACAAGAAAATCTGCCCCACCTTTTTGGCTGGTTTATGATGATCCAAAGGAAGTAAAAATGCAATTGGACCGCACATCCCTACACAGTGTAAACTGCCTAATAATCCCAATATAAAGCCTGTAAAAATCACTGCAACATCAATTTAGTTTTATAATAATACGGTAGGTTTTTAGAATTCCAGTTGATCTCTACATCCCAGCGTCCTTGCACTAAAAACTTCGAAGGAATAAGCATTTGAGACTGATTCAGTCGAATCGGAGTCGTAAAATCCAGTTTTTTATTCGCAGGGTTGTACATGTAAACAGAGCCTTTGACTTGACTGTCTTTCAGGGACTCAGGGAAACTGATCAATAGACCTTCTGCTTGCTGTTTCACTACAATGCTATAATCCATCGCAACTGCTGCAGCGGCATTGTCGATTTTCTGTTGAAACTCTAATTCTTTTTTATAATAATCTTCGGTTACCAAATCGTGTTGATAGATTTGGTTGGTGTTCATCTTAATCACCAAGAAACCAATAAAGCTTATAAATAAAACAAAGGCTATAACGATTCCTGTTCCCCAATTAAATTTCATATCTTTTTGATTTAATTACTAAAACTTCTAGGGCCTAAAAATGTCGTGGTGGTTGTTTCTATTAAGGTGTCACCACTATAGACTCCTAATTTCACTTTGTTTTTATCCTTGTCCAGAAGCGCCTTGTCGATATTAATAAAAAGGGTTCCCTCTGCAAGACCTTCTTTATCGATTCTAAAACTGCTATTTCCTACGGTGGATATCTTTCCTTTCGGTTCAATGAGTTCGAAGCGAACACTGTCGATGGCATTCACAGTTTTATTAATGACTTTGTAGGTGTAGACATTACTGATCATAAACTCTCCTTTTTCTTGGTACAATTGACCTGGAAGTCTAAGCACTGAAGCCTCAACATCATTTCTTAAGAACAACATGCCGATAAGTAAACCGGTTAAAATGATAAGAACAGCAGAGTACCCTTTAAGCCTTGGTGTGAATTTAAATGGTAGTTTTTTCTCAATATTCTCCTCACTGGCATAGCGAATTAGTCCTTTGGGATAGTTCACTTTATCCATGATATCATCGCAGGCATCAATACATGCCGTACAGTTCACACATTCTAGTTGCGTACCGTTTCTAATATCGATTCCCGTAGGACATACATTTACGCATTGTCTACAATCAATACAATCTCCATAGCCTTGAGTAGAGCGATCCTCATCTTTTTTGTATTTCTTTCTTCCTTTGGTGCTTTCTCCTCTTTTGTGGTCATATGCCACAACGATGGACTTGTTGTCAAGTAAAACCCCCTGTAGTCGCCCATAAGGACAAGCGATAATACATACCTGTTCACGGAACCAGGCGAAAATAAAATAGAATACTGCGGTAAAGATCAATAGTGATACAAAGGTGGATAATTGATCCAATGGATTGCTTTGTATATACAAAAGCAGCTTATCACTTGAGATTAAATATGCCAAAAAGACATTGGCAATCAAAAATGAAATAATAAAGAATACGATCCATTTCAAGACTCGCTTTCTGATTTTTTCAGCATCCCATTTTTGTCTGGCTAATCTAATTTGAGCGCCGCGGTCACCTTCAATCCAATATTCCACTCTTCGAAAGACCATTTCCATAAAGATGGTTTGTGGACAAATCCAACCGCAAAAAATCCTTCCAAAGGCTGCGGTGAAAAATCCGACAAAGACGACCCCAATAATCATAGATAATACAAAGAGGTAGAAATCTTGAGGCCAGAATGGAAAACCAAACACATTAAATCGACGCTCTACGATATTAAAAAGTAAGAATTGATTCCCGTTGATTTTTATAAACGGAGCGCTGATTAAAAATATAAGAAGTGCATAACTGACGTACTTCCTGTAGGTATAGAATTTTCCAGAAGGTTTTTTCGGGAATACCCAAGCTCTTTTCCCTTCTTCATTGATGGTTCCGATGGTGTCCCTAAAACTTTCTTTCTCTGTGCTCATAATGGTATTATTCTAAAGCTGTGTTATCGTCTGACCAGATATCTCCTTCTGGAGCTTTACCATCCGCTGGATTGGTTCCGGATAGGCTCATCACATAGCTGGCTACCTGCTGAATCTCCGAGGGTTTTAACGATTGTTTCCAGGCGACCATCCCTTTTCCGCTTCGTCCTCCTTCAGAGATGGTATTAAATATGTTTTTAATGCCACCGCCTAGAATCCAATGATCATCCGCTAAGTTGGGGCCTATGCCGCCGCCGCCGTCTATACGGTGACATGCGACACAGGTAGTATTGTATATATTTTCTCCTGCCTCTAAATCTGCGACTTCGGTTAATTGAACAACAGAATTTGCATCGATAAGATCCTTTGCAGTTTTCTTGTATTCTTCAATCGCTATTGTAGCCGCAGCAACCTCTTTTTCGAGTTCTACGATTTGGTTGTCTGCGCCTAGTATTTCAAAACGAACCATATAAATAATAGCAAAAAGGATGGAGGCATAAAAACCGTATTTCCACCACGGTGGAAGGGTGTTGTCTAACTCCTGAATACCATCGTAATTGTGGTCCATAATGATTTCGGCCTCTTTCTCCATTGGAGCTGTATCCCATAGCTTGGCCATGATATTTTTAAACCAAGCAAAATCATTTTCTTTTTTCTGCTCCATTGCTCTCTCGGCTGACAAAGCATTGGTGAGGGAATTCATCGCCCCAATCATGACTTCCAAACCGATGAGTAAAACAGCAAATAAAGCTAAGAAAAGTGAAACCTGTGGATATTTGATAAATGCTGGAACATCACCAGAATCAATAAAGAATTCTGCCATGACAAAAACGATTGTTAGTATAAATAATACTCTGAGATATGATGTGAATGTTCTCATTCTATGTCGTTTTTATCGTTGGACTCTAAAGGTAAATGACTCATTTTTTCTAAATACTCTGTTTTTGAAGTGGCAACCCACCAAAAAAGGAGGACAAAAAATATAAAGAATACTAACAGAGATATGATCGGAAATATGGCGACTCCATCTATGGAATCCATATAATTTTTGACAAACTTCATCATAATACTACGTTTTTACTGCTTTAATTACCTTGTTCGAAATCGATTTTAATATCCGTACCTAGACGTTGTAAGTACGCGATAAGCGCCACGATTTCTCGATTTTTCATTTCAACAAAATCCTCTCCTCTTACCGAAGCAGCTCTTTTATCTTCTTCATAGGATTCTTTAAAGCTAGGATCTTGGTATAGATTCTGTTCAATTTTCGAAGCCTGAGCATCCATATGCTGTTGTGCATTAGCAATCTCTTCTTCGGTATAAGGCACTCCCAATGTGACCATGGCTTTCATTTTGGTCTCTGTGAGAGAACGATCCAACTGGTCTGTAATCATCCATTGGTAAGCCGGCATGATACTTCCAGGAGAGGTACTCTGCGGATCATACATATGGTTGAAGTGCCAAGAATCACTGTATTTTCCACCGATACGGTGTAGATCAGGTCCGGTTCTTTTACTTCCCCATAGAAACGGGTGATCATAGACATATTCTCCAGCTTTTGAATATTCCCCATAACGCTCAACCTCACTTCTAAATGGACGTATCATTTGAGAGTGACAGGATACACAACCTTCACGGATGTAAAGATCTCGTCCTTCCAATTCTAATGGGGTATAAGGTTTGACACTTGCAATGGTTGGGATGTTTGATTTTACCATAAGTGTTGGTACAATTTGAACAATTCCTCCAATTAAAATAGCGATAGTAGCTAGTATGGTCAATTGAACAGGTTTTCTTTCTAACCAACCGTGGAAGGTCTCTCCGGAAAGCTTTCTTTTTGATACCCGTACTAATGGTGGGGCTTCAACAAGTTCATCTTCCAATTTAACCCCTTTACGGATGGTCATAATTGCGTTATAGATTCCAATAATAGCTCCTAGGATGTAAAGAGATCCACCTGCGGCTCTCATGGCATACATAGGTATGATCTGAGTTACAGTCTCAAGGAAGTTTCCGTAAACTAGTGTTCCGTCAGGGTTGAATTGGTTCCACATGGAAGCCTGAGTAAACCCGGCCACATAAAGAGGAAGTGCATATAGGATAATACCAAGGGTTCCTAACCAGAAATGAGTGTTAGCAAGCTTGATAGAGAATAGCTTCGTTTTAAATAATTTTGGAACTAGGTAATAGATCATACCAAAGGTTAAAAAGCCATTCCATGCTAAGGCACCTACGTGAACGTGAGCGATTATCCAGTCGGTATAGTGACCGATGGCATTAACGGTTTTTAAGGATAATAAGGGGCCTTCAAAAGTCGCCATTCCATAGCCTGTGATAGCTACCACAAAGAATTTCAAAACAGGGTCAACTCTAACTTTATCCCATGCACCACGAAGTGTTAATAATCCGTTGATCATCCCTCCCCACGATGGTGCAAGAAGCATCACTGAAAATGCTACCCCGAGGTTTTGAGCCCATTCAGGTAAAGCGGTATAGAGTAAATGGTGTGGTCCAGCCCAGATATATATAAAGATCAGTGACCAGAAGTGAACAATAGATAGGCGATAAGAGTATACTGGTCTATTGGCTGCCTTAGGGACATAATAATACATCAAACCTAAGAAAGGCGTGGTTAGGAAGAATGCTACCGCATTATGCCCATACCACCATTGCACCAGTGCATCTTGAACTCCAGCGTATACAGAGTAACTCTTCATGAAACTTACCGGAAGTTCTAAATTATTAAAAATATGTAATACAGTAACAGTTACAAAAGTTCCTAGGTAGAACCAAATTGCTACATAGAGGTGTCTTACTCTTCGTTTTAGAATAGTGGCAATCATGTTTGCGCCAAAAGCAAGCCATACTAAGGCTAAAAGAATGTCAATAGGCCATTCGAGCTCTGCATATTCTTTGGTAGAGGTATACCCAAGAGGTAATGTAATGGCAGCAGACAAAATTACAAGTTGCCATCCCCAGAAGTTGAAGTTACTTAAAAAGTCATTTGCCATACGGGCTTTTAATAAACGTTGTAAAGAATGATAAACTCCCGCAAAAATGGCATTTCCAACAAATGCAAAAACCACTACATTGGTATGCAATGGACGAAGTCTTCCGAAACTCAACCAGGAGATCCCATCAGTGAGTTGTGGAAAAACGAATAGAAAGGCTAGGAGCAATCCGACACCCATTCCGACAAGACCCCAAAACATGGTAGCGTAAAGGAATTTTTTGACAATTTTATTGTCGTAGTAAAACTGTTCTATTTCCATAGTTCAAGACTGTTATTTATTCAGTGAGTTATTGTGTTTATTTGTTTCTTTTTTCTTGGATTCACCATCAAATAAAATTCTGATAGCGGGGGTATGACTATCGTCAAATTGCCCATTCTTGACCGCCAAAATAAATGCCGCGAAAAAAACTATTGCAATCAGGATACTCAGAGAAATTAGGATGTAAATGACACTCATTTTAAAAGCTTTATCAACGTTGCAAAATTATGATGACATAAATATTTAAATTATGATAAATGTCATGTTAGATTTCTACTGACAAAATAGGTGCTCAGGGTGGTAAATGCTACAATGCTAATGGAGCTTAACGGCATTAAAATAGCGGCCACCACGGGGGATAAATTTCCAGTGACTGCGAATGAAAGTCCTATGACGTTGTACAAAAAGGAAATCACGAAGCTCAAATGAATAATTTGCACCCCTTTTTTGCTCAAGCGAAGGTATTGATCAATGTCTTTAAGCCTAGAGGCATCTAAAATGGAATCACAAGCAGGAGAAAACACATTCACGTTTTCTGAAACTGCAATACCGACGTGACTTTCCTTTAGTGCTCCTGCATCATTAAGTCCATCTCCAATCATGAGAATTTTAGAACCCCCTTGTTGGTGTTGTTTGATATAATGGTGTTTGTCCTCCGGTTTTTGGTTGAAAAACATTTTGGTTTCGGAAGGTGTACGCTTGCTCAAGTTATTCGCTTCTTGAGCATTATCTCCAGAGAGTATGGCTATTTCATAGTGTTTGCTGAGGTTTTTAAACAACTCAAAAACACCTTCTCTATATTTATTAAACACTACAAACTTACCTTTGTAGTTGTTATTTGTACTGATGTGAACACTAGTGTTTTCAACTCCTGAAGAACTTTGCTGATTTAAAAATGATGCCGATCCAATCTTAACGGTATCGTTTGCAAATGTGGCTTCGATTCCCTTACCTGCAGTTTCTTTAAAATCATCCATAGTGAGGATGTTTTGAGAGCGCAGCATGTGGTATAGCTGTCTACTAAGGGGGTGATTGGAACCGCGAAGGGTGCTTTTCAGCAAGGCCTTTTCATGAGTATTGAGTTCCATTCCGTGGTAGTGAATCTTACTTTGATCATTGGCGGTAATGGTCCCTGTTTTATCAAAAATGATGCTGTTGATCTCAGCCATGCGATTGATGACCTGTCCGTCCTTTAAATAAAACCCTCGTTTGCCATAGATACGAAGTAAGTTGCCAAGAGTGAAAGGTTCGGCAAGGGCTAGAGCACAAGGACAAGCAATGATTAGTACCGCGGAGAATACATAAGCGGCATAACCAGGGTCCCACCATAACCAGAAGCCTAAAGTGGAGAGGGCCACCAAAAGTATTACCATAGTAAAATACTTACTGATTTTATTGGTCAGTGCAAAATTTTGAGACTTTTCTTGGTGTTTCATGGAGTCTTTGCTCCAAAGCTGGGTCAAATAACTCTGAGAAACGCTCCGAAGTGCTTCAATCTCTATAGGCTGATCTTTTTGTTTACCGCCTGCATATATTTTATCTCCTGATGTTTTGTGAATAGGATTGGATTCACCCGTGACAAAACTATAGTCAATTTCAGCATTACCCTTGATTAAGATGCTGTCCACCGGAATGATTTCTTCGTTTCTAATAAGAATGCGATCCCCTTGTTTTACGTCTTTAACTTGGATGTTTTCTTCAATACCGCCCTTAATTACCGTAACACCTATAGGGAAATAACTTTTATAACTGCGTTCAAAGGATAAAAAGGCATAGGTTTTCTGTTGGAAATACCTCCCGACAAGCAGGAAGAAGAGCAATCCGGTAAGGCTGTCAAAGAAACCTTGGCCGGTATTTGCTACAATTTCATAGGTACTCCTGGTGAACAACACAAAAACGCCCAATGCGATAGGGAGGTCAATATTAAGGATACCTTTTCTTAAGCTCTTATAGGCGGAGACAAAATAATCTGATGCCGCGTAAAAAACCACAGGAAGGGAAAAGGCAAACATCAACCAACGAAACACGGGTTTGTATTGATCTAGCCAAAACTCATTCACTTCAAAATATTCAGGGAAGGAGAGTAGCATGACATTTCCAAAGGAAAACCCGGCTACTCCGATTTTGTATAGTAAGCTTCGGTTAGTAATCTGCTTTTCAGTGTTTTTGTTCTCAAGGTTAATTTTAGGAGGATAACCGATAGAGGCCAAGAGGACAACCAGCTCTTTTAGTGTTAGGGAGTTTGAGTGGAAAATAACACGTAGTGTCTTCTTTGGGAAGTTAACTTGAGCGTCTTTTATATGAGGGTTGAGTTTGTTTAATTGTTCGAGTACCCATATGCACGAACTACAGTGAATGTTTGGGATAAAAAGGTTTACGATTTGAATGCCTTCATCATCAAATTCCAACAACTCCTCCACAATGGCTTTGTTGTCCAGATAATCGAATTTACCTACAAATTGCGAAGGAGAAATTCCAGGATTTTTCTCAATATCGTAATAGGAGTGGAGGTCGTGTTCACCTAAGATTTCAAAGACGGTTTTACAGCCGTTACAACAAAAATCCTTACCCTCAATAACAAAAGAATCATTCTCGAATTCAATACCACAATGAAAACAAAATTTGCCCATATTTCCCCTAAAAAGAACTGCAAATTTCAACATAATTGTAAGGAAAATTTATGATATTTGTCATAAAATAGGGATCCCATAAAGGAGTTGGATATGAGTAGTTGCAGTCAGTGTATCGTTCGGAAATTTAGCGCTTTAAAGAGCCTTGATAAGTCAGAGTTAATTTATATATCTGAATGTAAAACTGGACAAATAATTAAGAAAGGATCGTATATTTTCAATGAAGGTGAGCACCTCAAAGGGGTATACTGTGTCAAGTCAGGTGTTTGTAAATTAGTCAAGCTATCTTCAAACGGTAAAACCCAAATTGTAAAGTTTATAAAAAAAGGGGATCTTCTTGGTCAGCGTAGTATTGTCAGTGATGATGCCGTTAGTCTTAGTGCTATTGCTGTAGAAGATATGCAGGTCTGTTTTATCCCAAAAAGTGATGTTCTTTCTGTTTTTAAACAGAATGCGAATTTCTCTAGTGAAATCATTAATGATATTTGCTTTGATCTTAAACTGGCCAACAATCAAATTGTAAGAATGGCTCATAAAACCGTACGTTCTAGATTCGCAACCATTTTATTGGAATTGGAAAATGAATTTGGGCTGGATGTTGAACAAAATATACGTCTTAAACTCTCTAGAGAAGAGTACGCCAATATTGTAGGTACTGCGACAGAATCTATGATTAGAATGTTTGCCAATTTTTCAAAGGAAAATCTTATTGCACTAAAAGGTAAAGTAGTCAAAATATTAGACGCAAATAGACTCCGACAAATTGCTGAAGAGTAATATGTCCTTCGAAATTAACAAGTTCTTGGAAGTTGTTTTATGAGTTGTGCTTTTCTAAGATCTCAACAACATCTTTGATTTTTTGCATTCTTGCATGATCTAGAGCGGTAAGACCATTGGCATCCTTAAGGTTTGGATCCGCATTGTTGGATAGTAGTAACTCTACAATATCTGCCTTTCCGAAAGTAGCCGCATAGATAAGAGCAGTGCCTTTATTTCCGTTGGAGAGATTAACCTCGGCACCATTTTCAATTAATAATCTTGCGATATCGGTATAGCCCTTAAAACATACTCCCATTAAGGCAGTGTTTCCAGAAGCATCCTTGATGTTGACATCGGGATTAAAACCTAGGATAACCTCAGTTACATCCTTATGGCCATAATAGCTAGCTAGGAGTAAAGGGGTCGACCCTTTGGAGTCTTTAAGGTTGGTCAGTGTTGGTATATCCTGCAAGAAATCAGAAACTCTAGCGGAGTTTCCAGCTCGAATGGCTTCAAAAAATTCTTCTGTTTTCATAGATGTGGACAATAGTGTTTATCTAATTTTTTCTTTCCTCTCAAAAATACAACTTTTAGGTAAATCTTTGGCAGTTTGTTATCGCAGTTGGTTTAAACTTAACATAATATGCTAGGATTTGACCTTGTTCGAACCTCTAATCTATTGTGTATACGGTCAATGCTAAAAATAAAATGAAAATAAATAGTTAGATTTAAAATAAAGCCGTTTCTTTGCACCAGTGTTATGAAGCCTTATAAAATTTGGTGTTATTTATCCTTCCGATATTTTTATATTCATCTTTTTTGACTTTATTCCATAGGTACCATGGGCAACTCCGTTTTGGCTGTTGTTTGTTGCTATCGAATTATATACATTTTTTTAAATATTTTAATATGAAAGAAGGAACAGTTAAGTTCTTCAACAGAACAAAAGGATTTGGATTTATCACAGCAGAAGATACTAAAGAGGATATCTTCGTACACGAAAGTGGTTTGATAGACAACATTAACGAAAACGACCGCGTTAAATTTGATACCGAAAGAGGTAGAAAAGGAATGAATGCAGTTAACGTTGAAGTAATAGACTAAGACTAAAACAAATGAAAACCATCTATTTTAATAGGTGGTTTTTTAATTCAAATAAATAATATGCTGATAATACCAATTAAAGAAGGCGAAAATATAGATCGTGCCTTAAAACGTTACAAACAAAAATATCGTAAAACGCAACAACTTAGAAATTTACGTGATAATCAACACTTCACTAAGAGGTCGCAAGAGCGTAGAGTTCAAGTTGCTAAAGCAATTTACAAACAAGAATACCAAAGAAAGTTAGAGGAATAATCACTCTAGCTTTTTTTTTTGAAGGTTTATTAATCTCACTCAGATAGGCATCACCTCGATTGCAACTACCAAACCTTCATTAGATCTGACATTAAATACAGTTTGATCCTCGAAGATTAAATATTGTCCCTTTATTCCCTTTAAGACCCCTTGATATTCCGGAGTTTTTAGAAGATTTAAACTCTTTGGTTTAAGTGGGTATGTCTCAACAGGGAATTCGATGTTGGTTTCAGAATTATCCTCAATAAAATAAGGTTTCACCTCCTCTGGTAAGTAGTTCTTCAATTCAACACTATAGGCTTTTAGATCTTCATCTATAATATCGTTTTGAAGCATTTTTCGCCAGTTCGTTTTATCTGCTACGTGGTCTTTAAGTGCGACCTCTGCAATACCAGCAAGATACCTGTTTGGTGTTTCTAAGATCTCTAATGCCTCATGGGCGCCTTGATCAATCCATCTGGTAGGTACTTGATTCTTTCTTGTTACTCCAACCTTGATGCTGCTAGAATTTGCTAGATACACAATGTGAGGTTGTAATTGCATTTCCTTTTCGTAGGCCAAATCACGGTCCTCTATATCCAAATGTGCCTGGCTTAATTCTGGACGTATGATCCAATCAGCGGCCTTAGGAGTTTCGAAAAAACAACTTTTACAAAATCCTTGTCGGTATATTGGTTTGTCCAAATGACAGTTTAAACATTCGAATTTCAAAAATTTTAAACCAATGGATTTATTGATCAGTTGATTGAAATTAATGTAGTTGGCGCCCAATACCAAGTAGTAATTGACGGGTTTGGAATTTTCTGTTTGCATTTTGGTTAGTACACCTTCGAACATCATAAAAGTTTTTCCTATTTTTAGCAAATATAATTCAAAATATGTCATTTCCACTAATTAACTCTATAGCTTCCTGGTTTCTTAAGAAGCGGTTCCATCAGATGGAATTGTTCCTAAAATACCCTGCTGAGGTTCAGACTGAGGTGTTGAACCATTTATTGAGTCGTTCCAGTGCAACTGAGCTTGGAAAGCGCTATGGTTTCTCGGAAATTAACTCCTATGAGAAGTTTGCGGATCGTGTTCCTATCGTGCGTTACGAGGATATTGAACCCATGATTGAGCGATCTAGGCAGGGAGAGTCTAATATCTTTTGGCCGACACCCATTAAATGGTTTGCTAAAAGTAGTGGAACTACCAATGCTAAGAGTAAATTTATTCCCGTGAGTACAGAATCTCTTGAGGATTGTCACTTCAAGGCGGGTAAGGATATGTTGTCTCTATATTTTAATAATAATGAGGAGTCTAAACTCTTTGATGGGAAGAGCTTACGCCTGGGTGGAAGTAAAGAATTGTATCAAAGCAACCAAACTTTTTTTGGTGACCTTTCCGCAATTATCATTGATAATATGCCGTTCTGGGCTGAGATGAGCAGTACTCCAAGTAACAAGGTTTCCCTGATGAGTGAATGGGAGCGTAAACTCTCGGCTATAGTCCAAGAAACAGTGAATGAAAATGTGACCAGTTTAGCTGGGGTTCCTTCGTGGATGTTAGTGCTTCTGAACAGGGTGCTAGAGGATACGGGTAAAACTAATTTATTCGAAATCTGGGACAACCTTGAGGTATATTTTCACGGAGGGGTCAGTTTCAATCCTTATAAAGAACAATACCAGCGTTTACTACCACGACAAAGTTTTCGGTACTACGAAATATACAATGCCTCCGAAGGATTCTTTGCTATTCAGGATCGTAATGATTCCGATGAGCTCTTATTGATGCTGGACTACGGTATCTTCTATGAGTTTATTCCCATGGATACCTATGGCAGTCCAAATGAAAAAGTATTGCCGGTTTGGGAGGTAGAGTTGGATAAGAACTATGCCATGGTCATTACAACAAATGCCGGTTTGTGGCGCTATTTAATTGGAGATACGGTTCGATTTACCTCTAAGGCCCCCTACCGAATTAAGGTCACAGGTAGGACAAAACACCATATCAATGTTTTCGGAGAAGAATTAATTATTGAAAATGCTGAAGAGGCACTTAAGAGAGCTTGTCAGGCCACAGGAGCTGAAATAGTTGATTACACAGCTGGTCCAGTTTTTATGGAAGGTAAAAACAAAGGAGGACATGAGTGGATCATAGAGTTTAGAAAGATGCCTGAGTCCTTGGATACATTTTGCCATGAAATGGACTTGGCCTTGCAGTCGGTGAATTCTGACTATGAAGCAAAACGCTATAATAATATGACGCTGAATCGCCCTATACTACACCTTGGAAGAAAGAATTTGTTTTACGATTGGCTTAAGAAATACGACAAGTTAGGCGGGCAACATAAAATTCCCAGACTCTCCAGTAACAGGCATTATCTGGAAGAGTTATTAAAGATGAACGACCAATAATTTATTTTAAGTCAGGGTTGATACCTAAAACATTTTCCTCGACATAACGGTTGATGAAATCTTCGGTCATATGATCATGACCCAGTAGATTCTCAGATTTAATAATTTTTGCAATATCGAGCATTTTGTAGGCGTCCAACATAGGTTTGGAAATTGGTCTATAGCTGTAATGCCATGGCTCATAGTTAAAACCTTTTCTATTTGGGTTGTTGGTGTAGACAAGATAAAACCCATAGGTGTTTGCATTGTTATCCATCCATATTTTAAGTTTGCGAAATGGACCATCTCCTTCAAATTTATCAGGATCCAATACACTTCCGCTATAGGTTGCTGCGGCATCAATGATGTCGATGTCTGTTCCCCAATGATGTCTTGAAGTTCCGGGATAGGTGGAGTAAGCGATGATTTTTTCCATGGCATCCAACGGGCTCATACCTTGGTCTGTATAACTTTTATATTTGCGATTCCAAATCGATTTTTGTCTAGAAAAGTTGCGATAGCCAGAGGCAACTTGAATTTCAATCCCCTGTTTTTTCGCATCTGCCTTCATTTTTAAAAATGAGTCATAGGCTTCTTTTTGTAGGCCAATGCCATCTCCAAGGAGTTCTGGTGATGATTTTCCGGTGAGTGTTTCAATGGTGTAATTGTCTTGGGCAGTACAAGTTTGAGTGCTTAGGATAATGGCTGATAGCGCACAAAAAAGATAGGATATTTTCAAAATAATATGGATGTTGATTTGGATAAAGATACGATTTCTGAGTAGAAATTGAATTGTATTCTATCATTAGAAACACCTCTAGCCAAAAAAGAATAACTAAATTTGTTAGCATTATCAAAATTTCAATATCGCCGCTTAATGGATAGTAGTGGAATGGTTGTCCTGCAACTCAAGTCGCTATAAAATGAATTAGTTCACAGCCATAGGTGTTAAATCAATTAAAGAATATGGAATTTAAAAATACTAGGGAGTTTGCCCAAATGCTCGATGCCAAGGACATCTTAAAGCCATATAAGGATGAGTTTATATTCCCGCAGCACAACAATAAGAATGTACTGTATTTTACTGGAAACTCCCTAGGGCTTCAGCCAAAACGCACACGTAGTTTTCTTGATGAGATATTGAATGACTGGGGTGCATTAGGAGTAGAAGGACATTTTTATGCAGACAAACCATGGTGGGATTATCACGAGCAGTTAGCAGCGCCTGTGGCTAAAGTAGTGGGTGCAAAAACTAGTGAGGTCACCGTGATGAATACCTTGACGGTTAACTTACATTTGTTGATGGTCAGTTTTTATAGGCCAACCAAAAAACGTTTTAAAATTCTATGTGAGGAAAAAGCGTTCCCATCAGACCAGTATGCTATTTTAAGTCAACTTAGAACTCACGGTCTTGATCCTAATGATGCCCTTGTCGAAGTAAAAAAGAGACCTGGGGAGCATCATTGGAGAACTGCGGATGTTTTGGAAATGATTGCATTGTATAAGGATGAATTAGCGCTAGTACTTATAGGTGGTGTTAATTATTACAATGGTCAAGTGTTCGATATCAAAACGATCACCAAGGCTGCAAAAGAAGCTGGGGCCAAAGTAGGATGGGATCTTGCCCATGCTGCAGGGAACATACATCTTGAGTTACATGACTGGGATGTGGATTTCGCTGCTTGGTGTAGTTATAAATATATGAATAGCGGCCCGGGAAATGCTTCAGGGGTGTTTATCCACGAGCAGTATCACAAGCGCAAAAATATACCGCGTTTTGAAGGCTGGTGGGGTACAAAAAAAGAAACAAGATTTCAGATGAAGCCAGAGTTTGATCCTATGGACAACGCGGATGCTTGGCAGATCAGCAACACACCGGTAATGACTATGGCACCATATTTAGCTTCCTTAGGAATGTTCGAAGAAGTCGGGATGGAAGCCTTGCTTTCTAAAAGTAAAACCTTAACCGATTATTTGGAGTTCATCTTAGATGAAATCAATGCCAAAGTTAAACATCAAAAAACTTTGGAAGTTATCACTCCAAAAGATCGTGGGTGTCAACTCTCCTTATTGGTACATGGTAAAGGTAGAGAGTTGTTTGATTATTTTATGGAAAACGGGGTAGTTGTAGATTGGAGGGAGCCTAATGTCATCCGATTGGCGCCGGTTCCATTTTACAATTCCTTTGAAGACTTGTATGAGTTTGGTCAAATATTAGAGGCTGGAATCTAGAATCAGAACATTATAAATGCAAAAGGCCGTATTACCTGGCAGCTCATTTTAGAACCTGGCTTACAAGGTGATACAACCTTCGCACTATTAACGAAAAATTAAAAACTCATTGGCACTTCCATGATTAACACCTTTGCTTTTGTATCTGCTGTGATGTCTATGGTTTCTACTTCCTGAATTCCCAGACCATCACGTTTATTTAATTTTTGATCGTTCACCCTAGCATCGCCTTCAATGACAAAAGCATAAACTCCGTTTGTCGAATCGTTCAATTGGTATTGAATACTGTTTCCGGCATCGAGTTCTGTAATATTAAACCAAGCATCTTGATTGATCGTCACCCCTGCATCATCACTATTAGGAGAAACGATTTGTTGAAGTTTGTTCTTTCGATCCTCAAGTTTCATGCTGATCTGACTATAGGTAGGTTCAATATTTCTTTTCTTAGGAAGTATCCAGATTTGGAGTAGGTGTACTTCCTTATCCTCATTTTTGTTGTACTCACTATGAAATACTCCCGTCCCTGCGGACATGGCCTGCACATCACCTTCTTTTATAACCTCTTTATTCCCCATACTGTCTTCGTGTTCAAGATCTCCGTATAATGGAATTGAGATGATTTCCATATTCTCATGAGGGTGTTTTCCAAAACCTCTCCCGCCTGCAATGACATCGTCATTAAGAACCCTTAATACTCCGAAGTTCATACGATGTGGATCGTAGTAATTTGCAAAGCTAAACGTATGATGAGAATCTAGCCATCCGTGATTAGCATGACCCCTTGAGTTTGCCTTATGTAAAATGTTTTCCATAGTTACTAATTTAACTTGATTGGACGTAGTAACCTTAATTTTCTTACACTAATGTGAAGGCAGCTAAGTCGATTAAAAATCGGCTGAAAATTACTTTAAGATACTCACTTTAATGCCTGTAAAATACAATTTGAAGACACCATTGTCATTCTGGTGCATGGTCGCTATTTTCAAGCCATCGAAGTCTTTATAGCTTTCCCAGGTGGTGATCATACAATTGGAAGTCGAATTGTTTTCCCTGTAGACCCATTCTTGTACCATATTGTTTTTATCGATATAAAAGTCATAGGCATCTCCCGGAGTATAGCCACCCTGGCTTTCATAGACAATGGTTAACTTTTGTAAACTGTCTTTACTTATAGGGGCGATGTCCATTAAAGGTTCGCTATAAGTTTTATGGTCGTCCCATACTAGTTTGTAGGGCGCAAGTAACCAATAGATATCGTTGATAAAATTTTTGTCAGCAGCTAATTCCTCATCGCTTAAAATTCGATCGCGATTGAAGTCTAATCTTTTGCCGTCTTTAATTAGTGTCACCTCATTTTTCTTTGGACGCCATTCCCAGCTACGCTCGAAATGTGTGGTGTCGCGATCTACATTAAAGGTGAATTTTATTTCATCCACCTGCTTCCAATGCTCATAGCCATGAGCATAAGCAACTTTTTCTAGCGCATTGAGTGGTTTTTCAACTTCTTTTTCTTTACAGCTAATGATAAGCAGAACACATAATAGTAGGCTAAAGACTTTCATTTTTGTGGATTATTGAATGATTTGATCAGGGCATTTTTTTGTTTTCTCCAACTTGGGTAATTCATATTTCTACTGGTATGTTCCATTATCGTATGCATTTTACCGAGTGGTTTACCCAACAGCATCACGGCTGAAGGGAGGTGTTTACTATACAATAATACGAAAAAATCAATTAGAATGCGAAGCGAGGACTGATATTAACGTGCGTTAAAGATCTTGTAAAACAGTATGTAAAATGGGGAAGAAACTAGTGAGATTAAGTGCTATTTGGCGTATTGTATTTTAGCTAAATAGAATGAGCTGTGTTTTAAATAATAGCTTTAAGTTGTTGTAAGCCAAAAAATTATGATTAAATTTACGTAGAAACTGTTGGTTGTTGCTCACTTTAGTGATAGCCGACTTGGGGTAGTTTTGGGAAGCTAAAAGCAGGTCTGAAAATAACGTGCTCTTAGCTTCTTTTACGCCTGATTAAAATAGTCCGTTAATCTCAGCGTCTATTTTATTGATGATCTCTCCGAGATCTTCAGGATTATCTACAAAATTGTAATTATCTACATCTACAATAAGCATTTTTCCACGATCATATGTATGTATGAAGGCCTCGTAGCGCTCATTTAGTCGACTGAGATAGTCTATTGAAATGGAGTTTTCATATTCACGGCCTCTTTTGTGGATCTGATTTACAAGGTTGGGGATCGAACTTCTTAAATAGATCATAAGATCCGGTGATTGAACCAAGCTTTCCATCAATTCAAAAAGAGATTTGTAATTTTCATAATCTCTATTGGTCATTAGCCCCATTGAGTGCAAGTTGGGCGCAAAGATATAAGCGTCTTCGTATATGGTACGATCTTGGATTATTTTTTTTCCACTTTGACGAATCTCTAGTATTTGTCGAAAACGACTGTTTAAGAAATAGATTTGAAGGTTGAAACTCCAGCGTTCCATTTGATTGTAAAAGTCATCCAAATATGGGTTGTCTACTACATCTTCAAAATGAGGCTCCCATTTGTAGTGTTTAGCAAGTAGTCTAGTGAGTGTCGTCTTTCCGGCACCGATATTCCCGGCGATTGCAACGTGCATATCAAAATCGTTTAAGTGAAACTTTTTTCCAAGGGTAAATATACAAGTTATAGCCTATGTAATAAAAATAAATTTAGTTTAAGCCCTATTGATCAAATGTAACCTTATCGTAAAATCACTTTTTTTATAATCACAATTATGATCCTATTTGTCTTGTTTTCCGATATTTGAGATTTTCCATCATCTTATTCGTATACACCGAACGCGATATGCTACTGTAAAATCAACGTCTTTGGAAGCCTAAACTTCTTTTTTCTGGAACGAATCGTGAAAAAAGTATCTAAAGGTTTTTCAGTTTAAATCTAATGTGTACCTTTGCCATCAGAATTTGAGGAAAGATTTGACTGATTGCCACCTCGTAAAAAAAGCGCTAAAGCAGTAATTTACTTCTTTAGCCTTTTCTGGCAGTATACTTTCCAAAGGATAATAGTTTAGAATTGAGAATTATGGGATATTTATTTACATCGGAGTCCGTAAGTGAGGGGCATCCAGATAAAATTGCTGACCAAATTAGCGACGCTTTATTAGATCATTTTTTAGCTTTCGATCCACAGAGCAAGGTTGCATGTGAAACCCTAGTTACTACTGGGCAAGTTGTCTTGGCAGGTGAGGTGAAAAGCGGAACCTATCTTGACGTTCAATCCATTGCTAGAGATGTCATCAACAAAATAGGGTATACCAAAGGAGCTTATCAATTCAGTGGTGATTCCTGTGGTGTGATATCTTTGATTCACGAACAATCTCAGGATATTAACCAAGGAGTTGATAGAGCTACCAAAGAACAACAGGGAGCGGGTGATCAAGGAATGATGTTTGGGTATGCAACCAATGAGACTGAAAATTATATGCCTTTGGCGCTGGATATCTCGCATAAGCTCATGCAAACTTTAGCTGAGCTTCGTAGAGAAGGAGATCAGATTTCGTATTTGAGACCCGACGCTAAAGCTCAAGTCACCATAGAGTATTCAGATGATAATGTTCCTTTGAGAATCGATACTATCGTGATTTCTACCCAACACGATCCTTTTGATCAGGACGATCAAGTGATGCTTGATACCATTAAAAAGGACTTGTTAGAAATCTTGATCCCGAGAGTAATAGCGCAGCTGCCTGAGGTCATACAACCCTTATTTAACGGAGAGATTAAATATCATATTAATCCAACAGGTAAGTTTGTTATTGGTGGTCCACATGGTGATGCTGGTTTAACAGGTAGAAAGATTATCGTAGATACCTACGGTGGTAAAGGAGCTCATGGTGGAGGTGCATTTAGTGGCAAAGATCCAAGTAAGGTAGATAGAAGTGCGGCATATGCTTCACGACATATAGCAAAAAACTTAGTTGCCGCAGGAGTAGCTGATGAGCTTTTAGTCCAGGTTAGCTACGCCATTGGTGTAGTAGAACCAACGTCTGTTTTTGTAAATACTTACGGTACTTCCAAAGTGAATTTAACTGATGGAGAAATCGCCAAGAAGGTTGTTGAATTATTTGATTTACGTCCTTTCGCAATTGAAGAAAGACTTAAGCTTAGAAATCCAATTTACCTAGAGTCTGCAGCATATGGACATATGGGAAAACAACCTGTTACAACCACCAAGGTTTTTGAATCTCCATACAATGGTAGAGTAGAACGCGAAGTTGAGTTATTCACTTGGGAAAAGTTAGATTATGTTGACCAAGTTAAAGAAGCATTCGCGCTAGTGGAATTCGCTGAAAAATAATCGGCATAAAATGTAGTTTACTATAAGGTGTTACAATGCACTATAGGCGAATTGGTTTGAGCCTGGAAAGCCAAATGAGTTTTCTAAATTGAACTGAAGTTCAAATACTTAATGTAATTGTTATCAAGAAAGGCTGAAGGAATGGACCTTGTGATGCCTTAGCAACCCTTATCTATGAATTTTATACTATTTCTGGAACGAGAAGGTGCTACATTCTACCGCGTAAAAACGGATAGATAACGCTAGAAAATCTTTCACTGAAATTTTTTAGACCTTCTTTATAACAATTTTGAATCATCGGCACTTGCAGTGTGGCTTGCCGATACCGGTAGAAATTGCTGGATCATATAAACGAATAACAAAGCATTTAAACTTTAAGAAGTTGAAAGAAGAGCTGTTACATATAAAATTAAAATCCTATACCACTATTAGTGGTGTTACTCAGGATCTGAACCTATCCTACCAGTTATTTGGCAAACCCTTAAATAGTGCGCCAATTGTGATGGTAAATCACGCTCTTACTGGAAATTCAGATGTCAGTGGGGAAAATGGTTGGTGGAAGGACCTTATCGGAGAAGGTAAGGCCATAGATACGGCGATCTATACCGTTTTGTCATTTAACATTCCTGGAAATGGTTATGATGGAACCGTTATTGAAAATTATAAAGATTTTGTGGCAAGAGATATAGCACAGATCTTTTTGAAGGGACTAGAGCATCTTCGAATTGAGAAACTATTTGCGCTTATCGGAGGATCGCTTGGAGGGGGAATCGCCTGGGAAATGGCGGCTTTACATCCAACAATTACTCAAAACCTTATACCGGTGGCAACGGATTGGAAATCTACAGATTGGCTTATTGCTAACTGTCAGATCCAGGAGCAATTTTTGTTAAATTCCAAACAACCTGTCCACGATGCGCGTATGCACGCTATGTTGTGCTATCGTACCCCAGCTTCATTTAAGGAGCGTTTCAAAAGGACCACCAATGAGGAACTACAGGTGTTCAATGTAGAAAGTTGGCTTTTGCATCACGGTGAAAAACTTCAAGAAAGGTTTCAACTCTCTGCCTATAAGCTCATGAATCAATTGCTTAAAACAATTGATGTGACACGTAATAGACCAGAACACTTTAATGTTTTGGAAACCATCGACGCCTACGTCCATATTATAGGAGTGAGCTCAGATTTGTTTTTTACTGCTGAGGAAAATAGAGAAACCTATAAACAACTTGCACGTTCAAGTGATAGAGTTCGCTATGGAGAAGTAGTGTCAGTGCATGGACACGATGCTTTTTTAATAGAATTCGAACAATTAGAAAAACTCATAGGAGGGGTCTTTGAATCTTCTCTAAATAAAAATAAAATGAAAATATTAAAATTTGGTGGTAAGTCGCTAGCCAATGGTGAGGGAATTAAAAATGTCGTTGAGATTATAAATCGAAGTGTTCAAAACCAGGAGCGAATTGCTGTGGTGGTGTCCGCTAGAAACAATGCAACCAATGAACTTGAGAATATTTTGGAGACTGCGGCTGCCAAACAAGATTATTTACACTTACTTGATGCTTTTAAGAAGTATCAATTACAAGACTACCAGTTTGTAGACTTATCATATGAATTTGACAATCTAGAAAAATTGTTCTCTGGAGTCCATTTATTGGGTGATTATAGTCGTAAAATTAAGGATGAGGTTCTGGCTCAAGGTGAACTGATCTCTGCCAAATTGCTAACTCAGGTGCTTAACAAAATGGGAGTTCAAGCGAATTTCACCGATTCAAGAGCCCTGATCGTTACCGATGAAAAATTTGGAGATGCTCAACCAATAGAAAAAGCCTCTAAAGAAAAGGTGCTTAAACATTTTGCGACCCATAACGGCAAGACCGTTAATATAGTTACTGGGTTTATAGGTTCTAATGAAAAAAATGAGACCACAACCCTTGGACGAAACGGTAGTAATTATACCGCTGCTTTACTCGCAAATTTCTTAGATGCAGGTGAGCTTCAAAACTTCACACATGTAGATGGTATTTTTACCGCTAATCCAGATTTGGTTCCCACAGCCCAACGTATAGAAGAACTTTCGTTTAATGAGGCTAATGAGCTTGCTAATTTTGGGGCTACCATATTACATGCCAAAACAATTATACCACTTATTGAGAAAAACATTCCGCTTCGAATCCTCAATACCTTTAACCCGGAAAGCACGGGTACCTTAATCACCGCTACTCCAAAAAAAGAAGGAATGAAATCCCTCTCTATTTTAGAAAGTATGGCACTCGTGAATTTGGAAGGGCGAGGACTTCTAGGGAAAGCTGGTGTGGATGCTCGTATTTTTAATGCCCTAGGAAAACGTGATATTAGTGTAAGTATCATTTCTCAGGGTTCATCTGAAAGAGGGATCGGACTGGTCGTTAACGCTAAGGATGCTACCGAAGCAGTGGTCGCTTTAGAACGAGAATTTGAATATGATTTCTACTCTAAGGATGTCAATAAAATAGCCGTTGTAGATGACGTTTCGGTAATTTCAATTATAGGACTGGATCTTAGTAGTTTCCACAAACCTTATAATGCCTTGATTAAAAACCAGGTTGTGCCGATTCTGTTTAACAACACTGTAACTGGTAAGAACGTGAGTTTGGTGGTAAAAAGATCTGAACTTCATAAAGCATTGAATGTCATCCACGGAGAAGTATTTGAAATCTCCAAAAAAATAAACATTGCGGTATTTGGACATGGCTTAGTCGGAGGAACATTAATAAATCAGATCCTAGATTCGGCGGTCAACATTGAAGAGCGCAAAAAAATAAAACTCAATATTTTTGCAGTAGCCAACTCCAAAAAACTGCTTTTAAACAGTGATGGTATTGATGCCAATTGGAAGTCAGCTATTCAAGAGAGTGAAACAGAGTCAGCCATAGCGACCTTAATTAATTATGCCAAGGCTCATCATTTAGAAAACCTTATTGCCGTAGACAATACCGCAAGCGAAGAGTTTGTAGGCAACTACAAACTGCTTATTGAAAATGGTTTCGATTTGGTGTCTTCAAATAAGATTGCCAATACTTTGGATTTTGACTTCTACAAAGATCTTAGAGCGCATTTGGATAAAAACCAAAAGCAATACTTGTACGAAACTAATGTAGGAGCCGGGTTGCCATTAATTGATACGATTCGTATACTGCATTTATCAGGTGAAAACATCACTAAAATTAGAGGGGTGTTCTCCGGAACTTTAAGTTACTTGTTTAACCGCTTTTCAGTGGAAGAGGTAGCCTTTAGTGACGTACTGAAGCAAACGATAGCCAATGGATTTACGGAGCCAGATCCTAGAGAAGATCTTTATGGTAATGACGTTGGACGTAAACTATTAATTCTGGCTAGGGAATTGGATCTTCACAATGAATTTGAGGATGTCAATATTGAAAATCTGGTACCAGAACATCTTAGAGATAAGAGTGTGGAAGCCTTCTTGGAGCAACTGGAGGAGTTTGACTCTGTATATCAACAAGTCAAAGAAGAGCAACAGGAAGGTCATGTACTGCGTTATGTAGGGGATCTTCATGGAGACCTGCAAAAGGATAAAGGACAGCTTGATGTCAAACTCGTTTCTGTGCCAGCCAATAGTGTATTAGGACAGGTTAAAGGTGCAGATTCTATTTTTGAAATTTACACGGAGTCCTATGGGGATCGACCCATTGTGATACAAGGAGCTGGTGCTGGAGCAGCCGTGACCGCTAGGGGAGTTTTTGGTGATATTCTTAAGCTAACAGAAAAAGGATAAAGCACAAAGGAACCAAGTATATAGAATCAACAAAAGGAATACCATTCACTGAACATAGAACCCGGGGCTTAAACCCCCCTATTGCTTAACATCAAAATATGAGTAAAAAGCATTTTGAAACCGATGCGATTAGAACGCAAATTAACCGAACTGAATTTTTAGAGCACAGTGCTCCAATGTACATTACTTCTAGTTTTGTTTTTGATGATGCTGAAGAAATGCGTACTGCTTTTACGGGAGAAAATCCACGTAATATATACAGCAGGTTTACCAATCCAAACACTACAGAGTTTGTAGATAAGGTTTGTCATATGGAGGGTGCCCAGGCTGGCTATGCATTTGCCACCGGGATGGCTGCAGTTTTTTCATCCCTGGCGGCTTTACTTGATAGTGGAGACCACGTTGTTTCTGCGAGATCAGTTTTTGGATCTACACATACGTTATTTACAAAGTATCTTCCTAAATGGAATATTGAAACCAGTTATTTTAATATAGACCAACCGGAGGTCATAGAAAGTCTGATTCGACCTACCACCAAGATACTTTTTGCAGAAACACCGACCAATCCTGGTGTTGATATACTGGATTTGGCTTATTTGGGTGAGGTGGCAAAAAAGCACAATTTAATATTGGTGATCGATAACTGTTTTGCAACACCTTATTTGCAACGACCAATTGAGTACGGTGCTGATCTTGTAATTCACTCCGCAACCAAATTAATGGATGGCCAGGGAAGAGTTTTAGGTGGAGTCACCGTAGGCTCTGAAGATCTTGTAAACCAGATTTACTTGTTCTCACGAAATACAGGTCCAGCAATGTCTCCATTCAACGCTTGGATATTATCTAAAAGTTTGGAAACGCTTGCTGTGCGTATGGATCGCCATTGTGATAATGCACTAAAAGTTGCGACCTTTTTGGAAGGACATCCAAAGGTGAATTTCGTCAAGTATCCTTTTTTAAAATCGCACCCACAATATGAGATCGCCAAAAAGCAAATGAGCCAAGGAGGTACTATAATAGCCTTTGAAATTAAAGGAGGAGTGGAAGCAGGACGAAACTTTTTGAATGCGGTTAAATTGTGTTCTTTAACTTCCAATTTAGGAGATACCAGGACTATAGTTACCCACCCGGCCTCTACCACGCATAGCAAACTATCTGAAGAGGATCGTTTGGAAGTGGGAATTTCTGATGGGTTGGTAAGGGTGTCCGTTGGACTAGAGCATCAAGAGGACATAATTGCAGATCTTAAGCAAGCATTGGAGGCTTAATGTGGTTATGAATTCTAAGAGGCAAAAGTTTCTAGCTATCAAACAATACTGTCTAAAGCCGAAAAAGATATTGGACTACCTTCAATTTGAAAGGAGCACATTAGCAAAGAATTGGGGTGATTTCAGATCAACTACACTGCCATTGGTACTGATTTTGATTTGTGATATAATTCTCCTTGATGTATTTTTTTAGTTAAAAATCTTCAATTTCATTTGTGTTTTTATAATTTAATGGTACTTTCGCTTCAAAATTCTATTAGTCTATAGATTTAGTAGAGTGTTTAAATTACACCAACAGTAGTACTATAAGGTTTGCGGTTGAGTGTTGAGAGCCAAAGACTGAATATTATCATGAATTCACGTCTTATTGTTTTGCCTTATTGCAATGGAAAAAGGCCATAGAACAAAAAATTAAAAGAGTATGCAAAGCTTTAGATCAGAGATTGAAAATCCATTTGTATCAAAAGAGATCATTGAATTAGATCGTAAAATACGATTGTTTCGCAATGAGAAAATGGATGAGGACAAGTTTAAGAGTTTACGCTTGGCCAGAGGGATATATGGGCAACGTCAACCAGGGGTTCAAATGGTCCGTATTAAATTGCCTTTTGGAAAGGTAACAGGCGATCAGTTATTGCGTATCTGTGATGTCTCTGATGAATACTCAAGAGGAAGACTACATATTACCACACGTCAGGATATTCAGATTCATTATGTGAGTTTGGATAGAACTCCGGAGTTGTGGAATGAGTTGGATAAAGATGATGTTACTATTCGTGAGGCCTGTGGGAATACTGTTCGTAACGTAACAGGAAGTCCTGAGGCAGGTATTGACCCTAATGAGCCTTTTGATATTACACCTTATGCTCATGCAATTTTTAAATACCTGTTAAGAAATCCGATGAATCAGGAAATGGGAAGAAAGTTTAAAATTTCTTTCTCTTCATCTGATGAAGATACAGCTTTGTCGTATATACATGATGTGGGATTAATTGCTAAGATAAGAGATGGCCAAAAAGGGTTTAAGGTTGTTGTCGGTGGTGGACTTGGGTCTCAACCTAGATCAGCAGAACCTGTTCACGATTTTTTACCAACAGATCAAATTATCCCCTTTATAGAGGGAGTTATTCGAGTTTTCGATCGTTATGGAGAACGTTCTAAACGAATGAAAGCAAGAATGAAATTTTTAATAAAAGATATAGGGCTGGAAGCGTTTTTAGATTTAGTTGAAAAAGAAAAATTAGCACTAGCGTACCAGTCCTATCCTATCAGTGAAGAAGGATTTGAATTCGATCGCTCTATAGTAGATGATATTAAGGTACCTAAGATAGAGGTTAAGGATGTTGAAGGTTATGAAAAATGGAGAAAATCCAGTGTTTTCGATCAAAAACAACCAGGATTGCATTCTATAGGAATTAAGGTAAGACTAGGCGACTTTTATACGCCTCAGGCTAGAAAACTTGCAAACCTAATTAAGGAATATGCAGCCAATGAACTTCGATTCACCTTACGTCAGGATATTCTATTGCGTCACGTAAAAACTGAATTACTTCCTTTGTTCTATTTGGAACTCAAGGAACTTGGATTTACGGAAATAGGCTTTAATGCAACTTCAGATATCACGGCTTGTCCGGGTACAGATACTTGTAACCTTGGAATTGCAAGTAGTACAGGGATTGCTGATGTCCTTGAAGATGTGATATCTCAAGAGTATCCACAATACAAAAACAATCGTGACATCTATATCAAGATTAGCGGATGTATGAATGCCTGTGGTCAACACAATATGGCACATATCGGTTTTCAAGGAATGACCATGCGTACTCCAGACAAACGTGTAGCACCTGCATTACAGGTATTACTCGGAGGGGGAGCCTTGGGTAATGGAGAAGGAAGATTCGCTGATAAAGTAGTGAAGATCCCTTCAAAAAGGGGGCCTCAAGCGCTTCGCTTAATCCTTGATGATTACGATAAAAACAAACAAGACGGAGAGAGCTTTATGAGTTATTACGACCGTAAAGAGCAAATCTACTTCTACGATTATCTAAAACACTTATCCAGTGCTGACGATCTTTCTGCAGAGGATTTCGTAGACTGGGGCAATGTTGAAAAATACGAACAAAAAATTGGGGTGGGAGAATGTGCAGGTGTAGTGATTGACCTGATCGCCACTTTGCTATTAGAGAGTGAAGAGAAAGCAGAAACGGCAGCAGAAGCAATAGAAGAAGGAAAATGGGCACACAGTATTTATCACTCGTATTCGTCAATGATTAATACCGCTAAGGCACTATTACTAAGTGAAAATCAAAAAACCAACACACAAATAGGAATTATAAATCAGTTTGAAGAATTATTTGTCGCAACTGGGAGAATTTCATTAAACACCACAACCTTCCCTGATTTCGTTTATCAGATTAATAGGAATAAACCCTCTGAGGCTTTTGCAAGATCATATATGGAAGATGCCAAGGCATTTTCTGAGAAAGCAACTGCCTTTAGAACATTAGAATTAGCAAATGCTGACAAATAACCAACCAAAACTGAGTTTGATAGGGGCAGGTCCGGGGGATCCGGATTTGCTTACTATTAAGGGTATGAAAACTTTACAGTCCGCCGATGTTGTCTTATATGACGCATTGGTCAATGCAGAGCTCTTGAAATATGCGCCACAGGCGGAGTGTATTTTTGTTGGTAAACGAAAAGGTTGTTATGCCTACCAACAAGATCAAATCAATGAGCTCATCGTAAGCCGTGCCAAGTCCCATGGACATGTGGTACGACTTAAAGGTGGAGACCCTTTCGTATTCGGTAGGGGGTCTGAAGAGTTAGAGTTCGCAATATCACATGGGATTTCAACGGAATTTATTCCAGGGATTTCCTCGGCATTAGCCGTGCCTGCATCTCAGAATATTCCGCTTACACAAAGAGGAATGTCAGAGAGTTTCTGGGTCATTACGGGCACCACCAAAGAACACAAACTCTCGAAAGATGTTGCCTTGGCAGCAAAGTCTAGAGCTACAGTGATCATACTTATGGGTATGAGTAAACTGGGAGAAATCGTAAGCTTGTTTAAAGGCGAACACAAGGATCAATTGCCAGTGGCTATCATTCAAAATGGTACAACGGAGCAAGAGCAAATAGGCATAGGAACCGTAGAGACCATTGAGCAGATTGTAAATGAAAATGGACTGAGTAATCCCGCTATAATCGTTATCGGTGAAGTGGTGAAACAACGTGGTATATTAACAAAAATAAAACAAACGGTTGAGGCGGTTTAAATAACCGGTGAAGTAGAAATGGAGGAGCGAAACGAATTATATCCGGTATTTTTAAAGGTGCACAATCTAGAGACCCTAATAGTAGGGGGTGGAAAGGTTGCATTGGAGAAACTAGGCTTCCTCTTAAAATCCAGTCCAAATGCCAAGGTAAGTGTGGTAGCTCCTTCATTTGATTCACAGATCATCGAGAAGGCATCAGCTTGGAAATTGAATTTAATTCACGACACCTACGACCAAAAATATCTCAGTGGAAAGCATATTGTTATTGCAACCACAGACGATCCAAAGGTCAATGTACAAGTCTATAAAGATTGTAGAACAAAACATATTTTGGTCAATGTCGCAGATAATCCACCGTATTGCGATTTTTATATGGGGGGTATCGTGACCAAAGGAAATGTGAAAATCGGAATTTCTACCAACGGAAAATCTCCGACAACCGCAAAGCGACTTCGACAATTCTTCGAAGAGGTCATCCCTGATGACATCGATGAATTGGTCAAGAATTTAAATAGCTATAGAAAAACCATCAAAGGAGATTTTGAGGAAAAAGTTGAGAAACTAAATGAATTTACCAAGGGTTTAGTTTCTAATACAAAAGTGAAAAAGAAAAAAGAAAACAACTAGGCTTAGAAAAGTTGTAAAATGTAGTTGCCATGATTAAAACAGATATACTAATTATCGGAGCCGGACCAACGGGTCTATTCACAGTCTTCGAGGCTGGATTATTGAAACTAAAGTGTCATTTAATTGATGCCTTACCACAGCCAGGTGGTCAGTGCTCGGAGATTTATCCGAAAAAACCCATCTACGATATTCCTGCCTATCCGGAAATTCTTGCCGGTGATCTGGTAAAGAATTTACTAGAGCAGATTAAATCTTTTGAGGCGGGCTATACCCTAGGGGAGCGTGCTGAAACCCTTGATAAGTTGGAAGACGGTACCTTTATCGTTACAACCAATAAAGGAACGAAACATCATGCCCCTGTAGTTGTTATCGCTGGCGGTTTGGGAAGTTTTGAGCCTCGAAAACCACAATTAGAAAACATCGACAAATTCGAAGATAAAGGGATTTCTTATATAATTAAGGACCCTGAAGTTTTCCGTGATAAAAAAGTACTGATCGCCGGTGGAGGAGATTCCGCACTGGACTGGTCAATTTATCTAGCCGATGTTGCTTCAGAGGTTTACCTGGTACACCGAAGAAATGAATTTAGAGGAGCTCTAGATTCTGTTGAAAAAGTGGCAGAGCTTTCTAAAAAAGGGAAGATCGAGCTTATAACTGAGGCTGAAGTTACCAAATTACACGGAGAGCAGCACCTTGAAGCACTTACAGTGAAGCACCTGAAAAATGGTGAGTCTCACATTGAAGTGGATCACTTTATTCCATTGTTTGGATTGTCACCAAAACTAGGACCGATAGGTGATTGGGGCTTGGAAATTGAAAGGAATGCTATTAAGGTGGATAATTCTTATGATTATCAGACCAATATACCTGGTGTTTACGCTATTGGCGATGTGAATACCTATCCAGGGAAACTGAAATTAATCCTCTCTGGATTCCATGAAGCCGCAGTGATGTGTCAAAGTGCGTATCAACGTATATTCCCGAATAAGAAATACATCATGAAATACACTACCGTTGGCGGTGTAGAAGGCTTTGACGGAACCAAAAAAGAAGCGAAGAAAGAAGTGGTTAAAAGTATCGTTTAACGCGCTTAAGAATCATCATAACAATAGGGTATATTGAAGTTATTTGCTTGATATACCCTATGTTTTTTACCGTGGTAATTCCAAGTGGTCTTTAAGATAGACTTCACTTGCTTACCACTAAAATCTGCGTTATATTTGCAACTCATAAGTTCCTTAATTGTACTGTGTGTTATCAAGAAAGGTGAAGGGATAGACCCGTAGAAGCCTTAGCAACCCTTTGTTTTTCGATCGAAAATTGGAGAAGGTGCTACATTCTACCACATGATTAGTGGAAAGATAACTAAAAAGACTTCTGTTTTTTTTCCCTTGATACTTAGCGCATAATAGACATTACCTTTTAAAAGGGACTCTTAATTTTATAGGACAATCTTTAACAGAAATGATATGGAAAAGGATATTAAAAAGGCGTTAGAAACACGAATCTTGGTATTGGACGGTGCCATGGGAACCATGCTGCAGCGTTATAAGTTTACCGAGGAAGATTTTCGTGGTGAGCGTTTTAAAACCTTTGAGTATCCACTACAAGGAAATAACGACCTTCTTTCTATTACTCAGCCTCATGCAATTGGGGAAATACATGCCAAATATTTTGAGGCAGGTGCAGACATTGTAGAAACCAACACCTTCTCCAGTACGCGTATTGGAATGGCAGATTATCACCTTGAGGATTTGGTATATGAACTGAATTTTGAATCTGCAAAAATTGCCCGAAAGGTGGCCGATGAGTTTACGGCAAAACAACCAGGCAAACCTCGTTTTGTTGCAGGTGCGATGGGTCCGACAAATCGTACTGCCAGTATGTCCCCTGATGTAAATGATCCAGGATTCAGAGCTGTTACTTTCGATGATTTACGTCTGGCCTATACAGAACAAATAGAAGGATTAATTGATGGTGGTGTAGATCTATTACTCGTTGAAACCATATTTGATACGCTAAATGCTAAGGCTGCATTATTTGCAATTGAAGAAGTCAAGGCTGCCCGTAATTTAGACATCCCTATTATGGTGAGTGGTACCATTACGGACGCCTCTGGAAGAACGCTTTCTGGACAGACTGCGGAAGCATTTTTAATCAGTATCTCACATATACCCCTACTTAGTGTAGGGTTTAACTGTGCCCTTGGCGCAGATCAGTTATTGCCCTATGTGAAACGCTTATCGAATCAATCACCGTTTTACATCTCAGCTTATCCAAATGCAGGTTTGCCGAATCACTTTGGAGAATACGATCAAACGGCCGAAGAAATGCAAGCTTTGGTACGTAAATACTTAGAAGAACATGTGGTGAATATCATAGGAGGTTGTTGTGGTACTACACCGGAGCATATTGCTTTGATTGCAGAAATTGCCCAGACGTTTCCACCTAGACAGGTGTTGGCCTCAAGCCTTAGCTAACTAAAAAATAACATGCCGAGCATCAATGATGTTTGAAGTTGAAAAAAAGAGAATGATTGACCAGCAGAATATAGAACACAATAAAAAACGATTACCCTTGGCCTTATCCGGATTAGAGCCATTGATAATCGATGAAAATACAAACTTTGTAAATATTGGAGAACGAACCAATGTTACCGGGTCTCGAAAATTCCTTCGACTCATTAAGGATGAGAATTACGACCAAGCATTGGAAGTAGCTAGAGCACAAGTAGAAGGAGGCGCCCAGATCATCGATATTAATATGGATGAGGGAATGCTGGATGGGAAGTTCGCTATGGTTAAGTTTTTAAATTTGATTGCAGCGGAACCAGATATCGCTAGAGTGCCCGTAATGATTGACAGCTCCAAATGGGAGATCATTGAAGCGGGATTAAAAGTTGTACAAGGCAAGGGAATTGTAAATTCCATCAGTTTAAAGGAAGGTGAGGATGAATTTATTCACCATGCTAAACTTATCAAACGATACGGAGCGGCGGTCATTATTATGGCCTTTGATGAAACTGGTCAAGCAGACAATTACGAAAGACGAATAGAGATATGTAAACGCTCCTATGACATTCTTGTCAATGAGGTGAAGTTTGCGCCCCAGGATATCATTTTTGATCCTAACATTTTCCCAGTGGGAACAGGGTTGGATGAACACCGTCAAAATGCGGTTGATTTCTTCCGTGCCACCAAGTGGATACGCGAGAACTTACCACATGCGCAAGTCAGTGGTGGTGTGAGTAATGTTTCCTTCTCCTTCCGTGGTAACAATACAGTTCGTGAAGCCATGAATGCTGCGTTTTTATACCACGGGATTCAGAATGGGATGACCATGGGAATTGTCAACCCGGAAATGCTAGAGGTCTACGATCAGATCGATAAGAAGCTACTAGTTTATATTGAGGATGTACTATTGGATCGAAGAGAGGATGCCACAGAACGATTGTTGGATTATGCAGAAACAGTACAAGGCAACTCAAAGGAGAACGAAAAACAACAACAGGAGTGGAGAAACGGAAGTATTCAAGAACGAATCACACACGCCCTGGTTAAAGGTATCCTAGAATTTATCGAAGAAGATGTCGAGGAAGCCCGTCAACAGGCGGTTAAGCCTATCGAAGTTATAGAGGTGAATTTGATGAAAGGAATGAATGTGGTGGGAGACCTTTTTGGTAGTGGTAAGATGTTTTTGCCTCAGGTAGTAAAATCTGCTAGGGTGATGAAAAAAGCCGTTGCCTATCTGTTACCCTATATTGAAGCCACCAAAGATGAGGATTCAAGATCAGCTGGTAAAATTGTTATGGCTACCGTAAAAGGTGATGTGCACGATATTGGTAAAAATATTGTTGGTGTTGTATTGGCCTGTAATAATTATGAAATTATTGATCTTGGGGTTATGGTTCCGCCAGAAAAAATTATACAAACCGCACTTGATCAAAAAGCAGATATTATTGGATTGAGTGGATTGATCACCCCATCTCTAGATGAGATGGTGTACCTGACAAAAGAATTGGAAAAACTCAATTTAAGCATCCCGGTGATGATTGGAGGTGCGACCACTTCAAGAGCACACACGGCCGTTAAAATCGCGCCGGTATACTCTAATACTGTAGTGTATGTTAGTGATGCTTCAAGATCGGTTAACGTCGCAGGGAACTTATTGAATCCAAAAGTGAATGTGAACTATAAGGCGGAAGTAAGAGAAGAATATGACACCGTTAGAGCTGGATTCTTAAAAAGAACTCGAATTAAAAATTACCTACCAATAGCACAAGCGAGAGCGAATAAAATGCAACTCGATTGGGAAGCATATAAAGCGCCTAAACCTAATTTCATTGGGGTAAAACAGATTGAAATCGATCTAGCGGAATTATTACCTTTTATGGACTGGACTCCTTTTTTCAGATCATGGGAGCTACACGGAAAATACCCTAACATTCTAACCGATGAGGTTGTTGGAGAGGCAGCGACAAAACTCTTTGAAGAGGCTACCCAAATGCTCAAGAAGGTCATAGATGAGAAGTGGCTTACGGCCAAAGGAATTTTAGGAATATTCCCGGCAAATCAGGTCAATGACGACGATATTCAACTTTATTCAGAAAAAGGAGAGGAGTTAGAGAAGTTCTTAACCCTTCGTCAACAATCACAAAAAACCAAGGGTGCTCCAAATATTGCATTGGCAGATTTTATTGCACCTAAAGAAACCGGAAAACAGGATTATATGGGGGCATTTTGCGTCTCCACTGGATTTGGGGTTGATGAAATATCTGATAAATTCGTTAAAAATTTAGATGATTATAACTCGATAATGATCAAAGCCTTGGCAGACCGTTTGGCAGAAGCCTTTGCGGAATACTTACATAAAAAAGTACGTACAGAAATATGGGGATACGACGCAAGCGAAGAACTATCTAATGAAGAATTGATCAAAGAATCATATAAAGGAATTCGACCTGCTCCAGGGTACCCTGCTTGTCCGGATCACCTAGAGAAACAAACGATCTGGAGTTTGTTAAATGTCGAAGAAAACATAGGTGTAAAACTTACGGAGAGCCTGGCGATGTGGCCGGCTTCCTCTGTGTCGGGCTATTATTTTGCCAACCCTAAAAGCCGATATTTTGGCTTAGGTAAAATAAAAGAAGACCAGGTCGCTGATTATGCTAAGCGTAGAGGAATCAGTGAAGAGGAGGCTAGCAAATGGTTGAGTCCAAATATCGCAGAGTCATAAATCGGTCCCTTATCCAATAAACAAATCCAACAAAAAGTCGCATGAAAGTAACAGAACATATCGCAGCTGCTCAAAATAAAACCTTATTTTCCTTTGAATTAGTTCCACCACAAAAGGGTAAAAATATTCAAGAACTCTATGATAACATTGATCCTCTTATGGAGTTTAATCCGCCTTTTATTGATGTAACCACCTCTAGAGAGGAGTTTATTTATCTTGAAAAGGATGGGCTGTATGATCGAAAAGTGACTCGAACCAGACCAGGAACGGTTGGGATCTGTGCGGCGATCAAGCATAAGTATAAGGTAGATACCGTACCTCATGTCTTGTGTGGTGGATTTACCAAAGAAGAAACCGAGTATATGTTGGTGGACTGTCAATACCTCGGTATTCAAAATGTGATGGCACTTCGTGGCGATGCCATGAAACATCAACGCTATTTTGAAGCGACCAATGGAGGACATACCTATGCTTATGAATTGGTTGGACAAATCAGGGACATGTGTCAGGGAAAATACCTGCATGAAACGCTAAAGGTTAGTAATAATGATGATTTCTGTATTGGCGTAGCGGGATATCCTGAAAAACATTTAGAAGCACCTTCATTGGAGTTTGATCTTAAAAAGCTCAAGCAAAAAGTGGATGCAGGCGCTGATTATATTGTGACTCAGATGTTTTTTAACAACAGCAAGTATTTTGAATTTATCGAAAAGGCACGTGAGGCTGGCATTACGGTACCGATCATACCGGGGATCAAGCCTATTGCCGTTAAAAAGCATTTGCAACTATTACCACAGGTGTTCAAAATTGATCTTCCGGAAGATTTAATAACTGCTGTAGATGCGTGTAAGGATAATAAGGAAGTACGTCAGGTTGGTATTGAGTGGTGTATTGCTCAATCTAAAGAACTCAAGGATGCTGGGGTGCCTGTACTACATTATTATTCTATGGGTAAATCCGATAATATAAAGAAGATCGCTGAGGCGCTATTTTAATTATTAAGTTTATTTTTGCAATTGAAAAATGAACAATGCGAAAAGTAATTATAGTATTGGCGTTGATGTTTTGTTTCGGGTTAAATGCTCAACAAGACGATAAATCATATGCTTCTTATATTGATCTGAGCTACTTTTATGGCAACATAAGTAAGCACAATGATGACATTCTACACTTAATTACCGGACACCCGGAAGGCTATTTACTGAGCTGGAATAGAAAGACCTATGGGCACAAAGAATGGGAGCAATTGTATAATTATCCCGAATATGGTGCCTCTATGCTTTATCATAATTTCAAGAACCCCTATATGGGAAGTAATACTGCTTTCTACGGGCATTATAACTTTTACTTTTTTAACAGACAACTTATGTTCCGTGTAGGGCAGGGGGTTGCCATTGCGGATAAGCCTTATGATAAGGTAGAGAACTATAGAAATGTGGCCTTTGGTTCTACACTCCTCAGTAGCACCTATTTGATGTTAAACTATAAGAAGGAACGAATTTTTAAAAGGTTTGGTCTACAAGCGGGACTAACTCTTGTCCATTATTCTAATGGAAACACCAAAGCACCTAACACCAGTATTAATACTGTCAACTTTAATATTGGCTTAAATTATAACCTGGAAGAAGTAGATCCCGATTACATTGAGACAGAAGGTCTAACTAATGCCTTTACAGAACCGGTACGTTTTAACTTTGTATTCAGAACTGGTGTAAATGAAAGTGACGTAATCGACAGTGGTCAATTCCCATTCTATATCTTCTCCGTTTATGCAGATAAACGACTTTCTAAAAAGAGTGCTATTCAATTGGGAACTGATGTTTTTTATTCTAATTTCTTAAAGGAATACATAAAATACAGTAGTATTTCTTATCCGGAAAGAGGTATTGATGGCACAGAAGATTACAAGAGAGCAGGGGTGTTTATAGGACACGAACTTTTCCTCAACCGACTATCTGTGGTTGCACAGGCAGGTTATTATCTGTACTACCCGGTGGATTACGAAGGGGAAGTTTATTTAAGAGGAGGATTAAAAGGCTATCTTACTAAAAACAGAAAACTCTTCGGAGTAATTACGGTTAAGGCGCACGCTGCACAGGCAGAAGCTGTTGAAATAGGAATTGGTTACAGATTGTAATATGATGAATTTGAATACATTATCGCTACTAAAATATATAGGATCTATCAGCAGGTGGACTGCATTACTTACCCTTTTTTTACTAATGGGATGTGATAGTGAAGATGCTAACGATTGTATACAATCCGCAGGAACTACAATAGAACAACAAGTGAGTGTTGAGGCATTTGACCGGATACTGGTGGAGCGAAACGTAAATATGGTACTACGTCAAGATTCAATAGCTAAGGTTGTGATTCGAACCGGGGAAAATCTTCTGCCCGATATCAAGGTTCAAGTTGTTGACGGACAGCTACAGCTAATAAATGAAAATGATTGCAATTTCTTTAGGGATTACAACCTGACTACCATTTACGTGACCAGCCCTGATATTACAGAAATCCGATGCTCCACTCAAGGAGAAATTCGATCAGAAGGAATCATCACTTTGGATAAACTAAGGGTGTACTCAGAGAACTTTAGAAACAATGAGTATTTGACCAGTGGGGAAATTTATTTAAATGTAGATACTCAGGATTTTCAGTTGGTATTCAACGGAGTTTCAAATATGCACATTCAGGGAAAATCAAAACAGTTGAACATCACTATGGCAGCTGGAAATGGACGATTTGAAGGACGGGATTTTGCCGTTGAAAATGCTACCATCTACCATCGAAGTTCCAATGATGTCATTGTAAATGTGGCAGGAAACCTAAAGGCAGATCTTTATGGAACTGGTAACCTTATTGCTGTAAAACGCCCTGCCACCGAAGAGGTCACTAAACACTATAAAGGGGAATATATTGTTGAGTAATTGATTTAGTGGTTCACTCCAAATCATGATAATGGAATCAAAGTTTACTTCTTAGATGACTTTGTGTATAGCTCACCATTTTTCAATTTTCTATTATACTCGTTAAGATCTTTTTTCACCTCACCGATTAGGATATACATCCCGATCATGTTTGGAAACGCCATGGTTATAATCATCATATCAGCAAAATCTAAAACTGCGCCAAGTCCAACTGATGCACCAATAACAACGAAGACTAAAAACATGACCTTGTAGATCAGCTCAGAACTATTGCTTTTTCCGAAGAGAAAGGTCCAAGCTCTCATTCCGTAATAGGACCAGGAAATCATGGTTGAAAAAGCGAATAGTAATACTACCATGGTCAATACGTATGGGAACCACGAAATAACTGTAGCAAATGCACTGGAAGTCAGTTGAACTCCTCCCATTCCTTGCACCTCGTGCATGCCTGTGAAAATCAGTACAAGTGCAGTTAATGTACAAACAACTACAGTATCTATAAATGGTTCGATTAAAGCGGCATAACCTTCCGATATGGGGTGATTGGTCTTTCCTGCACTATGTGCAATGGCTGCAGAACCAACTCCGGATTCACTTGAGAATGCGGCCCTTTGGAAACCGACAATCATCACACCTATAATTCCTCCTTTAAGAGCGGTAGCATTAAAAGCTCCGTTATAAATCGCAGATAGAGCAGCCCCTAAATTTTCAATATTTATTCCGATAATAATAAAAGCCGCGATCGCGTATATTCCAGCCATCACCGGTACAATACGACCTGTTACCTTTCCGATGCTCTCGATACCTCCAATAATCACTGCACCCACTAACAAGGCTAAAAATATTCCAAAATACATACCTTTACCTTGCATGAATTCAAATTGACTGGCTAGAATTTCATAAGATTGATTAGCCTGGAACATGTTACCACCACCTAAAGTAGCACCAACACAAAGTATAGCAAAAAGGACAGCTAGAAATTTACCTAATTTCTTGGCGTTTCTACGTTCAAGCCCATGTTTGAGATAATACATTGGTCCCCCAAAAATTCTACCTTCTGAATTGATAGTTCTGTATTTAATTCCCAAAGTACATTCCGTGAACTTTGATGCCATTCCAAGAAGTCCGGCAACAATCATCCAAAAGGTGGCTCCAGCACCCCCAACTGAAATAGCAATGGCCACTCCGGCAATGTTTCCCAGGCCAACGGTCGCCGAAACTGCAGTGGTCATAGTTTGGAAATGCGTAATCTTACCTGGTGCATCTGGTTCGTCATATTTTCCTTTTGCAAGCTCAAGAGAGTGACGTACGCCTTTAAAGTTTATAAATCCTAAACGAATGGTAAAGAAGAATGCTCCAAAAATTAGCCAAATAACAATTAAGGGTATGTTACTAGTTTTAGGGTCTCCATTTGGATGTCGAACCAAAACGGGCTCATCTAAAGAGATTTCCGCTAGATTATGAGCGCCAACTTCGATGACGTGTTCTTTATTCTCAGAATTGTAAATAACCTCATCTTTGTCCGAAAGTTGCTTAAGTATTCCAACAGCATTGGCGTATACATTTAGATCTCCCCTTTGAGTGGAACTAACTACGGCAATCAGGTCTCCTTCTTCGACATGATCTCCCTCATTCACCTTCCATTGTTTTAAAACAAAGCGGTCTTCTATTCCTGCGCTCCATCCAGGTACGGGTACGGTTTTGATATCCGCATATACCTTAGGATCATAGATGCCGAAGGTGCTAAAAGGATCCCAAAAAAGTACTTTGTAGAGTTGATTAACTAAAGGAACCGCCGTTCCGTTGAAAAGTTCCGGAATATTATCCGTCTTAATTTTATAAGTATGCTCAACACTTTTCCCCTGGCTATCTGTAATTGTAACGGTGTAGGGTATCCCTTCGGTAAGGCCGGTAGCGGTGTTCGAATGAAGTGCTGTATTTTGATTTGACCACTTATAGGTGTATGGTGGAACTCCGCCTTGAACCTCTAAAATGATATAGCCATCATTAATAACCTTTGATTTGTTACCTAACTTTTCTTGTACTGCCAAATCCTGGCTTTGGAGTGAAAGAAATGAAATTGTGAATAGTAGGGTAATAAGGTATTTGATCATAATATTTTACTATCGTTTCTTATTGAATAATAATGCTTCTAAACCGCTGCTTTTATCTATAATTTCCAATGCCGTGCACAATGGTAAACTCATTTTCACAATCTCTCAACAACAAGTGAATAAATAGCCTATAGTATAATTTGGCTGTTGTGTCAACCCTTTTTAATCTGGAGTGAATTCTATCGAAATACGTGAAGATAAAGCATATAAAGCTCCCGTAACCGCCGAGAAGAAAAATAAATCAGTTTATAAAACCATCCTATTTTTAAAATACATTAAAAAATTAATGTTGCAAATATAATAGATATATCGTTTGTCAATAGAATTATACTAATTAATTTACTTATTACTAGCGCAATGGAACGGCAAGTAATGGAACTTTTAATTCATCAACAAGGTCCTTTTTGTTGTTGGCCGTGAAAAGATTGTATATGAAGTCCTTTTTTCTGTGCCCGGCAATAACTAAATCAATATTCAATTTGTCAACCTTTTCCCTAAGCACTGTAGAGACAGCTCCCTGTACTAGAATAGCCTCAGCTTCAATACCGTATTCGTCTCTTATTATTTGAGCACACTCTTGTATGAAGGCCGCTTCTTTTTTGCGGTTCTCAGCTCTTTGATCATAGATGAATTGTGGCCCGGCTTCTCTTCCAATTAAGGAATCTGGATCTGGTATGGCCACATGTATAATCCATATTTTACCGTTTGAATACTTGGCAAATTTAACGGCTTGAGGAATAAGTTTTTCTGCATCTTTAGTTTGACCGATGGCCACAAGAATGTTTTCCATAATTAATTTTCGATTTAAAATAAGATTAAGATACAAATATTAGTCGAACTGAGAAATTTACAAACCATGAAACTTTATTTTAAGGTAATTCCATGTATTGCACTTTGTGATTACGAAATGCTAGCTTGTTAATCCCCGTAAAGATACAGGTCTGAAACAATTCACAAGCATGAAGTATAATTTTAGGCTTTGGTCAATTCGATAAATAGGCTTTCTAAATTTTTATTCTTTTGATTTAATTGAAGGGTTTTAAGACCGTTGTCATGCGCAAAATCAAATAGCGATCCTCTCATGTCTTTGTCGGTATTAAAGGTAATTTCGTAAACGAAACCAACAGTGTTTTTTACTGCGACCACCTTAGGTAAATTCTCAAGTAATATGTTTTCCACACGATAGTCAAACTCCACCTCGATAATTTGTTCTTTTGAAGCGCGAAGATCCTTTAGTATTTTATCCGCCACGATCTGACCTTGTTTTATAATAATCACTCGATCACAAATGGCTTCAACTTCTTGCATGATGTGCGTAGATAACAAAATAGTTTTTTCCTTTCCAGCTTCTCGTATTAAATTTCGAATTTCAATAAGTTGGTTAGGGTCCAATCCGGTGGTAGGCTCATCAAGTATGAGAACCTCTGGATTACTGATCAGTGCGGCAGCTAATCCGAGACGTTGTCGGTACCCCTTGGATAGGGCATCTATTTTTTTATTTGCGTGATCACTCAGTCCACAATCCTGAATCACAGGCTCAATTTGTTTTTTGTCTACCTTATATATGCAAGCGATGTATTTTAAATATTCTCGAACATACATATCCAAATGCAGAGGATTGTGTTCCGGTAAGTAGCCGATACTTCTTTTAATATCCATCGGCTGTGTGACGGCAGAATAATCATTGATCAGGACACTGCCTTTGTCAGGAGAAAGATAGGTCGTTAGAATTTTCATAAGCGTAGATTTACCAGCTCCATTTGGGCCAAGTAAGCCTACAATTTCTCCTTTTTTAATAGAAAATGATATGTTGTCAAGAGCTAGTTTATCATCGTAACTCTTGCTGATATTTTTAATTTCTATAGACATTCTTTGTCAATTAAATATATTTGCCAACCAAAGTAAGGAATTCTGTTGTTTAATTCCAAGTATCCGTAAATATAGACGAATTTTAAGGATACTCGAATATTGCAAATTTCTTCATCCCCCTGTTCTAAAATTCGTTAGAAGGCTAATCATATGTATGCAAGTATTATCTTTTTATAAGGTTCAGAAAAGCATAGGGTTTTACTTCAATAAACAAAATTCTTACTCAATACGCAGTAACCTTTGAGCCAATTCTATCATCTCAGGATCACCGGTGTGTTTGTTTGGTTCATCAGAAATTTTAACCGTTGACACCCAGTTTTTACTACTGGTTAGAACCTCCGTGAGTTTGATCACGATATTCATTGGTCTAAGACCGACATCATTGGTAAGGTTGGTTCCGATACCAAAAGAAAGTCCGATTTTTCCTTTACAAGCTTTGGTGATGGCCTCTACTTTTTCTGGATTTAATCCATCGGAAAATATGATGTATTTGAAAAGTGGATTAATGCCATGTTTGTTGTAATGCTCAATGGTTTTTTCTGTGAACTCATACGGGTCCCCGCTGTCATGGCGGACACCATCAAATAACTTGGCAAATTTGGTGTCGAAATGTCTAAAGAAAACATCGGTGGTATAGGTGTCTGATAAGGCCACCCCTAAATCCCCTCGAAATACATCGACCCAGTGTTCTAAGGACATGGAGTTCGCCATTTTAAATCCATATTCAGCGGCATGAAACATAAACCATTCATGAGCGTGGGTTCCTATGGGTTTTACGTGATGAAGCATGGCCATGTGGACATTACTGGAACCCGTAAAGATATCCCCTTTATAGGTAGAAAGTGTATTCATAACCACTCTGTGGGTGCGGTAAGAATGTCTTCTTCGCGTACCAAACTCTGCAAACTTTACTTGAAGCTCATCATAAAGTTTAATTTTTTCCAGGGTATTGGCTACAATCTTTTCATTGCTCCAAGCTTCTTGCCCGGTAAGCTTATAGTAGAGTTCGCTGATAAGCGATAATAAAGGCACCTCCCAAAGAATGGTGCGATACCAGTAGCCTTGGACGCTGACCTTTAATTCCTCTCCATCTTGTTGGATACTCACTTCAGAAGGATCATAACGATACCCTTCTAAAAAATCGATATAAGCTGGATTGAGGTAAGGACAATTCTCAATTAAAAATTGCTTTTCATCTTTAGTGAGTTGCAACTGTGTCATTTGATTGACAGCAATTCTCAAGGCCTGATCAAAGCCTTCAGGGAATTTGTGTTCCCCTCGATTGATGAATTGATACCTAGACTGTACGCTCGGAAATAGTTTCACCACAGCACATTGCATGGTGAATTTATAAAAGTCGTTATCTAAAATTGAATTAAATACTGAGAATTGAGTGTCCATAAGCATTACGAGCTTTGTAAATTTTCTGAAAGTTACTATTTATTTTTGAAAATTGAGTTTCAGATTACAATGTCATATGGATAAAAGGCGAAGGATTATTTGAACTATTCAGTGCTGAAATCAGTGACTATAGCAGGCGATTTCGGCATAATTGAACTGAGTCCAGGACAAGAACAAAAGCGCATTGACTTGGACTCAGATTACATTAACATGTACACTGATAAAATTCCAACAATTGATTTTTGAACTACCATAAAGCCATTTAGTCTATACAGTATCTTAATGTTGTAGCATTGATGTGTAGTCACCTTTTTTTATGCTCATATTTTCTTTGGAGAATTCAGTGCATTTCATGCTGTATGAATCTCCGTTCTTTTTATTAGGGGTAAAATGCATCTCCATCATCATTGAATTCTCATCCATAGGAATTGCGGAAGCCGGATTGTCGTGCTCCATATCGAAAAGTCCACTGTTAAACCCTACAGGAGTTTGGTTGGTGACCCATACTTTAGAAATACCATCATCAGTAGTAATTTGGTAGCCTTTACAACGGTAGCCTAAAATGGTCTTACCTTCGATTTCCACGAATTTGTAATCTTCAGGTTTGGATTCTTCTTCAGCCTTAGCGAGTATCTTTTTAAACAATTTGTTGTCCGTGCGCATAGGCATAATCATCTTATCACCCTTGTTCTCCATAAACATCGTCATGCTTTCATTTTCCAAATCCAATACGGTAAAATTCTTAGTGTCGCTTTGAACGATTTTTGTTCCAAAATACTTTACATCAGGTTCTAGCCAATACTCCATTACATTGGTATCTTTACCGGAGCTAATTTCCATTACAGCCTTATAAGAAAAGCTGTATTGATCTGGTACGTTTTCTAGATTTCCGCCGCCTAGCATTGATTGAATGCTTTCTTGCATATCCCTGGCGTTCTGATCTGCCTGTTTGTTATCGTTAGTATCAGATTCTATCATTCCATCGATGGCCTCATCAGTGGCTTCAGAGACCTCTTTGTCTGTTCTGTTTAAAACAGTTCGCTCTACAGCGTTTCCGGCTTTCTTTTTTAGTTTTTTCAAAAATTGCGCCTGGGCGGGAACGGCAAAACAAAGGATCAGTAGTACTGTTATGATATTTCTGAATTTCATGACTGATAATATTTAAGATGATAAGCTAAAGTTAGCGAACTGACACTTTGTAATGCCTTGGAATCTTTGAGTTACCCACAATATTCGGTAAATGGCATTAAATTAAGGTTGAACTAGTTGCAATTCAGGGGCGATCTACCCTGTACTATGGATTCTCGAATGCGCTATAAAAATAAGCCACTACCAATCTATCGAGCAACTTAAAACTATAATTGCTTTAAGAATTGTGTCCTTTTATTTAAATCGCTAAATCTGAGTTGGTTTTTTTGAAATACCAACTTCTTTAAAGCAAGAATCTTGTGTAAATTTCGCAGCTTAAGGTTGCTTTTGAAATTAAATCGTTAAAAAAAGTTATATTTTATAACAAATTGAAAAAAATTAATGTCCCGGGGTTTTATATTTCAAATTAATAGTTACTTTAGCACCTCAAACATCAAGAGATAATGTTTACAAACGCTTATAACTGGAACTTTTATTTTTTCTTCTTTTACTTTTTTAAAAGAGGAACGGGACTGTTGTAGGTATTTGTAATAAAAATATATGTTAGTCCCGGAAGAAATTTCGGGACTTTTTTTTATGAAATAATTTCAAAATGAGTAAGAAAATTGCAATACAAGGAATACTAGGATCTTTTCACCACCAGGTGGCGCAAGAATACTTCGGAGAGGATGTTGAGGTAGATGAGTGCTTGTCGTTTGACGCCTTGGTAGATAGCCTCTTAAGTAAAGAAAGTTCCGTAGCAGTGATGGCTATTGAAAATTCCATCGCTGGCTCTATTATTCCAAATTATGCTCGTATTGATGACAATGACCTGCATATCATAGGTGAGCATTACATCAGTGTACATCACAATTTATTAGCCCTAAAAGGACAATCCATTGCGGATATTAAAGAGGTTTATTCTCATCCTATGGCTTTACTTCAGTGTAAGGCTTTTTTTAGACAGTATCCGCACATTAAATTAATCGAAGATGTGGATACGGCAGAGGTAGCAAGGAGGATTCAGCAAGGCAATTTAAAGGGCGTAGGAGCTATTGCAAGTAAGATTGCTGCTGATATTTTTGAGTTAGATATTCTTGCCGAGCGCATTCAAACGATGACCAATAATTCGACGCGATTTGTAATCATTCAGACGCAAAATTCTGTAATTCCAATAGCCGAAATCAACAAAGCGTCAGTGAAGTTTGAATTGGGTTCCAAGCGCGGAAGCCTAGCAACGGTGCTCAATGTAATGAGCGATTGCAGACTAAATCTAACCAAGATTCAGTCCTTGCCGAAAATTGAAACCCCATGGCGTTATTCCTTTTTCGTGGATGTGACCTTTGAGGAATATGCAGATTTTCAAAAAGCCAAATCATTATTGGCCCTTATGGCATCAGAATTTAAAATTCACGGAGAGTACAAAAATACAATGCGATGATAAAAGTAGCAGATCGCTTAGCTAGCGTAGAAGAATATTACTTCTCTAAAAAATTAAGAGAAGTGGGCGGACTAATCGCTCAGGGAAAACCTATTATTAATATGGGTATTGGTAGTCCGGACTTGGCTCCAGCACAGCAGGTGTTGGATGCGCTTGTCAATTCTCTAGAAGATGAGAAGGCACACCAATATCAATCCTATCAAGGATTGCCGGAATTACGAATGGGGGTTTGCTCGTTCTATCAGAAGTATTTTGATGTGAGTTTAAACAGTAACACTGAGGTGTTGCCTCTTATGGGTTCTAAGGAAGGTATCATGCATATCAGTATGGCGTTTTTAAATCCAGGTGATGAGGTGCTTATACCGAACCCGGGGTACCCAACTTATACTTCGGTAACCAATTTGGTAGGCGCTGTAGCTAGGTATTACGATCTGAGTGAAGATGGAAATTGGTTACCAGATATTAAAGCCTTGGAGCAGACTGATCTTTCCAAAGTAAAAATAATGTGGTTGAGTTATCCGCACATGCCTACAGGGGCTAATGCTAATGTGGCAGTATTTGAAGAGTTGGTCAAATTTGCAAAAAGGAACCAGATTCTTCTGGTGAATGACAACCCATATAGTTTTGTGCTGAATGATCATCGTTTGAGTATACTATCAGTAGCAGGAGCCAAAGAGGTAGCACTGGAGCTTAATTCTCTAAGTAAAACTTTTAATATGGCAGGCTGGAGAGTTGGATTTGTATTCGGGAGTGCCGAGCATATTGGAGCTATATTAAAAGTGAAGAGCAATATGGATAGTGGGATGTTTTACGGTCTACAAAAAGGAGCCATAAAAGCCCTTGAATTATCAGCGGATTGGTACGCTAAGCTCAATGAGGTATACACACGACGCAGAAGTTTAATGTTTCAATTGGCCGATAAATTAGGTTGTACATATGATACAAGTGCCACTGGTATGTTTGTTTGGGCTAAATTGCCAAAAGGAGCAACATCTGCAGAGGAATTTATAGATACCGTACTCTACGATAAAAGCATATTTATTACCCCTGGAACCATATTCGGAAGCCAAGGAGAAGGTTATATTCGTTTTTCTTTATGTGTTAAAGAAGCACAGATTGAACAAGCGATTAAAAGATTTGAAGCATAAACCAATTTTCACGAATGGAAAATCAAAATTCAAAATGAAAGTACTGGTAATAGGATTAGGGCTCATAGGAGGATCAATGGCCATCGATATTAAGGCCAGCAATAAAGGTGCAGTGATCTTAGGTTATGACGCAGATGAAGAACATCTGGATACCGCGATATCACTAGGTTTAATCGACGAGAAGGCCACTTTGGAGGATGCTGCATCAGTTGATGTAATTATTGTAGCTATTCCGGTAAATGTGTCTTTAAAGGTGATTCCTAGGGTTTTGGACATCGTAAAAGATGACACATTGGTCTTTGATGTTGGCTCAACAAAAGCGAATATTTGTAAAGTGGTAGGTGAACACCCGAATCGCAGAAATTTTTTAGCGGCGCACCCTATTGCAGGTACTGAGTATTCAGGCCCGCAAGCAGCCATAAAAAATTTGTACAAAGGCAAGACAAACATTGTCTGCGAGGTAGAAAAAACAGCATTCAAAGTACAAGAGCGCGCTATGGAAATCTTTAATGATCTCGGGATGCGAATTCGGTATATGGATCCATTGGCACATGATCGCCATATTGCTTATGTATCACATTTGTCGCACATCAGTTCATTTATGTTGGGTAAAACGGTCATAGATAAAGAAAAAAATGAACGCGATATATTTGATATGGCAGGCAGTGGATTCGAGAGTACTGTTCGTTTAGCGAAGAGTTCTCCCGCCATGTGGAGCCCAATATTTGAGCAGAACAAACAAAATGTAATAGAGACTCTCGAGGAATACATTGTAAACCTCCAAAATTTTAAGGAGCTCATGGAATCCAATGATTTCGAGGCGATTTATAAAGAAATGGAGGATACCAATAGAATCAAGGAAATATTAAAAGGAATAACAATCAAATCATCATAAGTATTTTAAAATGGAAAATTCAGCAGCGTTAAGAACATGGTTAGATGATATGAACCTGTCGCACCCTTTGGTGATTGCGGGGCCATGTAGTGCAGAAACAGAAGAGCAAGTGCTTAAAATTGCACATGAACTAAAAGGAACGGATGTCAGTTACTACCGTGCAGGAATTTGGAAACCAAGAACCAGACCAGGGAACTTCGAAGGCGTTGGTGCTTTAGGTTTAAAATGGTTACAAAAGGTTAAAGAGGAAACAGGTCTTAAGACCGCTACTGAGGTGGCTAACAAAGCTCACGTAGAGTTAGCATTGGAGCACGATGTCGATATGTTATGGATCGGAGCACGTTCTACTGTAAGCCCTTTTATTGTTCAAGAGATTGCAGACGCTTTGGAAGGAACTGATAAAGTTGTTTTGGTGAAAAACCCGGTAAATCCTGATTTGTCATTATGGTTAGGAGGTATTGAGCGTCTGTATAGCAGCAACATTAAAAAATTAGGTGTTATCCATAGAGGGTTTTCTACTTATGAAAAATCAAAATATAGAAACAATCCAGAGTGGCAATTAGCCATTGAGCTTCAGAATAGATTCCCGGATCTTCCACTTATTCTGGATCCTTCGCATATCACTGGTAAAAGAGATATGATATTTGATGTTTCTCAAACAGCACTAGATTTGAATTATGACGGTTTGATGATTGAGACACATTTCGACCCTGATAATGCATGGAGTGATGCTGCGCAACAAGTAACACCTGCTGTTCTAAAACAAATCATGAGAGATTTGAGAATTAGAAAAGAGACTGACCAGGAAGCAGATTACAACAAACAACTTAGCAACTGTCGTGCTCAAATTGATGTAATTGATAATACGTTAATTGAAATCCTTGGTAAAAGGATGAAGATTTCTGATCAAATTGGTGGATTGAAAAAACAACGTAACGTGGCTGTTTTACAATCCAAACGTTGGAATGAAATCTTAGGTAAAATGGTTCTAGAAGGTGATCAAGTAGGTTTGAGTGAAGAATTCATCCTTCGCATCTTCAAAGCGATTCACCAAGAATCCATCAATCATCAAGAGAAGGTTGTAAACCAATAAGGGAATATTGGAAGTCAAAAGTACACTTAGGGTCTAAGCAACTTCTAAATTCGTACTTTTGACTTCTAATTTTTCGATATGAATGGAACTGTATATAAATCTACGGGTAGCTGGTATAATGTAAAAGGAGAAGACGGAAGCTTTATCGATTGTAGAATAAAGGGGAAGTTTCGTATACTTGGTATTAAAAGTACCAATCCTGTTGCTGTTGGTGATGTGGTTGAATTTGATATTCAAGACAAGGCAGGGGAGCAAGTAGGAGTGATAACGGCTATACACGAGCGTAAGAATTACATTGTAAGAAAGTCTGTAAATCTTTCTAAGCGCACGCATATCATTGCGGCCAATGTTGATCTGGCCTTTATGTTGGTGACTTTAAAAGAACCGGTGACCTTTACGGACTTTATAGATCGTTTTCTAGTGACCTGTGAGGCGTATCATGTAACCCCGATTTTGGTTTTTAATAAAATTGACCAGTATACAGAAGAAGAATTAATACAGGTAAGGGATCTTATCGATCTCTATACTGATATAGGATATCAAACCCTTGAGGTTTCTGCTGCTACAGGAAGGAATGTGGCTGAATTTAAGGAGATGATCAAAGGAAAAACCAGTATTTTTTCTGGCCATTCAGGAGTTGGAAAATCCACCTTGGTCAATGCTATAGAACCAGGGCTTGACCTCAAAACAGCAGAGATTTCACAGCAGCACAAACAAGGCCAACATACCACCACTTTTGCAGAAATGTTTGATTTGAGCTTTTCAGGTCAGATCATTGATACCCCAGGAATCAAAGGCTTCGGGATTGTGGATATGGAAAATAGTGAGATTGGGAACTACTTCCCAGAATTTTTTGCCATTAAGGGAGAATGTAAGTTTCACAATTGCCTGCATTTGGATGAACCAAAATGTGCTGTGAAACAAGGAGTAGAATCGGGGACAGTGGCATGGAGTAGGTATAAGAGTTACCTACAGATTATTCAAGGTGAAGAAGAAAATTACAGAACAGACGCTTACGCAGAATAAGGTGAGTTAACCTAAAAGAATCAGGGGATACATGAAAGTTGTTATTCAAAGGGTAAAACAATCAGCGGTTCATATCGATGGAGCCGAAAAAGCAAAAATAGGTCAAGGACTTCTAGTCCTTGTAGGAATAGAGGAGATTGACAATCAAAATGATATTGAGTGGTTGTGTCGAAAGATTGTAGGTTTACGCATTTTTGAAGATCAAGACCAAGTGATGAATCGATCCGTCCAAGATATTGATGGAGAGATCATAATAGTGAGTCAATTCACCCTTCAGGCTTCAACCAAAAAAGGAAATCGCCCTTCTTATATTAAGGCGGCAAAACCAGAGACAGCAATTCCGTTATATGAGGCCTTTGTGAGGTGCTTGGAACACAACTTAGGCAAGAGTGTCGGGACGGGAACCTTTGGAGCTGACATGCAAGTTTCACTTGTCAATGACGGTCCGGTAACCATTCTAATTGATTCTCAAAACAGAATATAGCTGATTGCGTTTTACAATACAGATTGTTAATTCCTCGTTTTAAGAGGAGATATAGTTGAATCACAGTAAAAACTTAAGTCATTCGTATGGATTTAAAAAATGCACAACTCGAAGTTGATAAGTGGATAAAGGAGCATGGAGTTCGCTATTTTAACGAACTTACCAATATGGCTCAATTGACTGAGGAGGTCGGAGAGGTCGCACGTATTATCGCAAGAAGATACGGGGAGCAAAGTGAAAAAGAAAGTGATAAGGATAAGGATTTAGGAGAAGAACTAGCAGATGTTGTTTTTGTAGTACTCTGTCTTGCTAATCAAACGGGTATTGACTTGCAAAAGGCCTTTGATGCCAAGATGGATCTCAAATCAAAGAGAGATCACAATCGCCACCATTCCAATGAGAAGTTAAAATCCTAAAAGTTAAGCTTAAGCATACAGCGACATGAATATTCGAATACAATCCAATCAAACCAAATTTAAACAACAAATTACCATAACAGGTTCAAAGAGTGAAAGTAATAGATCTTTATTACTTAGGGCGCTATATCCTGATTTGACCATAGCCAATCTTTCCAATTCAGATGATTCTGTAGTTATGGAAAAAGGACTTGAGATTCAAAATGGAACTGTTGATGTTCATCATGCAGGAACTGCCATGAGATTTTTAACGGCTTACTTCTCGGTTAAACCTGGTTCAGAGATCATTCTTACAGGTTCAAAACGGATGACTGAACGTCCGATAGAAATTCTTGTGGATGCACTCAAACAATTAGGAGCTGATATTTCTTATGAAAAAAATCAAGGATACCCTCCTATAAGAATAAAAGGGAAACAAATCACCGAAAACAAGGTGACTTTGGCTGCTAATATCAGTAGCCAATATATCTCAGCTTTATTGCTTGTTGCACCATCACTGCCTAATGGGTTAATTCTGAAATTAGACGGTAAGATCACTTCTGTTCCCTACATTCGTATGACCCTTGCATTACTCGAAGAATTAGGGGTGCAAACTAACTTTGAGGGCAATACAATTACGGTAGAGTCCTTAGGTACTTCGCCTAAACAACAACTGGTTGTAGAGTCCGATTGGAGCTCAGCCTCCTATTACTACAGTATAGTGGCATTATGTGAACAAGGCACTGCTTTAAGGCTCTCAAGCTATAAGCAAAACAGCCTTCAGGGGGATAGTGTGCTTCAAGAAATCTATAAAGAATTTGGAGTAGAATCTTCATTTGAAGGGCATGACCTTGTACTGACAAAGCTTAAGAAGGTTTCAAAGGATACGGTAATCAATCTTGATTTGACCAATGCTCCGGATATTGCACAAACCATTGCCGTAAGTTGCTTTGGCTTAGGAATTGCCTGTGAGCTCAGCGGTTTACATACCTTGAAAATTAAAGAAACAGACCGTCTAGAAGCATTAAAGGCTGAGCTTGGTAAATTAGGAGCTCAGATAAGCGTTACTGATAAAACCCTGTCTTTACAGGCGGGTTCAGCAATAAAAAAGGAAGTTGCCATAGATACTTATGATGATCATCGTATGGCAATGGCTTTTGCTCCATTAGCACTTAGGATGCCTATTTTAATTAACGATGCTGAGGTAGTTAGTAAATCCTATCCAGATTTTTGGAAGGATCTTGTCTCATTAGGATTTCAGAAGGAGGAACTTTAATACCACTGGTTACTATAGACTAAGATCTAGGGAGGTCCATGCAGAACTCAGAGCGTGAAACCCATTGAGCAAGAGGTGTGGATAGTATGTAGATTCACCTGTTGTTCTTATTCAGTTGGTACTCAAGACATATCACTTTAAGTGGATGTCAGATATGGAGCAAGAATTACTGCCTGTTCATCATTCTGGATGTGTAGGTTATGTATATATTCATTTCTTACATAAACTACCCAACCACGCATAGCGATGGATTGGGTTTTAAACCTGAAGCTAGATGAGCAATAGCGCAACACATAGC
>NZ_JBLWZP010000010.1:0-129451 GCF_048266365.1 Galbibacter sp. | reverse complement strand
GAAGTAGTACCACTGGGAAATATTGAAGAAAATGAACTGTTAAAGATAGCCGTTGCCGTTGAAAACTTGAGCGACCACCCTTTGGCCAAAGCCGTCGTAAGGGATGGGAAAGAGCGTCTGAAAGGTACTGATATTACCGATGCGTCAGATTTGGAAGCGGTTCTAGGAAAAGGTATCAAAGCGTCCTTTGGCAAGGATAAAATCTATATTGGAAACCTTGACTTGTACGAAGACCTCGATGAAGCAATACCATCCGAAGAAATATCGAATAAAGTAAAAGAACTTGAAGGTGGTGGAAATACCACAATGCTCATAAGAAGGAACAAAGAATATATAGGTATCATCGCCCTGATGGATACCCCACGGGAAGCGGCCAAGGAAACACTGAAAAAATTAAAGGAAATCGGCATCAAACGGATGATAATGCTAACCGGGGATAATCAAAAGGTTGCCGATGCCGTTGCTAAAGAAATTGGGTTGACCGATGCCTGGGGAAGCCTGTTGCCAGAGGAAAAGGTAGATGCCATTAAAAAATTAAAAGAACAGGAATCCAAAGTCGCAATGGTAGGCGACGGTGTGAACGATGCCCCTGCAATGGCAAACAGCACCGTAGGGATCGCAATGGGTGCTGCGGGCAGTGATGTAGCATTGGAAACAGCTGACATTGCCCTAATGGCCGATAAACTGGAAACCCTGCCCTTTGCCATAGGTTTGAGCAGGAAGGCAAAGACCATTATTAAGCAAAACCTTTGGGTAAGCCTCGGTATTGTGGCATTGCTTATCCCATCGACCATTATGGGTTGGGCCAATATCGGTATTGCAGTGGTCATCCACGAAGGCTCAACGTTACTTGTGGTTTTTAATGCGTTAAGACTTTTGGCCTATAAAAAATAAATTTAATAAAAAGGGTTGCTTTTGAATCAAGGTTAAAATGACCAAAACGGAAAAAATATTATCATATCACGGTATTCGCCCTACTCAAATGAGGTCGAAGATATACAAGTTCCTGAAAAGGAAACAAAGTGCAGTGTCCTTTTCCGATTTAAAAAAAGCCTTTGTTCAAAAGAGCGAAACCAATAAAACAGCCAACAGAACGACCTTTTATCGCAATCTAAAGATTTTTGAGGATAAAGGGTTGATTCATCAGATTAATGATGGTGTCGGGGTGTCAAAATATGCGATTTCTGATGAAAATGCCAAAGGTAAATACGGTACAGATTTACATATGCACTTTCATTGTACCGTTTGTAGGAAAACAATCTGTTTACCAAATAAAATATCGGAAGATAGCTTGCCAGATGATTATGAAGTGAACGATGTGAACTTGGTTTTGAAAGGAATATGTGAAAAATGCAGGAAAAAACAATAAGGATGAAAAAGCTTCAGCAATTGACCAAGGAAATTAACGAATTAACTTTGAGAATTGAACAGGACTATCCTGAACTATACCAATATCTCGATGAAAACCCTATTACCATTCCTGATTGCGAAACACCCGAGATTTCGGTCAACTCGTTCGTGGACTATTTGGATAACCTGAAGTCACTCTTGGAAAGGTATATAGAGTCGCATAAACAAATGAAGCACTTGAGGACAATTAATTCAGTAGTATATAAATGAACAAGAGCACTTTTAAAATCAGTAAAATGGACTGCCCTTCAGAAGAGCAGATGATTCGGATGAAGTTGGAGTCTTATGCCGAAGTAAAATATTTGGACTTTGATATTCCCAACAGAAAATTGGAAGTATATCACGTGGACGATATCAAGGCGATACAAATGTCTATAGCGAGCTTAAAACTTGGGGATTCCTTTGAGGGAACCACAGAAGCCGAACCACCCGTAATGGAAGACCAATCCAAACAAAAAAGAATCCTTTGGTGGGTCTTGGGCATCAACTTTGGCTTTTTCGTTATCGAAATGACCACTGGTTGGATATCTGGCTCAATGGGACTTATAGCAGATTCGTTGGATATGCTGGCAGATTCCATCGTATATGCGCTAAGCCTATTCGCGGTAGGCGGTGCCATTTCCAGAAAAAAGAAGGTCGCAAAATTCAGCGGATACTTTCAGATGGCATTGGCAACACTTGGGTTTGTAGAGGTTTTGCGAAGGTTTTTCAGCGATACCGAAACACCTTTGTTCCAATGGATGATTATCGTTTCGATTTTCGCATTGGTAGGTAATTTGATATCGCTCTGGCTTATCAACAAAACCAAGAGCAAAGAAGCCCATATGCAGGCAAGTGCCATTTTTACGTCCAATGATATCATTGTTAACGGTGGTGTTATAGCAGCAGGGATACTGGTTTATTTTCTGAATAGTAAATGGCCCGATTTAGTAATTGGCGGCATCGTTTTCACGTTTGTGATGCGTGGTGCAATAAGAATTTTAAAATTGTCGAAGTAGCTTTAAGTAAACCTTGAAATAGAAAAAAATAAATCAATAATAAAAATGAATATTTGGCTTTGGGTAGTAGTATTAGGATTGGCAGCTTGGGCGGCACATTGGGGTGCGGACAAACTGTTGACACCTTTAAAGATGCTGCGTAAACAATGGGGGCTTACCGCTTCGGCAGGGGTTGCATTCCTCGCTCTTGTAAATGCGAGCCCTGAAGTGGCTATGGTGTTTTTTGTTATAAAACTATTTTAAAAAATGAAGGAGGATTTATTTAAGGATTATCAGGAGAGACTTAATGTGCTGGATGAAAATATTAGAGCAGTAGCATTAAAATATGCAAGGGATTTATACGTGGATAAAAAATGCTCAAAAGATGAAGCTTTAGAGCGTGGAATCGTAAAGGCAGAGATGGAAAAAAGAAATTTAGATAAAAATGGATAATAAATTACTAATAGTATTATGGCAGAATTAAAAAAATCATTAGGTACCCTTCGACTCACTTTTTATGGTGTGGGTACTATTGTGGGTGCAGGAATCTATACCGTAATCGGTGCAGCTGCTGGACAAGCGGGCACAGACCTTTGGTTGAGTTTCATTTTTGCAGCAATTGCGGCCAGTGTCTCTGCAATGTCGTATGCAGAATTGTCCTCTACCTACCCCAATGCTGGTGCGGAATTTATTTTTGTACGCAAGGCATTTCCAAAAATTGATATTCCGTCTTTTCTCACGGGTTGGACGATTGCGTTTCATAGTTCGGCCACCATTGCAGCCGTGTTACTTGCCTTTTCGGGGTATTTCAATACGTTTTTTGAAGTACCGGGATTATTGATAAGCTATGGTGTATTGTTATTGCTTGCTTTGATAAGTATTACAGGTATAAAGAAATCATCTACTGCTAATATTATAATGGTCAGTATCCAATTGTTGGGTTTGCTCATTCTTATCTTTATAGGCCTTAAAGAAACAGGCTTGCCAAAAGCTGAAATTTTTCAAATCAACTCATTCTCTGGGACACTTGCGGCCACGGCGACTTTGTTTTTTGTCTATACAGGTTTTTGAGCATATGGCATCGTTAGGTTCAGAGGTTAAAAATCCAGGAAAGACGATTCCTCGTGCCTTTTTATTGACAATGGTAATTACCACCATCTTCTATTTGCTTATCTCATTTACTGTACTCAACATTGCTGACCCTTTAGCTATTTCAAAGGTAGATTCGCCATTGTCTTTGGCGGCATCCAACCTTAATGATTGGCTGCCGATTGTTTTGGCAGTTGCCGCTCTCTTTGCCACGGCCAATGCTGCTTTTAGCGGTATTATTTCCATAAGTAGGTTGTTGTTCGGAATGGCAAGCGTAGGCGAACTTCCAAAATTTATGACTAAAGTAAATGCACAAAAAGTACCTTGGGTAACCACATTTGTGGTTATGGCTGCGGTCGCTTGTTTTTTGCTATTGGGCGATATTAAAATTGTAGCGGGTATGTCTTCTTTAGGCGCACTGCTTGTGTTTGTAGCCGTAAATGTCGCACTTATCGTGCTTCGGTTTAAAGCACCAGAGCAAGAACGACCATTTAAAGTTCCTTTGGCTATAGGACGAGTGCCGATTTTACCCATTTTGGCGATACTCATTAGCTTGTCTTTGGTAATTCAATATGAGTGGCAAGTATATGCAGCATTTGTGGGAGCTATTGTAGTGGGCATTATCTTGGATTATTTTTTAGACAAAAAGTCAAAAAATGAAATAGACCCTGAAAAAGAAAAGGAATTGTTTAACCATTAATTATTTGCTATGGACTGGATGTTTGAAGATTTTAAAACTGAACTCGATAAACTTAATCCTACGGTTCGTGAAAAAGCGCTTGAAATTGCCAAAACACTTGTGCAAGAAAAAGAAATTTCAGAAAAAGAAGCCATACAAGAAGGCATTACAAGAGCAGAAGAATGGTTTTATGATTTAGAAGGATAATTATTATTTAAAAACTATATAAAATGTTACAGATAATCGAATTAAAAGAAAAAAATATTGTTGCAACAAAAGCTTCGGGGAAATTGAGAAATGAAGATATAGAAAAAATCCATCCACTTATCCACGCCATACTGGACAAGGGAATGAAAGTCCGTTGGTATTTTGAGATGGTCAACTTTACGGGTTGGGATTTACCTGGTTTATGGGAAGACCTGAAAATGGATACAGCCCACGCCACGGACTATGAAAAAATAGCAATGGTAGGAGATAAAAAATGGCAGAATTGGATAACCCAATTTATGAAACCTTTTACCAACGCCGATATTAAGTATTTCAATTTAGACCAAAAGGAAGAGGCCAAAAGTTGGATTGAAAGCCAGTAAAGTTTATAACCGTAAAAGACAAACGATGAATAAAAAAAACATTCTTATTACCATTTTAATTGGGTTTGCAGTAGGTGTTTTTATCCTTCAACCTTTTGGGATAACAATTTTCACGTTTAGCAGCCAGAATTATGAAATTAATTGGTGGCAATATTTAATAAATAATTTCATTGAAATTTTAAATATCAATGGGAATCAAATTTTTGAGAACACGCTGTTTGGTTTATTAGGCGCAAGTGTTGCGCTGATTTATTATTTCGGTAAAAGAGAAAAGGATACAGATAACAAGTAGCGGTAAATCGTTATAGGAAAGAGCGAAATTTCTTATTTAAATTAGTTAAGTGAAAACTTAATTAATAGCAGGCAGCTTTTATGATGCTTTTTTAAAGCAAAAAGATTAATAGCATTAAAAGCAAAAGTAGAAGCTGCTTTTTTTAATTATACAATTAAAGATGGATATTATGAATGTTAAACATTGTTTTTTAATAATCCTGTTGGTTAGTTATTATAAGGTAAACGCCCAAAAAGTTTATACCACTGAAGAAGGTCATATTATGATGATGACTTTGGTTGATGAGAAACCCATCAAGGCAGAAAGCCATAAATTGGCCTTATATCTTGATTATGATTCCAAAGTGGTTAATGGTGTACTTGACCTAAAAACCTTATCTACGGATATTCCAGAAATCAATTCCGTTTTACAAGAGGAAGAAGAACCTCTTATGCTGCGCTTTACAGGGACTATTCCATCTGAAGATTTTTTAACAAAACGGCACGACCCAATTACTTTTAATTGGTTGGTAACGGTTACGTACAAAGACAAAACCTATAAATCAGTTTTTAAAACTACCCTACCCATTTTGACCAAGGCACAACTACTTCTTGTTTAATAAGTGCCAGAGGGCAGGTTTTGGTTCCAAATACTGGTTTGGATTCCTTAATAGAGGGTATCGATGATACCATAGAGGTGCAGTTTGAGCAATTGGTGTTGAGATTGGAATAACTGCGAATTTAAATAAAATTATAATTTCAATAAATGAAAAAGAAAAAGCAAAATTCACAGCATATAAATGACAGCGAAAATTGTTGCATTGGCAATGATGGTAGCCAAAACAGTAATGACAACGCAAGTACTTTTAAAATTTATTTGCCCGCTACATTCAGCTTTGTAATGCTGATAACTGGAATTATCGTTGATTATCTGGAGATTTTCCCGCATTTTTCCGAATGGATACGGATTGTTTGGTATGTTATGGCCTATATTCCTGTTGGATTTCCAGTTATAATTGAAGGCTGGGAAAGTATTAAAAAAGGAGATTTCTTTACGGAATTTCTTTTGATGTCAATTGCCACAATAGGGGCATTCGCCATTGGCGAATATCCTGAAGGTGTTGCCGTGATGCTATTTTATGCCGTGGGCGAATTGTTCCAAAGTGCCGCGGTTAAAAAAGCCAAGGGAAGCATCAAGGCATTACTGGATGTACGACCTAATGAAGCCTTGGTCTATAGGAACAAAAATTATGTTTCTGTAAATCCCGAAACCGTTGCCATTGGCGAAAAAGTACAAGTTCGTGTGGGCGAAAAAATCCCTTTGGATGGTATTTTACTTTCTGAAAAAGGCTCGTTCAATACAGCGGCTTTAACGGGCGAAAGTAAACCCGATACCATTGCAAAGGGAGAAAAAGTATTTGCAGGAAGCATAAATTTGGACGGTGTAATTGAAATAGAAACCACCAAAGAATTTAAGGACAGTTCTATTGCACGAATCCTCGAAATGGTTCAGAATGCCACGGCACGTAAATCGAAAACAGAATTGTTTATTAGAAAATTTGCAAGAATTTATACGCCTATTGTTGTGTTCTTGGCGATTGGGTTAACATTTTTACCTTACTTTTTTGTGGATGAATACGTGTTTAGTGATTGGTTATACAGGGCATTGATATTCTTGGTCATTTCCTGCCCGTGTGCTTTGGTAATCTCTATTCCGTTGGGCTATTTTGGTGGATTGGGAGCAGCATCCAAAAATGGTATTCTCTTTAAGGGCGCATCCTTTTTGGACGAAATGACAAAAGTAACCACGGTTGTAATGGACAAAACCGGAACTGTGACCAAAGGTGTTTTCAAAATTAAAAATGTCGTCGTAAATAATGGGTCATTGAGCGAAGCCGAAATGATGAAATACCTGATGGCGATGGAAGAACAATCAACACATCCCATTGCCAAGGCCATAATGGAATACAAAGCTGATGGCGAAGATTTTCAGGCAACCAAAGTAACTGAAGTTGCAGGAAAAGGATTAAAGGGAACGGTCAATGGCAAAACTGTTTTAGTTGGGAATAAACCATTGATGACTTCAAATAATATCGAAGTTCCATCTGAAACCGACAACATTGTAGAATCCATTGTGATGGTTTCCATTGAAAGCAAATTCGCTGGCTATGTCATCATTGCAGACGAATTGAAAAAAGATGCCCACGAAGCCATCAAACAAATTAGAGAATCCGGTATTTCCAAAATTATAATGCTTTCTGGAGACAAGGATTCCATAACCCAACAAGTGGCAAAAGAAATGGGCGTTGATTGGGCAAAAGGCGGATTGTTGCCAGAAGATAAGCTCAACGAAGTTGAGCATTTGAAAAAACAATTTAATACTAAAGTAGCCTTTATAGGCGATGGCATCAACGATGCACCGGTTTTGGCAGTGAGCGATGTTGGCATTGCAATGGGTGGTTTGGGCAGCGATGTGGCGATAGAGACCGCAGATGTCATTATCCAAACAGACCAACCGAGCAAAATTGCAAAAGCTATTAAAATTGGTCGTTCGACCAGACGTATTGTATATCAAAATATTGCGCTTGCTTTTGGAGTAAAAGCTGTGGTACTTGTATTGGGTGCAGGCGGTCTGGCCACAATGTGGGAAGCTGTTTTTGCAGACGTTGGTGTGGCTTTGTTGGCAATTTTAAATGCGGTTAGATTGCAGAAGATGAATTGGAAATAGTATAAAAGAATGTCTCAAAATAGAAGAAATAGAAGAAAGAAAAAAAATCGGAAATCATCGAATACCGACATCACAAAAAGAGATAAAGTGAAGGGTATTCTTATGATAATCCTTATGGTAATAGCCGCATTTCTGCTTTACTTTTTTGTGCTCAAAGGACATATTCATAAGCATTAATGAATTAAGAGGATATAATATTCCAAGTGGTTTGTGTGGCTACAAAAATTGAAGTGGAAATGATTGATATATAGTAAAAATGATATTCTATGTCGGAAAATAGACGGAATAGACGAAATAAAAAAAGCAATAAAGTACCCTCTTTAAAAAATAGTATTACCAAAAAAGATAAAATAATTTGGATTAGTATTCTAATCGTTGTTATTGTGTTAATCTTCTTTGTACTGTTCTTGCAATTCCTAAAGTACTTTATATCTATTTAATTAATTACAATTTTAAATGCAACGCTATTGCAGAAGATGAAGTGAAAATAATGATACCCAGAATGAATGACGACAAATTACGACGATATATTAAAAAAATTAGACAATAAATTAGATATTCTTGAAATAGAAGAACAAGATATTTTACTCAAAGCTGAAAAAGGGATTAAACTTGCAAAACAGACCCTTAAATCAGTTAGAAGTATCGTAGTTGATTATGAATTTGAAACCAAATTAGAGGAAATTCATTTCTTTAAATGTACTAAACCAAAAATTTATAGCAAACTTATTTATTACGTAAAATTATTTAACATTGAAAGTAAAAGACCCAGGGGAAGCAATAAATCGCAAGTAAAGTATTTGAACAATTATATTGAGAAACTTCAAACCTACTTTAACGACAATCTTGATTTTTACCATTATTACCGCAGGGAAGCTACTGTATTTGATGAGCAATATTTTTTAAGAGGCAAGGCAGATATTCGGTTGTTCCCAGACTCATTTCACTTTTTTGTTGATGAAGAATTTGCAACAAGCCACGATAGTACCGTGGCCACAATTTTAGCCTACGACCTTTTGATTGTACACTTAAAACGGGAAATTGATAAATTGGAGAATAATGGAAATTATGCAAGTTTAAGATTGTTACAAAGTAAAACCAAAATTACCTGGACAGCCCACAAAATATATTTAATTGAACTGATATACGCTTTGCACAGTACAGATGTCATTAATAATGGTACTGTTGACATTAAAGATATTGCCTATTTTGTTGAAAAAACATTTAAAGTGGACTTGGGCGATTATTACAGAGCTTTTCTGGAAATACGGATGCGTAAAAATGGCAGAACCAAATTTTTGGATATACTGAAAAAGCAGTTGACCAAACGGATGGATGATAGTGATAACGTAAAATAAAACACCCAAGATGCTTCAACTTGGGTGTTTCTCGTTTTGAGGAAAATCTCATTTTATTTAGTGGTTTTTAGATAGGGTATTTTTTTTGGAAAGTACCAAAACCCTATATTGTATTACATTGAAAATGAGAGAAAAAAAACACCCAAGTAGCCATAACTTGTGAATAAAATCCATCAAACTACCCCAATTTTGTAGAACGAAAGTCAAATCAGGTCAGGGGCTATCATTTTAGATGAAAGCAAAACGGTAGTCCCTTTCTTTTAATCCGTTCTATTATGCCCACAAGTATTATTACCACAGACGACCTTCGAGATTTCAAAATGGAACTGCTCGATGATATTAAAGAACTACTCAATAGCCAATCTGGTCATATTACCAAGAGGTGGCTAAAATCCCCTGAAGTAAAAAAGCTTTTGGGAATCTCTTCTGGCACGTTACAGAATTTAAGAATTAATGGCACATTGCCCTACACCAAAGTAGGGGGTGTACTCTATTACGATTACGAAGAAATAATTAGCGTAATGGAAAATAACAAAGTTCATAACAAATTTTAAATCGTTTTGGAGCAGGTCAATTACATTAAGCACCTAAACGCTGTATTCTTACAATTCTCAAAAGACGGTCGTTTAAATCCCACGCACATAAGTTTGTACGTGGCGTTATTTCAGTTGTGGAACAACTATCACTTTCCTATGGAATTCTATATCAATCGAGAAGAAGCGATGCGGTTTTCAAAGATTGGGTCAAAAACTACTTACCATCGTTGCATCAAAGAATTAAGCCATTGGAAATACTTATTATACGAGCCCTCACACAATCCGTTTAAAGGTAGTCGAATCAAGATGTTCAATTTTGGGACAAGTGATGGACAAGCTCTGTACCCAAGTCGTACCAATATCGGGACAAGCAATGGACAAGCGGTGGTATCTATAAACAAACATATATAAACAGGAAAAAACAATACAAATGATACTAAACTTGACCAGCCAAAAAATGAAAATGAAGTCATTGATTTTTTTGAAAAAGAAAATTGGCCAGAATTGGAAGCCAAAAAGTTTTACAACCACTACCAAGGTATTGGTTGGAAAGTAGGTGGCAGAACAAAAATTGTCGATTGGCACGCCACAGCCCGCAACTGGATGTTAAAAGCGGACGAACTCAAAGAAGAAAAAACGATGGTTGCGGTTAGCCAAAATACGGACAACCTAAAGACGAGTTCCAACAAAAATTATAATGAACCCTTATGAATCCCCACAAACCACATATCATTACCGAGGGTAGCGTTCAATACACCTTGGGAGAACTGAAAGACAATCAAATGCTTTATGATTTTGATAAAATGCTCATTTATCTCAATGCCAAAGGAAAACTACTTTTTGGCAAGAAATTCAAAATTTTTGAAGAAGACCGTGATATTATATTCAAGCTCTGTAATTATTTTATCAGGGACGAAGCTAATTGCAAAAAGCTAAATATCGACATCGACAAAGGCATTTTACTTTCCGGTCCTGTTGGTTGCGGAAAGACCAGTTTAATGAAGCTGTTACGCCATATTGTGCCACATCAAAAATCGTATGAAGTTATACCCACACGGAACATTGCATTTGCCTTTAACAATATTGGTTACACCATTATTGAAAATTATGGCGATAAGAGGTTTTATTGTTTTGATGATTTAGGTGTAGAACCAACTGGAAGGCATTTTGGTAAAGATTGTAATGTAATGGGAGAAATCATTCTTTCCCGTTACGATTTATTTTTGGGCCACAAAATCAAGACACACGCAACCACAAATTTAAATGCTAAAGAATTGGAGGAACGTTACGGGAATCGAGTGCGTTCAAGAATGCGACAATTGTTCAACTTGATTGCCTTTGATAAGAGCAGTCGTGATAAAAGAGATTAACCCTGGCTTTGGTTTTCTTCCTCTAAATGAAGCAATTCGTGAATCATATCGCTTTCGTCCAAGTATTGAGCTAACCATTTTTGTCGGGACAGCCAATTGATATATTCCCTATCAGATTCCCAAATATCTTCGACAAATTCCCCTTGGTATTTACCGAAGCTGAATTTAATTCCGGAATCTTGTTCATCAACTTCTGTTTTGAACAACTTGTGGTAAGTTTCCAATAATCCTTCCTCTCTACATCTAAAATACAGCCATTGCCTTTTGTAGCCTTTATATTGCCTTCTTTTTTCAAGATATTTTACCTTTTCTACATCAGATAAAGCCTTGTATGAATTCCGTTTGGTTTTAGGTTTAAGTAACCAACCAAAGGTTATTCCCAAGGTGTTTTGGATGACGTTTAAAAAGAAAATTGCAAGTGTTCTCATTTTCTGATTTGTCAAAAATATTAATGTAATCAGTACATTAAATTTACGGAAGATGCTTGAAAAATTTAGGTTTTAAATACAAAAACGCGAAGGTTATTTTTTAGCAAAAGATTTTAAAAAAACAAAGGCTTCTTTAAAAAAAGAGAAAATTATTTCCCTCAAACTCTTTACAATCTCAATAAACAATTCTTTCATAATACATAATTTAAATAGTTATACAATCCCATTAAAATGGCCAACGCCATTGCTCCTATATTTTTAGGCTTCAAAAAATAGTCCGCTTCATCGCTATTGGTAACAAAGCCCATTTCAATGAGTATTGTAGGGCGAAATACTATATTCTCACGAAGCACTTGAAAATTTGCAAATTGGATAGCTCGTTTTTTAAAGCCCAATTTCGGGGTGCTTTCTTTCAAAATAGACAATCCCATCGCAATAGATTTTTTTAAATTTTCTTCATTAGTATTGGACTTATGTACATAAACATCCATTCCTTTTGAAGAAGGATTTGAGGCATTGCAATGTAACGAGACATATACGTGAGCGTTCAAGCTTTTAGCCAATCGACTTCTATCAGATAAAGAAATTAAAGTGTCCTTGTATCTGGTCGAATACATATCAAATTTATCATTCAAAAGGGTTTCATTTAGCCTTATAATTTCTTTGGCAATTTTCAACACTACATCCTTTTCTTGAACCTTATTTTTTCCGATTGCACCAGTATCTTTTCCACCGTGTCCAGGGTCTATAACAATCACTTTTTGTTGACCGAAAATCACACAGAAATGTAACATCAAAATCACAAAACTGACGTTTTTGGGCGTTACCCACTTCCAAAATTTTAGAGTTATCAACATAGTACTTTCCAATTTTCATAAAATTTGATACCAATTCGCATCAAATAAAAACAAATCATTTCAAAAAATATTTTATTCACAATTCACTGATTATCAGTTATTTGTATAGCAATATACACTATTTTTCAAATATCAAAATTGACGTAAAATCTAAATGACTTTGATTATGAAAAAATTACATTATGTAACCATCTTATCATTACTTATTTCAAGTACAACTTTTGCACAAATTGGAGGTATCGAAGATTCTGTAAACGATGTTTCCGATACCATCCGTACCATTTTCCCCATTATTTTGGGCGTTATCTTCTTAATTGGCTTTCTATTTAATGCCGGACATTTTTTTGGAGAAAATGCTGATTTAAAAAAAGGGATTACCCGCGTATTGGTCTTTGTATTGATTGCGGGAGCAGTAGTAGGCATCTTTACTTATCTCATTAGCATCGTAGTCTAATGAAAAGGTTTGAAGTGTATAAAAACATACGCAAGCGAGCCGTGATAATGGGTCTGCCCATATCATTGTTCGCTTTAATGATGACCGTTGTTATAGGCTCATTACTGTTCATCATCTTTTCTTTCAGCTTTATTGTTATCATTTCAGTATTTCTACTGAACGGTGTATTGTATATCGCTTTGACCCACATAACCAAGAATCCTGCTTTGATGCACATCAAAAAAGTATTCCCACAAACTATCAGCAATAAAAAAGGAAGTCGTTTATATTATGAAGAAGATTAACCTATCGGCATATCATCCCATTCTGGATATTCAAGACCATATCGTTTTTGCGAATAATGGCAACGTGGTGTTAGGCTATCAAGTAGATAATCCCGAAATCTATTCCCTTGCGGAAAAAGATTTTGAGGACATCCACGGTTCGTGGTTTCAGGCGTTTAAATCATTGCCTGTTGCAACGGTTATCCATAAACAGGACATTTATCAGAAATCGGCATATTTAGCCGAAGAACTTCCGAAAAAAAGCTTTTTGCAACGTGCCACTCACGATTACTTTAAAAATAGGGAATTCATAAAGAATTCATCTTACCTATTCTTTATCCTTCCACACAATAAAGCTTTGAACGCACCGAAGTTCGTTAACCCGTTCCGTAAAGTCGAAAAGGGCATCCACAAGCAAATGGACCACAACGTACAGGAATTTATCGCTTCGGTAAACGATGCTGTTTCTTTTGTAAACAATAGCCGAAAGATTTCATTAACACCTTTGGGCATTGATAAAATACTATCATTGACCAATGCTTATTTCAATGGGTTCAACGAGGGTTTTGATACTGATATCCAATTGAAAAAATCAAATATTGTAATTGGCGACCATCATTTTGATGTGCTGGCAGTTAATAGCGAACTGTGTTTTGGCGATGTGGTTCAGAGTAGCAAGACCAATGATAAATTCACTTCGGACGATTTTGTATTCCACCAGGGATTTATTGACGGATTGGGTCTGAATCTGAATGAAAACCATATTGTCAACCAAATTATTTATTTGGATGATAAACATAAGTGGCGAAAACTGCTTGACAAGAAAATCGAGGAACTCAAAAAGAGTTCCAATTTTGGAACACAGAACAAAGTCATCTTAAAGAAGATTGAAGAAATTGTTGCCAAAATCAATGAGGATGATAGTTCAAGAATCATTCGAGGACATCTAAATATTATATTCTGGGATAAGGATGAAGTACAATTAGAAAGAATTGCTTCAAAGATAAAAACCGAGTTCAAGGAACTGGATATAGTGCCTTATTACCCAAAAGGCGAAGAACGAAAGCAATATTTTTTAAACTCATACTGCTGTTTTGCTTCCAACTTTTCAAATGAAGATTTATTTGTAACCGATTTAAAACACGCCCTTTGCCTGTATATCAACAACACCAATTATCAGTCAGATGCCACAGGTGTCATCTTTAATGATAGGCAACATAACATTCCTGTATTAAAGGATGTTTGGGATGAAAAAAAGAAACGCATCAAAGCTCGAAACTTTGCCATTTTCGCACCTACGGGAGAGGGAAAATCTTTTTTGGCGAACAATATTCTACGGCAGTACTTCGAGGTCGGCGTCCGACTGGTTATTATTGATTTAGGTGGTTCATATTCAAAATTCGCCAAGCTCTATCCAAACGACCATATAATCCTTCGCTACGAGCAAGGAAAAAACTTGGGTATCAATCCATTTTATATCTCTGATGTCAATGATTTGACACCAGAGCGGTTAGAAGATTTAGCAATCTTCCTTTTGGAACTTTTAGCTTCAGGAAAGGAAACTACCAAGGCTGAAGAAGTGGCAGTCAAAAAAGTGCTTCGTTACTACTATCTACAGAATGTTGGTTGTACACATTCTTTGGAAAATTTATACCAGTTCGTTGATACCAAAAAGGACAGCATTTTAGAAGCCCTACACATTCAGGAACAGCATTTCAACATCTACGATTTTTTACACATTCTCTCTGAATATGTGGATGATGGCTTGTACAGCTTCCTGTTCAATGTAAGCGAAGACCAGATCTACAAAATTGAGGATAAAAGGTTGATTGTGTTTGAACTGGATGAAGTTAAGGACAATAAGGAAATCCTTTCCGTAATGTTGAAGTTGATTAAATCTGCCATTCAAAGAACCATTTGGAGAAATAAAGTCGAAAGGGGAATCATCCTATTCGACGAGTTTGCCAAACAGCTCAAATTCGGAAATGTACTCGAAAGTGTAGAATTCTACTACCAAGCCATTAGAAAACAGAATGGAGCAATTGGGATTATACTGCAATCCATAAACCAGTTGCCTACTAATTCAACATCGGCAAGTATTCTGGAAAACACACAGGTCATATACAGCCTTCGCAATGAAAAAGGCTATGCCGAATTAAAAAGCAGGCTCAACCTTTCCAGTCACGATTTAAACCAGTTAAAATCCATTCGGAACAACCTTACAGGAACAAGAAAATATACCGAAATGTTTATCAAAATTGGAAAGGAAAGCAACATTTTCCGATTGGAAGTACCACCAGAAGTCTTTGCTGCCTACTTAACTGATGGACGAGAGAGCGAAGAAATAATGAAGCTCTATGAAAAGCATAATAATATGGAGCAAGCCATTAAAATATTTATTAATTCTTAAAAACAAAAATTATGAGACAGACAATTAAAAAGCTAATGTTATCCGCACTATTTATAGTGCTAATTGGAAGTAACGCTTCGGCCCAGGGGATGCCTGTGTATGACAACACAAACTTTATCTCTTTTGTAAAATCATTGTTGGAATCCGGTAAACAGACCGCCAATTTAATGAAGACGGTAAAATTCCTTAAAACGCAAAAGGAAAATATCGATAAGGTCAACGATGTCATCAAACAACTTAAAGCGGTCAGGGAATTGGCAAGAAATAACCAACGCTTGTATGATGTGGTTCAAGATGATTTACGGGAAATACTCAATTCCCCTTTTATCAAACCAGATGAAGTAACTCGTATTTCAGGTTCTTTTGATGCCATCCTTGAAAATTCTATGGCAGGTATGGAATATATCGACCAAATCCTGTCCAGCGACAATATGAAGATGACCGATGCCGAACGAGCCGAAGTACTCAAAGAAAAGGAATTGGAATCCAAGGAAATGGTAGCGGAAATTGAGGCGAAAACCAGACGCTATCGGGAGATTATTCAATTTCGGGAAATGCAGCACAAAATCAATAATCGAGAAACCAATTACTAATGTCAGGTATTTTTTTAGGCATAGGGTTAGAATATGTGGACACTATTTTTCAAACGATAAAAAATAGTGATTTCTCGCAATACACTATTGCGGGGATGAAGACCCTTGCCATATTGTTCTTTCTCATCAACATCCTAAAAAAATACAATGAAGGCGTTGCCAACAATGAGGGCTACACTTGGGGATTAACACCTGCGGAGTTGGCCAAAAACTTTGCAATAGTAATTTTAGTGATTTTTTCCACACAGGTATTGGGTGTTTTCGACACTATTTTGGTGGCCATTGAAAACCAATATCGGGACACGGCACCCGCACTTCTTCCGTTGCAGATGCAAGATATTGACATCGAACAGGATGTAAGTGCTTGGGATGCCGCCACTAAAGCAATGGCAATGCTCTACGAAGCACTGGTTACACCTTTATATGGTTTAAAGATACTATCCTTTATTGTCGGAATATTTCTGTGGCTTTTGGATTTGTTTATCTACCCATTATTCCTTGCAGAGCGATTCTTTTTGCTGGGCATAATGCAAGCCTTTTTCCCTTTGGTCATCAGCTTGGCGGTTTTTGAAAAATTCAGGTCGTTGGCCTACAACTTTTTCAAACTTTACGCTGGTGTATATATGTTAGTGCCTGCCTTCTTTCTGGTCAATATTTTCGTGAATAATCTTTATACCGAAATCAACACCAATTTCTGGAGCGATTTATTTGGTACAGATTGGGGCAGTAATTTTTTCGCACCGCTTTTACAATTAGGGTCTATTGGATTTATTGTGCTGCTGAAATTCAAACTGTACAAACGGGCGACTTCGTTCACTTTCAGGCTCTTTACAGGCTGATAAAGCATAAATCAATAATTAAATGAAAACACCATATAAAAACATTTATAACATCTTAAAACTCAATCGCTTTATCGTATTAACGGTTGTTATCGGAGCAGTACTCACGTGCATCATTTCCGTTTTGATGGTCATAAAACTACATAAAGAAACGGTTAACAATGCCTTTGTGGTAAATACGGATGGAAGCGTTATTCCGCTCAAACTGGTATCTCAACAGGAGAATTTAAAAGTTGAAGTCTTGGCACAATTGGAATTATTCCATACCTATTTCTATAACATAGATGCCAGCAATTATGAAAAGAATTTGGAAAAAGCCCTCTGGTTGGGCAATAGTTCAGTAGATGCTTTGTACCGACAGAAAAAAGCCGATGGTGTTTATAACCGTTTGTTGCAATATTCGCTGGTTCAAAAAGTATTGAATATCGAATCCAAAGTTGATATTCAAAACGAGCCCTACAAATTTGAAACGAAAACCATTTTTGAAATCAACCGAGGGTCGGTAACCGACACTTATGAATTGACCACAACAGGAAATTTGATTCACGTTGACAGGAACTTTCCTAATAATACCCACGGATTGTTGATTACCAACTTTTTTGAAAACACATTACGAAAATTAGAAAATTATGAAAGCCCATAAAGGATATTAAAAAACAGATACAATGAAAGTAGAAAAAAATAAAATAGTCTTTTCCATCGTGCTGGTATGCATACTGCTTTTTATAGGTGGTTATGCAATGTTAGTATTAGGAGAAGACGAAGAACCGACCATAGAGAACAATCAAATTCCCGTACCGAAACTGGAAGACGACCAAAAGGAATACGATTCCAAATTGGATGCCTTAAACGATTTAAAGGAAGTGAGGGAGACCAATGCACCAAGTATTTATGATGAACGGCTGTTGGATTCCACAGGCGTGTATGACCCTGATTTATTGGACAAGAAAAAAATGCAGATGGTAGATAGCATCTACCAGCAAGGACAGATTCGATATTCAGATAGAACGTTTGAAAATATCAATCCCAGATACAAACCATCAAAACCATCTATTAAGAAGGAAAAAGACACAACGGATGCCATTGTAGAAAAAGAAACGAATGTCGAAGCCAAAGAACGTGCTTTGGAGCATCAACTCTTTTTTGCCTCGCATCCCATTGAAAATGATGATTTGAACTCAAAGAACACCGATGAATTTATATATGTTCGGGTTGATGGCACACAGACGGTTAAAACTAATTATCGTTTACAAATGCGGTTGCTAAAGGACGCTACCGTTTACGGACAACGCTATTCCAAAAACACGCCCATTTACGGATTTGTCGATTTTAAACCCAATCGCACAATCATAGACATTGAGAACATCAATCATCAGCCAGTAAAATTGAAAGCCTATGACTTTCAAGATGATAGCGAAGGCATTTATATCGAAAACAGTTTTAGAGCCGAAGTTACCAATGAAATCGTTGGAGATATGGTGGACGACATCAACATTACCGGTGTTCCACAAGTAAGCGGTTTCAAGAAAATTTTCCAACGCAACCATAAAAACGTAAAGGTTACAATAACCGACAATTACAAACTCATTTTAAGGCTTCCTAAAACCAAATATCAAGGTAAGCCAATAATGGGCAATTACTAAACTTATTATTATGAAGACATATGTCACATTACTACTATTTATTTGTACAATGTCAATAGTTGCACAACAACCCCTCGATACCATTTATGCCAACGACAAGAAAAATGTCGCCCTATTTTTTCCCAATCCAATACGACAGGGAATTACCGGAGCTTCCCATTTTGTATTCACCTATAATCGTGAAAAAGAGCAGTATTTTGGATTGTTACAGGCGAAGCCTGGAACTGAAAGCAACCTTTTGACCGTTACAAGTGATGGTAGCGTTTATTCTTATATTCTGAAGTATTCTGAAAAACTTCCAGAACTGAATTATTTTATCAACGAAAATGAAAGCATTGGTAGCGAGCTTCCAATAAAGATTAAGCAGAAGCCCGAAGTTAAAGCGTTGAACGAATACACAAATAGAATAACCCATTTTCAAAAATTCAGCGAGTATTTATTAAAATCCAACTTTGAGAGTATTGAAACCAAACGCAAAAAAGGCATCAAAGTACAATTGCAAAAAATGGCATACGATGCTTCTGAAGTGTATTTGGTCATTGAAGTTAAAAACAAGTCCGGAATCGATTTTGAAATCGACTATCTCAACGTATATAGAACCAACGGAAACAAAAAACGTAAAGCCTCTTATCAAAGATTGCAGCAAGAAGTGATATACAAACACAAAATGCCATATTCCATTACTGATGGAGAAAGTCAATGCTTTGTGTATGTAGTTCCAAAGTTTGTTTTAGGAGACAACGAAAAGTTAATGCTGGAGCTGAAGGAGCTAAAAGGGAGCAGGAAAATGATTTTGGAAACCAAAATTTAAGAGGTGTTTATCACCTCTTTTTTTATGATTAAAAAAGTACCTTTGTTATAAATATAACAAATCTATTGACAACTAAAATTAGAATGAATAACGAACAAACCGCAATACGAACAACTTATTTCAGCATAATTGGGAATACTGCTTTAGCCTTAATTAAAGGACTTGCGGGATTTTTTGGAAATTCTTATGCTTTAATTGCAGATGCGATTGAATCGACAACGGATATTTTTGCTTCATTTTTAGTTTTATTAGGTTTTAAATATGCAAAACGACCAGCGGACGAAAATCATCCCTATGGACACGGTAAAATTGAGCCATTAATTACCTTTGGAGTTGTTACATTCCTTGTTGTTTCTGCCACAATAATCGCCTATGAAAGTATTCAAAACATTCAAACACCTCATAAAATCCCGAAATCTTGGACTTTGATTGTGCTAGGTCTAATAATAGCTTGGAAAGAAATCTCATTTCAAATTGTAATTAAAAAAAGTAAACAAACAAATAGTTCATCATTAAAAGCAGATGCTTGGCATCATAGAAGTGATGCCGTAACTTCGGTAATGGCCTTTATCGGTATTTCGATAGCAATCATATATGGAAAAGGTTATGAAACAGCAGATGATTGGGCTGCATTATTCGCTTCAGCGTTTATTTTATATAATAGTTATTTAATATTACGTCCAGCTTTAGGAGAAGTTATGGACGAACAACTTTATGACGAACTGATAATTGAAATTAGAGAAAAATCAACAGAAGTTCAAGGTGTTTTAGGAACAGAGAAATGTTTTATTAGAAAATCCGGAATGAAATTCCACGTGGATTTACACGCAATTGTGAATAGTGAAATTTCGGTAAAATCTGGTCACGACATTGCTCATAAGTTAAAAGACCATTTACGAAAAGAAATACCGAATTTAGGACACGTACTAATTCATATTGAACCGAATTAATAAAAATAAATATATCAATAAAAATTGTCTATTCTGATGACCGAAGAAAAATTTAATAATCTTTCCTATCCGTTTTAAAACCAATTCGTTCCCTGTTTTGCTGGTCAATCTGCACTTTGTCTTTTTGCAATAAATAATTCAATGCCTGATGAATGTCCTTAAATTTGATATTCATTTCTTTTTCAAGTTGGGCTATATGTTCTTTAAGGTTGCTATAATCTGTAAGATGCTGCCGTAACGCTACAAATGCACGCATAATAGATATATTTACGTCAATGGCCTTGTCGCTGTTAAGTACGCTGGAAAGCATTGCTACACCTTGTTCAGTAAAGGCAAAAGGAGCAGTCGGGCTAAATTTGATATTCTCTGGAAGGTTATCACAATTTGTGATAACCTCTTTCCACTCGTCCTTTGAAAGCTGAAACATAAAATCATCTGGAAAACGTTTAAGGTTACGTCTAACGGCTTGTTTAAGCACTCTGGTTTCTACTTCATAAAGTTCTGCGAGGTCAAAATCAAGAATTACTTTGTTTCCTTGAATATTATGGATTTTATTTTTTATTATAGATAATTCCATTGTATTTTTAATTAAGTGGGGATTATGAATTTTGAGAAACCACTTTAGAGATAGATTCATTTTCTATCTCATTGAATTGGTACCTTAATTTTTGCATATCATCACTCACTTTGCGTTCAATGACCTTTGCATAAATTTGGGTAGTGGATATTCGGGAGTGACCTAACAATTTTGAAACCGTCTCTATGGGCATCCCGTTACTCAATGTTACCGTTGTAGCAAACGTATGTCTGGCAATGTGGAAAGTAAGGTTCTTCTTAATACCGCAGACATCCGCAATTTCCTTTAAATAAGAGTTTAGTTTTTGATTTGAGATTTTAGGAAATATACTTCCTTGTGATATTGATTTACGGTTGCTCTTGTATTTTTCAACAATTTGCATCGCTTTTGGTAACAAAGGTATTCTTATAGGCTTTGTCGTCTTTTCTCGTTTGTAATAAATCCAAAGTTCGCCATCGATGCCAATACAGATATTATCCGCAGTTAAATGAATGACATCAATATAGCTTAAACTGGTATAGCAACTAAAAACAAACAAATCCTTAACCAATTCCAATCTGTGAATGCTAAATTGTTTGTTTTCTATCTCTTGAAGTTCTTCGAGGCTTAAAAAGCCTCTTTCATTTTTAATGAATTTAGCTTTGAAATTGATAAAAGGGTCGCGTTCTATCCAGCCCAACTTATGTGATAGATTTATCAGTTTCCTAAACCGTTCTATGTGCTTCATCACGGTATTATTGCCCATTGGTTTTTGATGGTCTTCGGGTACATAACCTCGAAGATATTTCTCGAATTTTATGATAAAGTGATAATCGAGTTCCCGTAAGTAAAGGTCTGTGGTCTTATAGAATTTCGATAAAAATTTTGAGATATAACTTTGTGTAGTGTAGTAATTTTTTTGTGTTCCCCACTTTAATTTGTTTACCATATCTTCATTATGGTAATTGATAATATCAGTAATGGAACGATTATTTTCGTCATTACCAAAGTATCGAGCCTTAACAACTTGTGCAGTAATCAATTTATGCTCGTTCATTAAATCGCGATAACATTTAAAAAGATGATTGTAAGTTTCATCCAAATAACTGTTCAAGATTCTTGATTTTTGGTTAGTTCCACGAGCCCTGTTTTTATGGACATCCCAATCAGAAACTAAAACTTTTCGTTTTAAACTGATGGTAGCCCGTTTACCATTTACCGTAATTCTTGCGTAAATTGATGCTTGGTCATTTTTTGCCCTGGAGAAGTCCGCCCAGAACAAAATACTGAAGGTGGAAGATGTTTTCATTATTTCGTCTTTTAGTTAACAATAATTCGTTGTTATCAGACGAAAGTCAAATCACTTATAAAGATACATTTATTTATCGATTAGCAGACAGTTAGCTACAAATCTGGTCAACACTTTTTGATTTTTCAAATTGTTATCCGATTTGTTGACGTTTTTAATCAAAACATATCAATTCTTATGATATTCTTAAAAACAGAAAAACCTGTAAATCATACGATTAACAGGTTTTTGTTATAGATTGATACTATAATTTGTCGGGGTGGCAGGATTCGAACCTGCGACCTCCGCGTCCCAAACGCGGCGCGATAACCGGGCTACGCTACACCCCGAAAATTATATTCATGAAGAAAGAAAAGCGGAGAGACAGGGATTCGAACCCTGGCAACACTTACGCGTTGACAGATTAGCAATCTGCTCCATTACCACTCTGGCACCTCTCCTTTATTCTCTTATATCATTATGAACATACAACTTTGAAATTGCGGTTGCAAATGTAGTAGTTCAATTAGATTAAAACAACTATTTTCATGAATATTTTTACCGCTTTTAAATAGCGTCCTAACAACCAATGAAATACTATTCTGGATATTCTATTCTCAGGTGATATATATTGGTCAATTTACGCTTCAACACCTTTTTTATCTGCTCTATTTCCTTAAAAGTAATGTTAGCATTCAGGAACTGTCCCTCTTCAATTTGTTTACTTATGATCTTCTCAACAAAGGAACTGATCATAGTAAAAGTAGGGTTTTTTAAACTCTTTGAAGCTGCCTCTACAGAATCCGCCATCATCAAGATTGCCGTTTCTTTTGAAAATGGGATCGGCCCTGGATATTGAAAATCTGCATTGTCGACATTTTCATCTAAATTCATCGCCTGTTTATAAAAATAATACACCAGTGAAGTCCCGTGATGCGTTCTTATAAAATCGATTACTCTATCAGGAATATTATTCTTTTTAGCCATCTCAATTCCTTCTATAACATGGGCGATAATAATTCTGGAACTTTCTTCTGCAGAAAGCTCATTATGCGGATTTACACTCGTAGTTTGATTTTCAGTAAAATAGGCAGGATTGTTCATCTTCCCAATATCATGATACAAAGCGCCCACACGAACTAACATGGAATTTGCTCCAATTTCATTTGCTGCCGCTTCAGCCAAATTAGCCACCTGTAACGAATGATGAAAGGTCCCTGGGGCTTTATCCGACAATTCCTTTAATAATTTAGCATTGGTATCGGAGAGCTCTAAAAGAGACACATCAGAAACTAAAGAGAATAGCTTTTCGTAAATATAGATCAATGGGAATGCTGCCAGGGTTGCCAAACCATTTAATATAAATAGTCCAAAGTTCACCCAATCCATATTGTTGAAGTTCCCTTCATGAATTACGTAAAACGCGAAATAAGCAATGATGTAGACCAAAGTGATCTGCCCTACCGAAATAAAGAGATTCGCCCGCTTATGTAGTTCGGAGATCGTCTGAATGGTTACGATACCCGCTATTGTTTGCAAAAACACATACTCAAAACTATTGGGTACAATAAAACCTAATATCAGCACCGTTAAAACATGAGTAAACAACCCCAACCTTGGGTCGAAAAACGCCTTTAGAATCAAAGGCATTATACACATAGGCACCACATACACATAGTGCGAATTAAACTTGACAACCGTAGTGGTCAAGAAAATCATCACCAGAACATTAAAGAAAATAAAAGTGACCTTGTTATTATTGACAAAGACCTCGGGTCTGTATTTTTTCAAAAACAATAGTAGCATAAGCAGGGTAAGCCCCACTAGGATGATGTAGCCCAACAGGATCCAATTGTAATTGTTCTCATTCCACAATTTGGATTGGTACTCCTTCTGTAGGGAGTACAATATGGTATACTTCTCCCCTTCTACTACTTCTCCTTTAGCTACAATACGCTTGCCCTTACCAACACTACCTCTAGTAGTGGTTACCTTAGCCAACTCTCGTTCTAAGGTCATTTTTGTCAAACCCTCATCGTAAATGACATTTGGTTGAATGATATCAAAATATAGGCTCTTCAGCAATTCATCTTCACCCTGAAGATTCCTTTCGGTTAAAAAACCAGAAATCATTCTATCCAGTTGATTGAGCTTAACCAAGCTTCCGTAGAGAATGGCTTGTTCTTGATTACCCCGAACCACATTGACCAGAACATCACCCTTGTATTGATCCGTGTTTTGAACCACACCTTTTTCATAGATGCGGTTTAACAACTCCAATCCATTAGAGTATATCTTTTTTCGGGTTGCATTACTAAATTCCTCAGTGGTAAAATAGGTGTTGAATTTCTCCTCATAACCATTATATACCAAATCCCGAATAGCAGTATCATATTTAAAATAATCCGGATGATTGGCTTTTATTTCGTCTTTGTTTTGCTTTATTTCCTCATCCGTTTTGTGAATTGCAAAATCAAAAGGAGCATACAAGGTTTCATATTGCCATAGCTTCCCCTTGTGGAAGTCGTATTTAAACTTCCCACCTTTGGGAAACATATACACCACCAAGGCTGTGGTCAAAATAAAGAGAAAACCTTTGTAAATAAGGGATTGATTTTTATAAAGATTATCCAAGAATTTCTTCATTCGAATTGCTATTATTATTCAAATGTAACAAAAATTAGCCTCCTCATTAGCATTTAATTAAAATCAACTTCCTATGATTATCTTTTTAAATTATTTAAATTCGCAACAACAAAATAGTGTATCATGAATAAAGTAGTCATAGTTTCCGCTGCCAGAACCCCAATCGGAAGTTTTCTAGGAAAACTCTCTTCCATTCCCGCTCCTAAATTGGGCGCCTTTGCCATAAAGGGTGCTTTAGAGAAAATAGCGTTAGATCCGAATGTGGTTGAAGAGGTTCTTATGGGTAATGTTGTCCAAGCAGGAGAAGGACAAGCTCCCGCTCGACAAGCCGCACTTTACGCCGGTATTCCAAATACAGTTCCTTGCACTACAGTCAACAAAGTTTGTGCCAGTGGAATGAAAGCTGTGATGCAAGCTGCTCAAGCTATTGCCTTAGGAGACGCTTCCATCATTGTAGCTGGAGGAATGGAAAATATGAGTATGATTCCACATTATGTACACATGAGAACTGGAACGAAATTCGGACCTGCCCAAATGATTGACGGACTTCAAAAAGACGGTCTTGTAGATGCGTATGATCAAAATGCCATGGGCGTTTGTGCAGATGACTGTGCCGCAGAATACAACTTCTCAAGAGAGGATCAAGATGCCTATGCCATTGAATCCTATAAGCGTTCAGCAAAGGCTTGGGAACAAGGCAAGTTCGAGCAAGAAGTCATTCCTGTGGAAGTTCCACAACGCAAAGGAGACCCACTTATCATCTCCGAAGATGAAGAATTTAAAAATGTAAAATTAGATAGAATCCCAAGCTTAAGAGCCGCATTTACCAAAGACGGAACAGTAACCGCAGCCAATGCATCCACCATCAACGACGGTGCCGCAGCAGTAGTATTAATGAGCGAGGATAAAGCAAAAGAAATGGGAATAACACCTTTAGCCACTATACTAAGCTACGCGGATGCTGCCGGGGAACCAAATTGGTTTACTACCGCCCCGGCGAAAGCCTTACCAAAAGCCCTAGCCAAAACAAATCTAAAAGTAGAGGATATCGATTTCTTTGAGTTCAACGAGGCCTTCTCTGTTGTAGCGCTTGCAAATATGAAAATATTAAACATTGCCAACACCAAGGTGAATGTCAATGGAGGTGCTGTTGCACTCGGACATCCACTTGGTTGTTCCGGAGTGAGGATCCTTATTACATTAATGAGCGTATTGGACCAAAATAATGCTAAATACGGAGCAGCTGCTATATGTAATGGTGGTGGCGGAGCTTCAGCAATGGTCTTAGAAAGAAATTAATTACCCCTACAAATAACTAGTAAATGCAATATGGAATTTGTCATTTGAGTATCATTCCTTTACGCAATGAACCATTACATACCTCAGAACTCTGCTCTCAGGTACTATATGGAGATCATTTCAAAGTATTAGAAAAAAGAAAGCATTGGAGCAAAATACGATTGGCATACGATAATTTTGAAGGATGGCTTGAGAACAATCAATATAAATTCATTGATCAACCCATCTACCAAAGTATCCAAAAACAAAAACCAAAACTATCGGGTGACCTGGTAGAGTTCATCTACGATGATAACCACAACCTATTACCTATCACATTAGGCAGCAACATCAATGCCGTTACCTATCTCTTTGGAAATTTTGACGGCGAAACTATAGAAGGAAAACAACCAAAAGCCAATATTGTTAACACGGCATTGAATTACATTAATGCACCTTTTTTATGGGGTGGGAAAACACCTTTTGGAATCGATAGCTCAGGCCTTACCCAGATGGTCTATAAACTCAATGGCTATTCCCTTTTAAGAACAGCCACGCAACAATCCACCCAAGGTGAAGCCCTTAGCTTTATAGAAGAAAGTGAAGCAGGAGATCTCGCCTTCTTTGATGATGACCAGGGAAATATTGTTCATGTTGGCATTATGATGCCGGACAACTATATCATTCACGCCTATGGAAAGGTGAGAATAGACAGGATTGACCATACCGGAATTTTTAATACCGATACAAGAAGTCATTCTCACAAATTGCGAGTGATTAAAAAAATCATATAAGTGAAGTGGTATACTAATAAGCCTTGATTTTTAAATTAATTTGACATGTTAGCATTACAACAGTATTTTGTAAATTACTACCTAAATTAAGCACCATGTCATTTTACATTAACCGCAGACACTTTATAAAATCTACCCTAGCAACCACACTTTATGCAACTTATGGTGCTTACGGACAACATTTGATGCACCCTTCAAAAAAATTAAGAGTCGGACTCATAGGCACGGGTTGGTACGGAAAAAGCGACCTCTTTAGACTCATCCAGGTTACCGATGTTGAAGTAGTCGCCTTGTGTGATGTCGATAAGAACCAGCTGTCACAGGCCGCCAGCCTGGTTATGCAAAAAAATAAGCAATCTAAGTCCCCTGTCCTATTTACGGACTACAGAAAGCTACTTGCCTCCATAGAGATGGATATTGTTCTTATTGGTACTCCAGATCATTGGCACGCACTTAATACCATAGATTCCCTTCGAGCTGGATGCCATGTCTATGTCCAAAAACCGACAAGTGTGGATGTATTGGAGGGGGAAGCCATGGTTCACGCAGCCAGGAAATACAACAAAGTGGTCCAAGTGGGAACCCAGCGAAGAAGCACACCCCATCTAGTGGAAGCCAAGAAAAACATCATAGACACAGGACTGTTAGGAAAAATCGGCCATGTGGACATGTGCTGTTACTATCATATGCGTGCCAATGGGGAGCGAACAATTCAAGAGATTCCAAATTACTTCGATTATGATATGTGGTCGGGACCGGCTCCAAAGCTCCCTTTTAAAGGCCTACCTCACAAACGTTGGTGGAGAACCCGTATGGAATACAGCAATGGTATCATGGGGGATATGTGTGTCCACATGCTAGATGCTGTGCGCTGGATGTTGGATCTTAAATGGCCTAAACGTATACAATCTCAGGGAGGCATTTATGTTCAAAAGGGAGGCTTTTCCAATATTGCTGACAGCCAAACTGCTATTTTTGAATACGAAGATTTCAATTGCGTCTGGAACCATCGCACTTGGGGTACACCAACCGACCCTGAATACCCTTGGGCACTTTTTATTTATGGTGAAAACGGCGTCTTAAAGGCCAGTGTCATGAAATATGAATTTATCTCAACGGACGGAAAGACCCATATCACAAAAGATGTGACCTATGAAAGAGAACAATATCCTGAGGATCTTCAAGAAAAGGATATTGAACTGCACACTGCACCTGCAACCCGATATCATATGATGGACTTTCTAAAAGCCATCGACCAAGGAAGTAAACCAATCGCAGATGTCGAACAAGGGCATATATCTACTGCAAGTTGTATTATCGCGAATCTCGCAATGGAACTTGATCGGCCACTTATTTACGATCCCAACAAGCGTTTATTTACAGATGACAACCAAGCTAATACTTTGTTATCCAGACCCTATAGAGCCCCTTGGGAGCATCCCAATCCATTAGATTATTTATAAAAATATAACCCCTGAAGCACAGAACTCCAGGGGCTACTCAACCAATTAGACTTATGTAAACTATTTTTAGTCTACGGAATATAAGGTCTTAAACAGATCCTCATATACTTGTTGGTTTCCATTCTCAAATGGAACCATGAAAAACTCGTATTTGTATTCTCGATCAGGTTGAAGTTGATATTCTTTCTGTGGCTTGGCACCCCAGCTATTATCCCCGGCAACCCCTCTTTGATCGTAATCAATATTGAGTTGAATCAAATCTCGTTCTACAATATCGTTGATGTGTTTACTGATATTCACCTCTGGCATTCCGTCACTGTAATTATCATCCTTATGCTGAACCTTTTCCTCCTCCTCAGAGGTGTTGTAATCCAGTCCGGGAGTGGCATCAAAGTCCTCATTAAGCATGTGCAGTGCACTCATACTTAAATTCCTATCATTATTCACAGAAGAAACAATAAGCAAACCGTCCTTTTGATCATTTTCAAAGGCAGCCCAACGCATTTGCGTTTTATAACCATTCTCCTGAGGTCTTACATAAGGAACATACTGATCACTCACATTAGCGCTGTAAAGCCCTACAAAGGCAGAGTGGTTTCTGTCAATGTAATTTTCCCATGGCCCACGACCGTAGTACTGCATTTGGCTGTACTGTTTTTCAAGTTGCATTTTCATACCTACTCTCGGTATATCAGCTTTATAAACAGAAGCATGAAGAGTGTTTTGAACCTGAACCATTCCATTTCCAAAAATGGTGTAAACCGATTCAAAAGTAGTCTCAACCCCAGGAAGGAAATAAACAACGTTTACCACATAGCCACCTATATTGTTTTTCGAAACTTCCAAAGATTTCAGTTCTTGTTGAAGAGAAGCCCTTTTCCACTCTATATTATTACGATGCATTCCATTTCCAAAATCATTATCCGTCGGAGCTCTCCAGAAGTTAGGGCTCAACCCATTTCCGTTTTTTATAAGCTCCTTATCTTGGTATTTATAAGAGATAATTTGTCCTTTGGATTTATCAAAAACAAGCTCAAAGACTTCATTAGAAAACTGAAGCTGTTGTTTGGTTTGTGTTTTTTGAATCTTTTCAGAATTCCGCAAAGGCGTCTTAGTCCATTGTACTTTTTGACTTAATAGCAATTGCTCATGAGCCAGCTCCGTATCTTTTTCTAAAATGCCCCAAGGGTTTTTAAGCCTCAAGGATAATTCTAAGTAATATTCAGTGTTCTCTTCGAATGTTACACCATCCAAGGAATAGCGTATAAGTTTTCCAGTATGAGGAACAATATCTAAATCATCAAAAGCAGTCTCCTTAATTATTTTTCCGTTTGCCTTAAGCATTCCAATGATTCTAAACCTTTCGAGATTTATAAAATCATAATTGTTTTCAATATGAACGCGAACCTGATTGTCTCTATTGATTCCCATAAAACTCATATTGACAAATTCGTGAGCTTTTTTCACCTCGTGCAATGCGGGTTGTGGCGTTCTATCCGGAAACACTATACCATTATTTAAGAAGCTATTATCCGTGGGCATATTTTCGCCAAAATCTCCACCATAAGCATAGAAATGTTCACCTTTCTCGTTGGTCTTCCAGATAGCCTGGTCCACCCAATCCCATATGAACCCACCTTGAAGATGGTCGTGCTTTTCAATAATATCCCAATAGTCCTGGAAGTTTCCGGTACTATTTCCCATGGAGTGTGCATATTCAGAAGGAATAAAAGGACGATCTGTTTTACGAGCACCAATTGCTTCAAAGGTTCTCGGTGAAGGATATTGAGGCACAATGATGTCCGTATTAGTATCCATATCGTAAAGATTTCCATCGACATCCTTATAAGCACGTTCGTACTGCACAGGTCGTTTTTGTGGATCTAAAGCTTTGATAGCATCGTAAGAAGCAAAGAAGTTTACACCATTTCCGGCCTCATTACCCATGGACCAGATAATGACAGAAGGGTGGTTTTTATCCCTGGCTACCATTCTGAGCATACGATCCATATGTGCTTTCTCCCACAATGGTTTTTTAGCAAGAGAGTGCTCTCCGTAATACATCCCGTGTGATTCAATATTTGCCTCATCTACCACGTACAATCCGTAGATATCACAAAGCTCATAGAACATGTCCGGTTGCGGGTAATGGCTCAATCGCACGGCGTTGATATTATTAGCCTTCCAAAGTTGGATATCTCTTAAGATTTGTTCCCGACTTATGACATGGCCTGTTTCAGGGTTGTGCTCCTGAGTATTAACGCCTTTTAATGTAATAATTTGTCCATTGACTTTTAACAATCCATTTTCGATCTCCACGGTTCTAAAACCAACGCGATTGGGAAGGCTTTCTAAAACAGCTTTCTTATCGCTGGTTTGAACAACAACGGTATATAAATTTGGAGTCTCAGCAGTCCAAGGTTTTACATCAGCTAAAACAGCCTCAAAGTTCACCTTCTGAGCTTCATTTGCCCCAAGGCTTAACTTTTTACTCCCACTTTGAACAACAGTTCCATCAGTATCGATAATTTCGTAACTAAGGTTTAGTTTGCGTTTTTTAGATTCGTGGTTTTGCAAGGTAGTTGTCAAGGCAAATACACCGTCTTCATTTGCCCCATCCAGGGTAGCAACGATTTCTAAATCTTTGACTCTGGTATTGGGTTGCTTGTAGAGATAAACACTTCGCTCTATTCCACTAATTCTCCAAAAGTCTTGACATTCTAAATAGGAACCATCTGTCCATCTAAAGATTTGAAGGGCGATATTATTTTTTCCCGGTTTGAGATATTGTTGGATATTGAACTCGGCAGGTAATTTACTTCCTTGAGAATAACCGACATACTGCCCGTTGATCCAAACAAAGCCACCAGATTTCATTGCACCTATATGTAAAAACACAGACTGTCCATCCCAAGTAGGATCAAGGGTGAATTCTTTAAAGTAAGAACCTACCGGATTATAGTCATGTGGTACTTGCCCTGGGTTCGCCGGGTATATTCTGTCCACAAATTTGATATCCTTGGAGACCGGAGCTTTATAATCTGCAAATTCATATTGATGATTCACATAGATAGGAACACCAAATCCCTCTACTTCCCAGTTCCCTGGTACCGCTATAGACTCCCACTGCTCAATCTGAGCGGTTTGGGTCATAAAATCTAGAGGACGATCAGTAGGTTTACGAGTCCAATTAAATTTCCAGGTTCCGTCAAGTATAAGGTAATTATCCGAGGCTCTCCAATTTCCTTCCAAGGCTTCCGATTTGGAATTATAACTGTAGAAGGTAGCGTGCGCGTCTTCTTTGTTCTCTGATATCACTTGGGGATTTTCGATATAATGTTCAAGTGGATTTGGCAATCCCTGTCCAATCCCACTGTAGGCCATGATTAAAAAGCCTAGAAGCATGAATTTATTTTGAATCATTTGTTGTTATTGTATTAGGATTATTTATGATTTATGCTACGCAATCTATTTATCTTCAGGAATTGAAATTTCAAACTTTTTAATTTCAGCCCTCTGATGCTGTTGGTTGTAAATCGCATATGCCTTTTCAATAATATCCGGGTGTTGACTAGCCACATCATTGGACTCAGAAGGGTCTGTCTTTAGATTGAATACAGCACATTTGACCGGTGTTTTCTCATCGAGTAGATGTGTCCAAACCACCTTCCAATCTCCCATTCGAATTGCAATTTTACCACCTGCTTCGTGGAATTCCCAATACAAGAATTCACGATCGAGATCTTGTGGTTTAGAGAGCAAAGTATTTGCGATGGAAATTCCGTCACTAGCTAAAGGCTTTTGATAGCCTGCAAAATCAGCAAAGGTTGGTAGGAGATCCCAATAGGCCGCTTTTATGGGACTTGTACTACCTTTGGCAATGGTACCCGGCCAATAGGCAATAAGCGGGGTTCGAATTCCTCCTTCATACAGATCGCGTTTCACTCCCCTAAGACCTGCAGTACTATTAAAAAAAGCCACATCCTCCATAGTTCTTCCACCTTCGATATGAGTGCCATTATCGCTAGTGAAAATAACTAAGGTATTTTGTTCAAGTCCCTTGTCTTTTAATTTTTCTAACAATCTTCCCAGATATGCATCAACACTGCTCACCATGGCTGCATAGGCTGCTTTTGGATACTCCTGTCCACCATAATGTCTTCCCTGGGGCCAGGCTTTCTCCGGTGTAAAAATACTATTCCCGTGCTGATCCAAATAAAGTTCTAAAAACTCATCCGGCACTCTTAATTCTGCATGGGGAACGGTATACGACATAAAAAGGAAAAAAGGGTGATCACTACTTTGACGATCTATAAATTCAATCCCTTTTTGGTTGAATATTTCATTGGCATACACCTCACTTTCTATGGCACTCTTTTGAACCTCACCCCCCTTTATGGACCAAAGTGAATCTGGATTTTGGAAATGGGCATCTACGTGATGAAGATGTCCGGTGAATTCATCCCAGCCTTTTTTCTCAGGGGAACCTGATGTCCCTTCAAGTCCCAATCCCCACTTCCCAAACATAGCAGTATGATATCCTTGTGATTTAAGAATTTGAGCTATAGTGGTATCAGAAGGTTTCAATGGAAATTCTCCATTACCCCTAATGGTCAAATGACCAGTATGCATTCCTGTCATTAGACTTGCCCTAGATGGAGCGCAAACAGTACTACCGGAGTAAAAGTTAGTAAACAACATCCCTTGCTCGGCCATACGGTCAAGATTAGGAGTCTGTATATACTCCTGCCCGTAACTACCCAAATCACCAATACCCATATCATCTGCCAGAACAAATACGATGTTTGGCTTTTGAACAGGCTCTGATATCCCATCAGATGTGGTCTTCACTTCTTTACACGAAGACTGAACGAAGAGCATTAAAATACTGGTAAATATGGCAATACGCTGCATAGGAATTAGATTTAAGTATAGTGTTAAATTTAAGAAAGTTAGCCCTTTCGAGCTAACTTCTTAAATAAAAATGCTTTGTTTTAATATCCTTTGGCCTCTTGGGCATCCTTTAGATTAGGATTTCTATCCACAGCTGTTTGTGGGTAAGGAAGTCTGATGTATTTAGGATCATATCTTCTCTCCTGAGCCAAATCACCATCGATACTATAAATTGAAGTCATCACCTCTTGGCTGATTCCCCAACGACGAATGTCATCCCATCTTAATCCTTCTCCTGCAAGTTCAATTCTTCGCTCATTGCGAATCAGTGATCTTAACGCATCTTTTGAAGCTACGGCAGCACGATCTATCGCCGGCATCCCGGCTCTAAGGCGAATAGCATCTAAGGCATCATATATTTCGCCTGAAGGTCCAGAGGCTTCATTTTTAGCCTCTGCATAGGTAAGTAATACCTCAGCATAACGGATAACCGGGAAGTTTTGTGGTCCCTTATATTGTCCGCTTTGTGCGCTCTCACTTGGATCAACCATTTTGCGATAGTTATAACCGGTTTTTGAGATGTTACTACCTCCTTTATTCCATGAAAATTCGAAGCCGTCTTGTAAATCATTCCACATTGCTCCCGGGAATAAAATGGAGGCATACAATCTGGTATCTCTATTTTTAAATTCCTCCAAATACGCTGCAGAATAATCACCATTATTATAAGCGGCAGCTCTACTTTCTTTAGAAGGCTCGACAAAATCTTCACCTTCAATAGTCCAATACGAGTCAACTAAAGACTGTACAGGGGTTACTGAACTCCATCCACCTCCGGCATTATCCGCAAGGTAAATTGTATTAATTCCACTAGAATATTCATAAGCACTCTCCGGCATGTATTCTACTTCCATAATCACTTCTACATTCCCCTCATTGGCTTCCCAGAATAGTTTTTGGTAACTAGCCAAACCAAGATAGAATTTCTGCTCTTCTTCGGCGGTTTCAAAATCTACAAAAGCAGCATAATCATCAGCTAAATCTGCAGCACTTAAGCTACTTACTTTGAAAAGCTCGTAACCAAGCCCCATAACCTGCTGTGCTGCTGAAGCAGCTTCTGCAAACTGGTTATTAAATAAATGAATTCTTGATTTTAAAGCCAAAGCAGCAGCTTTAGACACTCTACTCTTAAATACATTTTCAACAGGTAAATTTCCTATAACAGCATCAAGTTCACTGATCACAAAATCCATCACTTCAGATTCTGCTGTAGGCGCAATTGCCACATCTTCTCCGTTGATAAAGAAATTCTTAATTAAAGGAACTGCACCAAATTTCTTAGCCATGTTAAAATACGTCCAAGCACGCAACACACGAACTTCGCTTGTATACTGTTTTTTGACATCTTCACTTACTGGTGCCTTGTCAATATTATCCAGGAAATAATTGAATCTACGAATCCCGGCATAGTCATAACCATCATTCATATTGGCATCGATGGTTCCTGCACTGATAATAGTTGCATTACTTTCCCATGGGTATTGCCCATAGGAGTTATCAGCATAAGCATCGTTATAAGCATCATAAACACTAGCGCCTACATAAGCATAGCATCCATTAAGGGCCAATTCCACGTCACTTTCAGATTTCCAGAACGTTTCACTGGAAATTTGATCCTGTGGTGCACGGTCTAAGAAATCATCGCTACAACTTGCTCCCACTAGAGCAAGTGATATTATTATATATTTTTTAATCTGTTTCATCAGTCTGCGTTGTTTCTAATTAAAAATTAACATTAAGTCCAAATGAATACACCTTCATTACTGGGTAGCTTCCTCTTGAAGAAGGCATCTCAGGATCAAAATCATCCATTCTAGAATCACTTCTGGTTGTGAAAAGGTTACTTCCAGAAACATAGAATCTAAGTTTGTTAATTCCGAACTTCTGAGTTACATCAGAAGGAAGTGTATACCCTAGAACTAGGTTCTTAATTCTAAAGTAAGAGGCGTTATACAACCAGAATGAAGACAAACGTTGGTTGTGTGCATTTTCACCACTAGGTAAAAGTCGAGGATATACCGCAGCAGGATTAGGATTATCTATAGTCCAGCGACCAAGATGGTAATCTTTAGCTCCTGAGCCGTTAAAGAATGCTTGTGAAGCCTCACTATCTAAATACACCAATACATCCGTTACTCCCTGGCCTTGAATATTAAAATCAAAGCCTTTATAAGAAGCGTTGAAATTTAAACCATAGGTAAAATAAGGAACGTCATTACCAACGATAGCCCTGTCATCTCCGTTAATCACGCCATCATTGTTTAAATCTTTGTATCTGATATCTCCGGCAGAAGTAGCTACATCTTGCACAGCATGAGCTTCTACCTCAGCTTGATTTGCAAAAAGACCATCAGCTTCGTACATGTAGAAAGCTCCGATAGATTCTCCTACCCTATTGATCCAATAGCTGTTAATCTGGTCATCCATACCGTGTAAATCTTCGATCTTATTCCATATTTTGGAGAAGTTTCCAGAGAAGGAATATTTAAAATCTTGAATTTCACCGCGATAAGACAACATGAATTCTATCCCTTTATTAGACACACTACCAGCGTTAGAAGGGATTCCATCCCCTGCTCCTAACTCTAGTGGTTGTGGGATATTTAGTAAAATATCTTTGGTTTGTTTGTCAAAAACATCCAACTGAATATTTAAGGCATTTTTAAACAATCCCGCATCCAATCCAAAGTTTGTCATTTGAACGGTTTCCCACGTCAACCCAGGATTTGCTTGTTTGTTGGGCCATACACCATCTACTCTGGAATCACCCATAACTGTAGCTGTACCGGTACCTAAGGCATCATAATAGTCATAATACCCCACGTTATTTACGTTACCTAGTTCACCCCAAGAGGCTCTAAGTTTTAAATTGCTAAGCCAATTTACAGAATCCATGAAAGACTCTTGAGAAATCCTCCAAGCTGCAGAGAAAGATGGAAATACTCCAGAACGATTCTTACTGTTAAAACGAGAAGACATATCATGTCGAACGTTAGCCTCTAATAAATACTTTCCGTCATAGCTGTAGTTAATACGACCAAACTCAGACATAAAAGCTTCCTCTTCCAATAAACCAGCATTCCCTAAGTTTTCAGCTGAATTGGAACCACCATTAATACTTCCTAATTGATTGGAAGGAAAAGATTTTCTAGAAGCCTCCAGGTATTCATAATCAGAATCCTCATACTGAACCCCGGCCATAGCTTTTAGATAATGCTTTCCAAAGTCTTTTTCATAGGTTGCAAATGCTTGCAACATCAAGGTATTACTACGATCCCAACGAGAGGTTAGTTGATTAGGTGTCTTACGCGTAGAATTAATAGCCTCTTTGGTTAGAAAGTTAGTTATAGGATCCACCTCGTTATCAAAAGTATTTTGTTGGTGGTTATAAGATTTATAGGAACCTATTCCGCGAATACTCAAATCATCAGTAATCTTATAACTAGCATTAAGTGCCCCTATAAAGGTCTCACGTTGTTTAGACTGCCAACCGTACTCTGCGATTCTTCTCAGTGGATTATTTTCAGCAAGTACGCTACTGACTTTTCCGCCGGTTATACTACCCCAACTTCCATCAGAATGTCTCGCAACAGTAAGTGGTGTCATACGGTTAAGGTCAGTGGTAGAAAACGCACCGGCGCGGTCGATATCTTCACGAACAAATGAAATATTAGTTCCAACAGTAAGGCGATCGCCAAAATCTCTTTCTGTATTGGCACGGAAGCTATATCTATCAAGCTCCGACCCGGGAATCAAAGAACTTTGATCGAAAAAGGTACCACTCACAAAATAACGGGTATCACCGCCACCGGAAACACTAATATTGTGTTCTGTCATCGGTGCAGAATTACGATATACCAAATCGTACCAATCATTATCAGGGTACAAATCAGGTTGTGAACCATTTTTTATGATTGCCATTTCTTCAGGAGAATAAACAGCTGATTTACCAGCGTTCATATTAGCTTCATTGAGCAAAGTAGCGTAATCATATGAACCTAGTTTATTAGGCAAGTTTGTAGGGGCTTGCACACCGTAATACGTGTTATAACTAATGGCTGCTTTGCCATCTTTTCCTTTTTTGGTGGTAACTAAAAGCACACCATATGCTGCTCTTGAACCGTATATCGCAGATGCCGCAGCATCCTTCAAAACACTGATACTAGCAACATCCGAAGGGTTGATACGTTGAAAATCCGAAGCACTTACCGGAATTCCGTCCACTACAAATAAAGGATTAGAACTCCCTAAGTTCCCACGCCCCCTAACATTGATAGATCCCATATCACTACCCACGTTACCAGGACGAGAAATCACGGTCAGCCCAGGACTAACACCCTGCAAGGCATTGGTCAAAGAGGTTGTAGCTTTCCCCTCAATTTCCTCAGTTTTAATTTGATTTACAGACCCGGTCAAGTTTTCCTTTTTCTGAGTTCCATAACCCACAACAACAACCTCGTCCAATTCAGAAGCTGCAATACTTAATTGTACATTCACTACAGTTTCAGATCCTACAACAACTTGTTGTTCCTTATACCCAATATAGGAAAAGATTAATACCTCACCAGTTTTAGCTTCAACGGCATAATTTCCATCAAAATCTGTCACAACCCCTCGGGTTGTATTTTGCACCGTAACATTCGCACCAGGAATTGGGATCCCGGTTTCTTGATCAGTAACTACACCACTTATTGTTTGATCCTGTCCAAAAGACATCCAAGCAAAAAACAAGCAGATTACTAATGTCAAACTATTTTTCATAAAGTTTAAGCTTATTAAATTAAATAGATTTAGAAAACAAAATTTGTTTCATTTAGCGGATAAAAGTATAAAATACTTCTATTAAACAAAATAATATAGTCTTAAAATTTTCATTTAATAATAAATATACAAGAGTAAAGTAAGATTTTGAAATTCAAATGAAACATAAAGTAAGTTAAGTTAATTTCGTTTAACTATTTTACATAAAAGACTAACAAAATTTCCAATATTAACATAAAAAATTATTAAGATCATTAAAAAGAAACAACAAGAAAGAAAAGTTCGCAATTACAATGCTAAAAATTAACTAAAATGCGGCGTAATTATTTCGCCTTCACTTAGACGGAATTGCACTTCAATTGTGAAGAAAAAGTCCAAAATCCATCTATTTCCAAAAAAATTGTTTTTAGAAATATTTATAATGCGCTCCACCCTGATCCCATTGCATTTGAGGCTATTTTTACTACTGAATTCCAGGTGTAAATCACCACAAGTTCTAAGGTTTGTGTTTTCTATTTTTACAGATTAATAAACTGTAAATCAATGTATTAATATAATATTTTAAAAACTGTTGATAAAATGTTGAGAACATAAATCAAGGGCTATGGTTTTGTGCGTAAATTATTCTGACCTTTACATTATTCGTTTTGAAATCAATTTTTTTATCCATTCAGTTATGACAATTACCCGCATTATTAAGAGGGATTTTACTCAAAAACCCTTCGAACTCAACAAAATAAGCAAGGCGATCCTCAAGGCCATGGAAGCCATTGGTCATGGACAGGAAGAGGATGCAAATCGCATAGCCGAGAGTGTAAATCAGGCGTTGCTAGACAGAAGTCAGCAACATCATGATTATATCCCCACAGTAGAAGAAGTTCAGGATGTGGTGGAAGAAAAATTAATGGCAAGTGAATTTCACGATGTTGCCAAGGCATATATAATATATAGGAATAAACAGGCGCAGGGTAGAAAAAGTAATATCTTCGAGAAGCGTGTAAATTTGAAACCCTATGAGTACCCGCAACTTTACGAATATGTTCCAGCGATACGTCATTCATATTGGATACACACTGAATTTAATTTTACAAGTGATATACAGGATTTCAAATCAAATTTAACACCTGTAGAACAAAGTGTCATCAAAAACACTATGTTGGCCATCTCACAAATCGAGGTTGCCGTTAAGTCATTCTGGGGTGACATCTATCACAGAATGCCTAAACCAGAGATTGGATCCGTAGGAGCAACCTTTGCAGAAAGCGAAGTAAGACACCACGATGCTTATTCTCACCTATTAGAAATTCTAGGGTTGAATAAGGAATTTGAAGAGCTTAAGAAAAAGCCTGTCATCATGAGAAGAGTTCAGTATTTAGAATCAGCTCTTAAAAATTCAAAAAGTGAAGACAGCAAACAATACACAGAGTCAATTTTATTGTTCTCTCTTTTTATAGAGCATGTTTCTCTATTCTCACAATTTTTGATTATCATGGCCTTCAATAAGCATAAGAATATGCTTAAAGGGATTTCAAACGTAGTGGAAGCTACTTCTAAGGAAGAACAAATCCACGGAGACTTTGGTATTGACATCATTAATATTATCAAAGAAGAACATCCTGAATGGTTCGACAAATCATACGAACTACTTATTCAGCAATTATGTGAAGACGCCTTCACCGCTGAAAGTAAAATTGTGGATTGGATATTCGAAGACGGAGAACTGGATTTCTTAGCAAAAGATGTTGTTAATGAATTCATCAAAAATCGTTTCAACAAATCCCTAGCAAGTATAGGTATCAAAGAAGTTTTTGAAGTTGACGAAAAATTATTGGCAGAAACAGAATGGTTTGACGACGAAATCATCGGCACTAAGCACGGTGACTTCTTCGTAAAACGATCTATCAATTATAGCAAAAGAACACAAAGTATAACCAGTGACGATTTATTTTAGTATATGGAAAAGAAAACACTCAATCATCAGCCCCAAACCGAAACTTTAGACAATAACGCACAACAATTGATCGATGCACGTAAAGGCTTTTTAGCCGGTACGTCAAAGACAAGTGATGAAGGTTTTAAGTGGCTGAATGAACACAGCCAACAATTCTTGGCTTCCGGTTATTTGACCGAGGGTGTTACTCCAAAAGCTAGGATACGAGAAATAGCAAATCGCGCCGAACAAATTCTAAAAATAGACGGCTACGCAGATAAGTTCTATAACTATATGTCCGAAGGTTTCTTTTCCTTGGCCTCTCCAGTTTGGTCAAATTTCGGAAAAGAAAGAGGGCTTCCAATTAGCTGTTTTGGATCTCATATCGATGATGATATGGGGAACATTCTATACACTCAATCTGAGGTGGGGATGATGTCCAAACTTGGAGGTGGAACCTCCGGCTACTTTGGTAAAATAAGACATCGCGGTGCTCCTGTTAAGAATAACGGAGAGGCTTCCGGTGCTGTTCATATCATGCAATTATTTGAATCAATGGTAGACGTGGTAAGCCAAGGATCGGTACGTAGAGGCCGTTTCTCACCTTACTTACCTATCGACCACAAGGATATTAAGGAGTTTCTTGAAATAGGAACTGAAGGAAATCCAATTCAACAATTGACTCATGGAGTTACCGTGAGCAATCAGTGGATGGAAGATATGATTGGAGGTGATGTTGAAAAGAGAACGCTCTGGGCTAAAGTATTACAAAGCCGTGCGGAAATGGGATATCCGTATATCTTCTTCTCAGACAACGCCAATAATGGTAGTGTAGATGCTTATAAGGATAAAAACCACCGCATCTATGCCAGCAACCTTTGTACAGAAATCATGTTGCCATCTAATGATAACTGGTCTTTCGTATGTGTCCTATCCAGTGTTAATGTGTTGCATTACGACAAATGGAAAGATACAGACGCGGTAGAAACCATGATTTACTTCTTGGATGCTGTGATCTCCGAGTTTATTGAAAAACTGGAAGTATACAAAGATTCTGAAGACAGAGAAGATCGTCAAACTTTCCTGTTTATGGAAAGAGCTTATAATTTTGCTAAAGAAAACCGTGCGTTAGGATTAGGTGTATTAGGATGGCATTCACTTTTACAATCCAGAATGTTACCTTTTAACTCACAAAAAGCATTTGACCTCAACCACGAAATCTTTAAAACCATACAAGATCGCTCTTATAAAGCATCAAAAGAACTGGCAGAGAAATTTGGTGAGCCGGCAGTATTAAAAGGTTACGGAAGACGTAACGCCACTTTAAACGCTATCGCTCCTACAACTTCATCTGCTTTTATCTTAGGACAAGTATCACAAGGAATTGAGCCAATTTGGTCCAATATCTATGTAAAAGATATCGCTAAAATCAAAACTACCATTAAAAATCCATTCTTGGAAGAATTGTTAGAGTCTAAAGGACAAAACGACATCGAAGTATGGAGAAGTATCAGAGATATGGATGGTTCTGTTCAACATTTAGATTTCTTAAGCGAACTAGAAAAAGAAGTGTTTAAAACCTATTCTGAAATTGATCAGTTGGATGTTATATATCAAGCTGCCGGACGTCAACCATTTATTGACCAAGGCCAGTCTGTAAATATCATTGTACATCCGGAGATGCCTGTGAAACAGATCAACAACATTCACGTCACTGCGTGGAAACTAGGACTAAAATCCCTGTACTATCAACACAGTATGAATGCGGCTCAGAAATTTAAACAGAAAAAAGAATGTGCGAGCTGTGAAGCATAGCCGAAACTTAATACGGTTAATTACAATGCAGCAATTTTGCTGATTAACGCTGTTTTAAATTTGATTTAAATTTTTCAGGAGCCTTTAGTACTCAATTTACTAAAGGCTCTATTTTTTCCCTCCTCCTACATAAGAATTAAATATCTTTGGATGCATCAGCAGTATTGAAATGACACTACCACAATTATTTAAAAATATATGGCCTTTTGTCAAACCCTATGGTTGGTTGGTCTTTGCCGCATTATTTCTAACACTGATCGGCTCCTTTACCGCCCAGGTGAATGCACTAACCCTCAAGTATACTGTAGATGAAGTTAATGCGCTAATTCAAGAAGGAGCTGGTTTAAAAGAAGGGCTTAATATATTAATTTTCATCTCCATCATACTCTTGAGCAAGGAGATTGTAAATGTCTTTATCACCTTTGGACAAAAATATTACGGCGAGAAATTGAGGATCTATGTATCTAGAGATCTAGCCCTGACCATCGTTGATAAGATTTTATCCTACCGCATGTCATTCTACACCTCATCTTCGAATGAATCGGGTAAGCTCCAAACCAGAATCGATCGAGGAATTGGGAGTCTTACACAACTGGTCCAAAATTTCTTTATCAATATACTTCCCTTGTTTGCCAATTCCTTTATTGCCCTAGTACTGATGTTCAATGCGAATTTTTGGGTGGGTTTAGTAGGACTGTGTATTGTCCCTATTTATATATATATCACTATAAAACAAGCAAAAACACTCAGTGGATGGCGCAGAAACATGCGTGAATTCAGGGAAAGCAAAAGCCAGGGTATTGTCAACATCATACAATCAATTACTGTTATAAAGTCCTTTAATCGCGAAGCCATTGAATCTGACAAACAGAACACGATTCAGATTGAGATGACGGATAACCAGCTTAAGACCCAGAGAACCGGATTTCTATTTAACGGCATCAAAACCTTTGTAGAACAAATCGGAACTGTAATCATTATTATACTAACTGCCTATCTTGTTTTGCAAGGTTATATGAGTATCGGGATGATTATGTTTCATATTATGCTGTTTAACAATGTCACCGCACCAATCGGGCAACTCCATCGCATATTTGATCAGATGAATGATGCAATGATCTACTCTGAAAGTTATTTTGAGATTATGAACGCAGAGGAAGAAGTTGAAAACTCCGGAAGCTATATTCCAGAATTTCTCACAGGAAAATTTGAGGCCAAAAATGTAGACTTCTCCTACCCAAACGGCACAAAAGCACTTAAGGAAATCAATATTACAATTCAGCCAAATAAAATTACAGCCTTAGTCGGACTTAGTGGTGCAGGAAAAAGTACCGTCATTAATTTACTAGATAAGTTTTACCAGCCCTCAAGTGGCGAAATCTACTTAGATGGTGTCCCACTAAAGGACTATGACACACAATTCATCAGAAATAACATTGGTTTAGTACTTCAAAAAAACCACATCTTCAGTGGCTCCATAGCAGACAACATACGTTATGGTAATCCTGAGGCTACCCTAGAACAGGTGGTGCATGCAGCAAAACAAGCCTATATCCACAAGCAGATCATGGAACTGCCTGGACAATTTGACAGCAATGCACTATTACTTTCCGGAGGACAACAACAGCGTATCGCCATCGCACGGATGTTCCTGAAAAACCCTCCTATCATCTTTCTAGACGAACCGACAGCAAGTTTGGATGCCATTTCCACCGAACAAATTAAAAACAGCTTAGACGCCATCAAAAAAGATCGTACGGTTATTATAATATCGCATAGTATCTCTCAAATTATAGATGCAGATCATATCTATGTAATGGAAAATGGTTGTGTCGCAGAGTCTGGAACTCATGAAGAGATCTACGCCAACCAGTACGTATATAAAAACATTTTTGATGCCATGGCCAGGAGTCTGAATATCGAAAAAATAGCCAAAACATTTGACGACGGAGAAGAACATTACTAGCTCTCTTATATCACAGAGATAATCAATACCCTTGGCTATCCTTTGATAGTAGACAAAAAAAATTTCCCGCCCTTAGGAATGTATCCAAGAACGGGAAATTAACCACTAGCCAAAATATCTAGCTAACTAACCTAAATTTCAACAACAAACTTTAGTTTTTTTGTCCTTCGTGGTTTAATATTCATTGCAACATAACTACCAACCAGGGTTCTGTTCTAAAGTGTTATCACTTAGAACAATCTGTTCTGTTGGAATTGCTGCTAGGTAATCTCTGTTTTCATCAAAACCAAAACCATTTGGAATGATATTCATATAAGGATCGATATACCCATCTGCATTTACCAGAATTGAACTTCCAATCAAATCAGAGAATTCAGTTTCCATATCACTTCCTTGGATTTTGAACCCTAAGAATCTTTTGTTTTGGTAAAGATCATGTGCTCTCCAACGCATTAAATCATCAAATCGCTTTCCTTCCAAGGCCAACTCAACTCTACGCTCTCTTCTCACTTCATTGATTAGATCACTTAGCTCTGGAAATAATTTATTAGGATCCACAGTTGGAATTATAGACATTGGAGGCATTCCAACTCTATTTCTTAACAAGTTGATGGATTTATCCAAATCAGCCTGAGTGAGAGTTCCAAGTTCTGCCTTTGCTTCTGCAAAATTTAGTAGCACTTCAGCATATCTATAAATAATAGCGCCAGTTGAGGATTCAACCTTTTCACTCTCATCAAGAGAACCTCCTTTGTAAATTTGAAACCCTGTAGTAGAAACTGTCTCTCCGTTTTCTCTAAAGGCGGGATACTCAAAGTAGATGTCATCTTGTGAAGCTCTTTCAGTAATCAAAGCCCCTGGTGTACAAATAGTTTGTACAAGTCGTGGATCTCTATTCTCAACGATAGCGGTTAAGCTAGTTTCACTTTCAGTACCATATAAAGGGCTTAATGAGATAGGTAAACCATCTTTACACAAATAAGATTCAACTAAAGATTTTGTCAACCCTGTTCCTGAACCATTCTGCGGAATGTAGTGGCTTACACGGTGCGCTACACCATCAGCTACACTATACTTTTTCCAAAAAATAACTTCATCAACGTTACTGTAATCATAACGGTTAAACAATACTCTATAGGTATCCTCTGTACCGTCATTAAACAAATTGTAATGTCCTTCTGATATCATTGTTTCAGCAGCCTGTGCAGCTAGAGTAAGAAACTTTTTACTTTCATTCACAGGAGCACCGAAAGGTGTCCCGTCATGATATTTCTCCCATGTACCTTCATACAAACCAACCTCAGATTTGAAGGCTAGAGCCACTCCTCTGTGCACTCTAAAGTTTTCAACGCCACTCTTTGGCAATAACAAAGCTAAGGCGCGATCTAAGTCTTCCATAATCTTAGCTGCCAATTCATTTCTAGGAAGCCTTGGCATCAAGAGTTCTGGAGAATCCACATTAAGAGTTTTATCAATGTAAGGAACTCCTCCAAATCTTTTTAGAAGTCTAAAATAGAAATACGCTCTAAAGAAATAAGCCTCCCCATTATAATGGTTAATTAAATCTTCAGGTCCTTGCGCATTTACAGCGTTTTCCAAATAATAATTCACATCACGAATATTGCCGAAGTTCCATGAATTATCAGAACTGGGAGCGATATTATTATTCCCGACAAATCGTTCGTTAATGTTTTGAGGTAACAGGTTATCGCTGTTGTTATCGAATTCGAATATCCCTCCATTCCAACCGTTATGCACAGGGAAGGCCGTATAAAATTGATTCAAGAACAATTTCAAATCATTCTCTGTTTTCCAATATTGTTCTGGAGATATCTCATCTTCCGGAAGCCTGTTCAAAAAGTCATTACTACAAGAAGTAATAAACACGGCTATAAGAACAAATGATAGTATATTATATTTTTTCATTAGAGCTAGTTTTAAAATTCAACATTTAGACCAATTGCAATTGATTTTTGAAGTGGGTAAATTTTCCCATTCCCCCATCTTCCACCTGTGGCCTCAGGATCAAAAACATCAGAAATATTAGTAATGGTTAACAGGTTCTCTGCCGATACATACACTCTGATACGCTCCATGCGTAAACGCTCTAGGATCTGATCAGAGAAGCTATAGCCTAAAGTGACATTTTTTAAACGCAAGTAAGATGCATCTTGTAAATAGCGTGTTTGTGTCTGTTGATTTCGCTCAGCATTGTTAAAGGTAGGCCTTGGATAAAATCCATTTGGATTATCTTCAGTCCAGTGATCTAAATGGGATTTCAACCCAGCAGACTGCCATTGGTTTCCAACTGCACCATAGGTATAAGCTCCTCCAGTCCAAAGATCCCGCTTACCAACACCCTGCCAAAACATTGAGAAGTCGATTCCTTTATAATTCATACCGCCATTTATAGAGTAGGTATAACGTGGAGTTGAATTACCAATAATGACACGGTCACCTGGGTTATCTAGTGTGCTATCTCCGTAGTCGATGATGTTATCTCCATTTTGGTCAACGTATTGAACGTCTCCTGGTTGCCAATCACCACCCCATATAGCAGACTGATCCGGACCATTGTCAATCTCAGCTTGTGATTGATACAAACCAACGGTTTCAAATCCCCAAATTTCTCCCAATTCTTCTCCTACCCTATAGGTATTCAACAAATTGTTAGGATTAGAATATTCAGTAACCTTTGTGACAGCATCAGAAACAATGAAACCAATGTTATACCCAAAGTCTCCAATGTTATCTCTCCAATTTGCACTGAGTTCAAAACCTTTAGTTTCTAAAGAAGCATTGTTAGATTGTGGAGCTCCGGTACCCAATAATGCAGGGTAACGCTCAGCAGGCCCGAACATGTTCTCTGTTGTTCTTTTAAAGAGCTCGAAAGTAAGGTCTAAACGTTGGTTTAATGCGCTGATATCTAAACCGTAGTTATCAGTAGATACTGTTTCCCAAGTAATATCAGGACTAATAAGTCCAGGTGTCAAGGTGTAATTTGGTCGTCCGCTATCGGTTAACCACCAAAGGTTAGTTCGAATAGGCATGCGTCCTATATACAGGTAATTTGCAACATTTTGGTTACCAATACTACCCGTTGAATAACGGAGTTTAAATGTACTGATCGCATCGATATTCCAAAATCCTTCTTTGGCAACGTTATATCCCACAGATATTGAAGGGAAGAAATCCCATCTCATGTCCTCAGCAAACCGAGACGAAGCATCGTAACGACCGTTAACTTCAAGTAAATATTTTTCTTTATAGTTATACCCGATACGTCCGAAATAACCTCTGGTCACATAAGAACCCAAGGTAGCATCAACATAATCCTCTCCTACTGCAGTTCTAATAGATGGAACACTTTCGGTGATCAAATCATCCTTACTTCCAGATAAAGAATTGTACTTAGTTTCTTCTTGTTGGAAACCAATAAGTCCATCAAAGTTATGTGCGTTGTTAATAGATTTCTTATAGGACACCACCAAGTTTGGAGATATATAAGTATTCTTTGACGCATAATTATTGATACTGTTGTTTTGACGAATCAGACGTTCGGCTCCATCAGGCTCAGTAACAGAGACTTTGGCACTGTGGCTTTGTATTTCAGTATGGTAATTTCTATACAACAAACTTGTCGTTAATTTTAAATCCTTTATAGGTTCAAAAATTAAGTTTAAAGATAGATTCGAATTATAAGATTCCGAGTTTCTTCTTCCTCCGTCTACAATGAACGGAATCTCGGACCCATCACTAAAACTTCCATTAGGCATCACCACGCCATTGGTTGGCCAACGTCTGGCAATGTTGTGTAAATACAGTCCCGGATCATAGCTTGGACGCTCTTGATCTATTCTAGCCATTCGCATATTCACATTAAATCGGAACCAATCGGTCATTTTAGCAGTGAATTTTGCATTTAAGTTATAACGTTTATAAGAATCGTCGCCATAGCTCATTACACCAGGGGCATCTAAGAGCCCTGCCGCAACGTGATAACTCACATCCTTTTGTTTACCGGAGAAACTAAGGTTGTGTTGTTTACGAAGTACAATGTCCTTGTACATCACATCAAACCAATCCGTATTGGCATTCGATCCAGAATACTGTTGCCATCTGGTACCATCTTCTGTCGGCACAGTAACAGGAGTATTTACAGGATCATTCATATAAGCTTTAATTCGTCCTATTACATCCTCAGTGAACAATACGCTTCTCCCACCATTTGTAGCTGCCAAATTAAAATATTCAGCAAACTCAAGGGAGTTCATCATTTCCGGTAAATTCAAAGGAGAAGAATAAGAAAAATTGTTGGAGTAGTTAAATTTATGACCATCCGTCGCTGTTCCACTCTTGGTTTTTATTAATATCACCCCAAATGCAGCTCTGGATCCGTAAATAGCAGAGGAGGCAGCATCTTTTAACACGGATATACTCTCAATATCATTGGGATTGATATCATTCATATCACTAGGATTATTTAATGGAATGTCATCTACAATAACCAATGGAGCTCCAGTTCCTTGTAAATTTCCAGCACCTCTAATACTGATATTCATGCTAGCACCGGGCTCCCCGCCAGAGTTTCCAACAGTTAGTTGTAAACCAGGAGCTGCTCCTTGTATGGCCTGCATAACATCAGTAACAGGTCTGTTCTCAATTTTTTCTGCGGAGATTGTACTTACTGCACCGGTTAGGTTTTCTTTCTTCTGAACACCATAACCAACAAGTACCACTTCATCCAAGTTTTCCGCTGACATAGTCAAGCCGATTGAAAGTGGCGCATCATCTTTAATAAGGACCTCTTGAGTCTGGTACCCGATATAACTAAAGGTTACCGTTGTACCACGTTTAACGGTGATGCTAAACTCCCCATCAAAATCGGTCATCGTTCCGTTAGTTGTATTTTTTTCAAGGACGTTAACGCCAGGAATGGGGGAATCCATCTCTGTATCCATAACCTGCCCTTTCACTGTGATGACATTTTGTTGTGCAACCAGCGGTATGCAGGAACAAAAAACACAAAACAAAAGAATTAAGTTTTTCATAAATAGTTTGTTAGATAGTTTTTGATTAATAGCTAATAGTAGTCGATAAATTAGAATTCATAAATTTTATAAGAAACCGTAAATAACCAGAGCTCTGAGGTTCGATTTCGGCGAGCAAAGTATGCAATAAGTTAAATAAGTGTTAATAAAATAGGGCAACATTTAGGATACTATTGTTTTACTTTTGGGATACATGTTGTATCTTCCCCATCGGTAATACCCAGTATTTATAGGTGTTAAGCGACACATATATGTCGTACATAGATATATAACACAGATAATCAATGGGTAACAAAAGAGAAATGTGCGATGCGTAAATTAGTATTATTTTTTCTACTATCATTAAACCTAACATTTGCCCAGCAATATGATTTGCGATTTAAAACCATTGATCATAAGCAAGGCATTTCTTCCAAACGAATCTCTGCAGTACTTCAGGACTCTAATGGAATACTATGGATGGGCAATAGAATTGCCATAGATAGATATGACGGTGATAAAACTATCCCATATACCTTACCGAGGAACTCTAATGTCAATAAATTAGCAGAAGATGCGTATCAAAACATATGGGCGACCACCTACACTGGGCTTTATGTTTTAATTAAAGGAGATCGGGAGTTTAAAAAAATTCAACATCCGAATATTGATCTTCGTCAGTACTTGAGTCAAAATATTATTAGCATGGCACTAATTGACGGAGATTTGGCGTACCTAGGTACCGATACAGGTGCACTGCTTAAGTTTAAATACAACGAACAAGGAAATATTATTGATGGAAGTCTTAAGCTTATCCCTACTTTAGAAAGGCAAACTATCACCTCAATACATAAAGGTTCAGACGAGAGCCTATTTTTGGGCACCGCTAAAGGAATGGTTCTAACGCTTAAAAATGACAAAGTTACCTCGATTCCACTGGATCAACAAACAAACAACACCAGAGTCAATGATCTCACCATGGACCAAGACGGATACCTTTGGGTAGCTACAAATGGAAACGGCCTTTTTAAAATAAATATTTCTCGAAGTGAGGTGAGACATTATAAAAGAAATTCGAATCCGGGGACATCTATTAACAACAATATTGTATTATGCCTGCTGAGCGAAAAACGAAAGGTTTGGATAGGCACTGATGGAGGCGGTTTAAACCTCTATGACAAAACAAGCGAGGAGTTCCATTACTACACTCAGAACTACTACAATCCCGAGAACATTCCAGACAATTCTATACTGGCCATTGAGAGAGGGCATAACAACAATATTCTACTGGCTACAGTGCATGGCGGACTATCGATTGTCAAAAATAGATTCGTCATAAAAAATATTCCCGCACTAGAAATAGGTTTTTCACATAAGGATCAACAGGGATCGACCATACTTGAAGATAGTTTCGGACACATATGGCTTTCTGCCGGGAGAAACGGATTAGTTCGTTACAACCCCAAAGATAAAACCTCCTCCTTCTACATAGACAACCCGGCAATTAATACAGACCTCAACGGAAGTATTGTGATGTCACTTTTGGAGGACAAAAATAATAGATTATGGATTGCCACCCTTAGAGGTGGACTGAGTATTCTTGATATCAAAACCAATAAATTTATCCCCATTAATGAGTTCAGTAGATTAAAGGGAGCCTACGCCTTGGAACTGGATAAACATGGAGATATATGGGTTGGACACAGGATCGGAATAACGGTGTTTGACAGCCAATTCAATATAAAACAACATCTATTTCCCAATGAGCATGAGCGATCCTCTTCCAACCTGGTAAATGTCATTTTAAAAGATGTAAAAGGCGACATGTGGGTCGGAACCTCCAACGGCCTATTTCGGTATGAAAAAGACGGAACATCCTATAAACAATATAGTTATTATCATCACGACCAAGACAGTAGCTCAATAAGTGGCAACTATATTCGATCCATTGGTCAAACTAATGACCTAAACATCTTAGTCGGAACCTACGGTTATGGACTCAATAAGTACAATCGTTCAAACAACACATTTGAGCGTTATAAGCAATTCGATAAAATAAAAGGAAATACTATTGAAGGAATTTTAAAAGACCATTCTAACAATATCTGGTTGAGTACCAATATGGGTCTAACTAAAATAGATACTTCGGGGAGCATAACCAACTTTAACGAAAATGATGGCATCTATACCTTTAACGGAAGTGGCGCATATTTAGCGAAAAACGGAGATATACTCATGGCAGGGGCCTTCGGACTTTCGTCTTTTTCACCGCACCAATTACAACCCACTACCCTAGAATCTAAAATTAATTTCACCTCTGTAATTGCAAAAAATGAAGATTCAGAATCTCATATTAATTCAATTAAGCTCGCTAGGTACAAGAATAATCCTGAGCGAACAATTGAACTTCAGCCACAAACTACTTTTTTAACCATTACCTACACTAGTTCTGACCCTATCATATCACAGGATTTATGGTATGCCTACTCCATCGAAGAATTAAAGGATTCTTGGAACGAAGTCGGAAACCTTAGAACCATCTCATTTACAAATTTAGACCCAGGCAATTACACCTTAAAAGTAAAGGCCATGGATCAAAATGGCAATCCCAGTAAGCACATCGCCAGTTTACAGCTAAAGGTGCTTCCTGCCCTATGGCAGACGCTTTGGTTTCGAATTGTGATCTTCCTTGTTCTGATCATTCTCATTAGCATTACCTATCACTGGAGAGTCTCCGTATTAAAAGATAGAGAACAAAAATTAAAACAGCTTCTGGAGAACAAAACAGAAGAAGTAAAATACCAACAAAATAAAATCCTTGGAAACAAAATGAAAATCCTTAAAATTGAGAAGGAGCACCACGATCTGCAACAAAAACAGCTCAGAGCAGAACTCAATTTTAAAAACGAAGAATTGACCAATAACACTCTTAGGGCAGTCCATAAAAATGACTTATTAAATACCATAAAAGAGAAACTCAAAGAGGAGATAAAACAAAAAGAAATTAGCAAGAAAAGTATTTCGACCTTAATTAATCATATTAACGATAGCTTTATGTTCGATAAGGAATGGGATCATTTCTATTCACTTTTTAACGAAATCCATCCAGCCTTCATCAACAACCTAAAAGTCAGGTACCCAAACCTGAGTGAACGCGATATAAAACTATGCGCATTGATTCTGATGAAATTCACCTCAAAAGATATCGCGACTTTGTTTGGTATCTCGGTGAGTTCTGTAAAGATTGCTCGACACCGTTTGAAGAAAAAGCTAAAACTAGAGTCCCACGAAAAGGTATTGGATAAACTAAAAGAGATATCCAAGGTGACCGCTATTTAAAGCACATATTGCGTCTGATGAGGCTAGTTGAATCTGCTGTAAACAAAAAAATATTACAAACAATAACCAAGTAGCGATCTACAGTGTTATCATTTGTAATATCTTTAATACACATTAGACTCCAAGAGCCCTTATGCCATTAATGAGGCACCACCTCCGAGTTATCAACATCAGTGACTGTGATCGTCTGTGGTCCTGCAGGGAATTTCCAAGAAAACACGTCAGCTTTACGATGACCGTATAAGGCAAATCCCATAGGAGAAAGTATGGAGAATAGATTTTTCTTTATGTCACTATCTCTAGGATGGACAATTTTAAAAGTATTACTCCAACCATTAGCTAAATTAACGGTCACTTTTGAGTTGAGGCGCACCGCATCACCAGGCATTTCTTCCTGGGTTAAGACCTGCGAATCTTTAAGTTCTTCTAGCAGTTCTTTAACGGATTGTTTAAGAACATTATCATTAAAATAATTAGAATTTTTTACCAACTCTTTTAGAACTTCAAGTTCCTTCTTCTCGATGATTAATTTTGTTTTTTCCATGATCTTATAGTATTATGAAGACTGTTTCTTCTATTTTATATTTTGTTTTAATGTTTGTTTTTGAAAATGATCGTCCAACTGAGATTCTTTTATAAACTAAACAGCAACAGTTCCCCTAGAAGAATTCGTTGGAACCTCCTAAAAGCCTATTTTCTGACAATCGTATATATTGATATAAGGTACCCCCTGGCTAATTGACTTTTTTAAATTAATTAGCCTACAGAAATACCCTTAAATACTTTGAATTCTAAAAGAAGACAAAATACACTCATCTCTACATCAGCAAATGTTGTGCCCAATTTACACACCACAACACTAATACTGATAAACTACTAAAGATCAGTAATTTAATAAAATATTAGAATGATTTCAAATAAAGATGCGGGAGATAATTCCCCACCACGGAAAATACACCCCAATAACATTATAAATTGAGTGATTGATGATGTCCTATTAGAATTACGAGAAAAAGCAAAATATGTATTAGAAGGTACAGGGAAATATGCAAGTGTAAAAGGCCATTTTATAGTATTTTATAGCATTTCAATCCAAATTAAATGAACCCATAAAAACTTGAAAACCACACGATTCATAGGAATTGTGTGGTTTTGTGCAGGTATTTAACTACCTAAAAGTGACCTCGGCAGGATTCAAACCTGCAACCTTCTGAGCCGTAATCAGATGCGCTATTCAGTTGCGCCACGAGGCCGTTAAATTAGCAATAAGACATTGCCCAAATGCGGGTGCAAATATAATATATTTTATGATATATGCACCAAATTTTAATTAAAAAAAACGAGTTATTGGTATCTTGTTCTAAACTACCTGCGCATACAAAGAAAACTTATCTTTGTTTTACATTAAATATTTTTGTTTTATGGAACTCATACTTCAACCTTGGCCCTGGTATATATCCGGACCAATACTCGCACTTGTCATGTTTCTGTTGGTCTATTTTGGTAAAACCTTTGGGGTTTCATCCAATTTACGAACCTTATGTTCCATAGGAGGAGCAGGAAAACACGCCGAATTCTTCCGATTCGATTGGAAGTCACAACTGTGGAACCTCACGGTTGTCTTTGGTGCTATTCTAGGAGGTTGCATAGCCTACTTTTTACTAAGTGATCATTCCCTAATGCAGTTGAATACAGCAACTGTACTCCAATTACAAGAATTTGGTTTTGACAATATAGGCGAATCCTTAGTCCCAATGGAAATGTTTGGATCAGAGGCTGTTTTTAGTTTAAAAGGAATCACTATACTCGTTATAGGTGGCTTTTTAGTAGGTTTTGGAACCCGTTACGCAGGTGGCTGTACTTCCGGCCATGCCATCACTGGTCTGAGCAACCTTCAAATTCCTTCACTTATCGCAGTGACAGGATTCTTTATTGGAGGACTGGTTATGACACACTTTATTCTACCCCTATTATTTTAATACTTCAATTATGAAATACATAAAATTTATCGCAACAGGAATGTTACTTGGGATAGTACTTGTAAAGTCAGAAGCTGTATCCTGGTATCGCATTTTTGAAATGTTCCGTTTTGAATCCTTCCATATGTATGGAATCATAGGAAGTGCTGTACTTACCGGAGTCATCCTAATTCAGCTTTCAAAAAAGTTTAAACTAAAGACATACCATGGAGATCCAATGCTACTCCCACCAAAAGACAGAACTAAGTATCGCTATCTTATTGGAGGTATTATTTTTGGTTTAGGCTGGGCGCTCACAGGTGCCTGTCCAGGCCCCATATTCACCCTCATAGGCACAGGACTGTTCTCCATGATTATTGTATTGGCTGCTGCGGTTGCAGGAACTTTTGTATATGGACTTTTAAAAACCAAACTTCCACATTAAAAATGTACATCTAACAAAGCGAACAAGAACACTTTGTTAGAATTCAGAATGGCAAAAAGCTAGTTGTTTCGTACCTTTGAGGTGTTCCTTTAAAATTAACTTTTAGGAACAATGCAAAAAAGTGTACAAAAATGAAAGTTGAACAAATTTATACCGGATGTTTAGCTCAGGGCGCCTATTATATAGAGTCAAAGGGCGAAGTGGCAATCATCGATCCTTTAAGAGAAACAGAACCCTATATCGCTAGGGCTAAAAAAACGGGCTCAAAAATTAAATACATTTTTGAAACTCATTTTCATGCAGACTTTGTCTCCGGTCATGTAGATTTAGCGAAAAAGACAGGAGCTACTATTGTCTATGGTCCTAATGCTGAGACAAGTTATGACATTTACCAAGCTAAAGATGGGGAAGAATTCAGCCTTGGAGACGTGAAAATTAAAGTGCTTCACACACCGGGACATACCCTAGAATCAAGTTGCTACCTGCTAATAGATGCCCAAGGTAAAAACCACGCTCTATTTACAGGAGACACGCTTTTTATAGGCGATGTCGGCAGACCCGATTTAGCCATCAAACAAGATATAACCAAGGAAGATCTTGCTGGAATGCTCTACGATTCCTTACATGATAAAATCATGCCTTTGGAAGATGATTTATTGATCTACCCGGCACACGGTGCGGGTTCGGCCTGTGGGAAGAACATGAGTAAGGATACCGTTGACACTTTAGGTAATCAGAAAAAGACCAACTACGCACTTCAAGAGGATAAGACAAAGGTTGCCTTTATTGAAGAGCTATTAGAAGGCATACTACCCCCGCCTCAATATTTCTCAAAAAACGCCATGCTCAACAAGCAGGGCTATGATACATTCGAACACGTTCTAGATAAAGGAAATGTTCCTTTGGATCCTATCGCATTCGAGCACCTTGCTAACCAAACCTCTGCCGTGGTACTTGATGTTAGATCCCCTGAAGAATTTTTAAAACAACATGTTCCAAATTCTATCTTTATTGGTTTGGACGGATCCTTCGCCCCTTGGGTTGGTGCCTTAATTACTGATCTTGCACAACCTTTGTTACTCGTGGTTCCTGAAGGTAAAGCCGAAGAAACGGTTACCCGATTATCAAGGGTGGGATACGATAACACCCTTGGGTATTTAGAAGGAGGACTTGAATCCTGGATTGCGGCCGGGAAAGAAACACAGACTATTGCATCCATTGATGCACAAACCTTTGAGGAAGACTACCAAAACCAAAAAAACGGCACTAGTAGCATACTGGATGTTCGTAAACCTGGTGAATTTGACACTCAGCACTTGCTTGACGCAGATAGTTTTCCCTTGGATTTTATCAATGAGAACATGGGTGAACTAGACAAAGAAAAACCCTATTACATTCACTGTGCCGGAGGATACCGCTCAGCCATTGCAGCGTCCATACTAAGCGCTAGAGGCTTTACCAAGCTTACAGACATTAAAGGCGGATTTGGTGCTTTAAAAGAGACTGAAATGCCTCTTTCTTAGCAAAATTGCACAATGAATTAAGCTGTATACAGTTGTAGTAAAATTAGAATTAGGAATTAAAAAAAGATGCCAATGAAGATAAAGATGAATATGAGTAATACAGATAAGCTAATTCGAGTAGTTATTGCCTTTGTAATCGCGATGCTATTTTATTTTCAAATCATAAAAGGCATTTTGGGCGTAATGCTAATGCTCATAGCCATTGTAATGCTATTGACGTGTTTTTTTCGAGTTTGCCCCTTGTATAAGGCTTGTGGTATTTCTACATACAAACCTAAGGATTAGTTACACAATTTCTGCACTAAGTCCAGCTTCCAATAATCTAGTACAACGTGACTTTAAGTATTCGTAATCACCTGTTTTAACGGTACATTTCCCTTTGTAATGCACAATGATTGAACACTGTTCCGCTTGCTCCGGGGTGTGGTCGCAAACATTCATAAGCGTATCGATAACGTAATCAAATGTGTTGACCTCATCGTTATACAATACGATTTCATGTTCTTTGACTACGAGCTCATCTACTAGAACATCCTCTAATATTTTTTCTTTGGTACTCATCTTCAATATTTTATACTAATTTATGAATTTTACGGCAACCCAAAGATTCTTTTCAAGATTTTCAACAAACTTTAACGAAAATTCTTCACAGCGTTCCTGGATCTTTGGAATATCATCTTTGTAAAAACCACTCAAAAACAACATTCCATTTTCGTTTAAACAATTGGCATAAACAGGAATATCCTCCAATAAAATATTTCGATTGATATTAGCTATAATTACATCATATCGCTTTCCGGAAAGTATTGAGGCGTCTGCTTCATAAACCTGAACCTTGCTGCAATCGTTGCGAAGTACATTTTCTTGGGCATTTAAATAACACCAATTGTCTACATCAATGGCATCCACTGCAGCCGCACCTTGCTTTTCTGCCAAAATAGCCAAGACTCCGGTTCCACTTCCCATATCCAAGACCGTTTTGTCTACAAAATCATTTTGAAGAATAAACTGAATCATCATATGAGTCGTCTCATGATGCCCAGTTCCAAAACTCATTTTTGGTTCAATAATGATATCGATTTTGGTATCAGGAACCTGGTGAAATGGTGCGCGCACTGTACAGATTCCATCCACTACAATTGGATGAAAGTTACGTTCCCACTCCTGATTCCAATTCTGTTGCTCTATTTCAAGTGAGGTATGTGAGATTTCAAATTCCGGATTTTTTAAAATGACAAGCTCACTCAAAATCTCCGGGTTCCAATCCCTCTTTTGTATATAAGCAATAACACCATCTTCTAGCTCTACAAAACTTTCAAAACCGGCATATCCCAGCTCCGCGATTAAGATCTCGGTTCCGGGATTTGCAGGTGTTACTTTGAAAGTATATTCCAAATAAATTTGATCCATTTAATTTCTTTAATTAAAAGGCGTTAACGATAGCTACAAAATCATCAGCATTCAAAGACGCTCCACCAATCAATCCACCGTCAACGTCAGGCTTAGAAAAGATCTCAGCAGCATTGGAAGGTTTTACACTTCCTCCGTACAATATGGAAACACCCTCAGCCAATGCAGCATCATATTGTTCTGCTACAGTTTTTCTGATAAATTCGTGCATTTCTTGAGCCTGCTCTGGAGATGCAGTTTCTCCGGTCCCGATAGCCCAGACCGGTTCATAGGCCAAGACGATTTGTTTCCAAGCACTTGCCGGTAAATGGAATAACCCATTGTTTAACTGGCTTGCAACCAATTCAAAGTGTTTACCACTTTTTCGATCCTCTAATTCCTCACCGAAACAAAAGATGACATTTAAACCCGCATCAACCGCTGCAGAAACTTTTTGAGCCAATAGAGCGTCGTCTTCACCAAAATAAGCACGTCTTTCAGAGTGCCCTAAAATCACAGAAATAATCCCGATACTCTTAAGCATACCAGCTGATACTTCACCTGTATATGCTCCATTTTTAGCCTGATGCATGTTTTGAGCGACAACCTCAACTGCTGTACCCTTCAAGGCTTCATAAGCAGGATATAAATTAACATAGGTCGGCGCCACCTTTACCTTTACATCGGTATCGGTCAAAACTTTTTTAAGGTCCGTTATCAAAGTCTGAGTCTCAGCCAAATCATTATTCATTTTCCAGTTACCCGCAACTATTTTTTCTCTCATGCTATTTTTAAATTTAGGTATATAATTAATATTTCATTCTTTTTTTAAAACGGTCAATCTCAATTGGTCCAACCATATTAATTTTCAAACTCAAAGTCTTCTACATCATTAAAATGCAACTTTTGAGTAATGGTTCCGGACTTTAACTCTAGAACTCCAGGATTGGACCTGACAATGGTCTTGACTGTAGTGAGATCGCAAAAGTAAAAATCAAAATCCAAACCGTACTGTTTTTTATAAGATGCTAACTGCTCTTTGTTAGAAGCGCTCAATCCTATAACGCGATATCCTTTTTCTTTGGCCTTAGTTGCCAAGGCTATAACCCCTTTTAAACCCTCACCATCAGCATTATCAATCACTCTGGCGACAATGACCATCAACAAGGGCTCTGCTAAAAGTTCCTCCGTATAATCAACTCCATCACGCTCCATGGTGAAATCGTGAATTGGAGGTAGGTAACCTTCTTGGAGCAAACTTGTTTCTACATCCACAAACTCCCCGTCAACCGTTGGATAATCTCCTGTAGTCACCAATACTTTTTCGTGGCCATCCACCATAAACTTCCATGCATACTCATAAACAGCCTGAGGTGCGCCCTCTGGGATTTCCATACCCTGTTCTATGTTTTTCCCAATCTTATAAGGTCGAAAATCAACCACTGGTAAATGATTGTAAACATGATAGGCATACCAACAGCACAGAGCCAAGGCTGCCATGGTGATAATCCCTGCATATTTCAAAGGTTTAATATGCTTTCTACCAAAGAACAAGACTAGTATCAATAAGAGCAACACCACATCCTTGGAAAAGGATTCCCACGGGGTTAATTTGATGGCATCTCCAAAGCATCCACAGTCAGTGACCTTGTTGAAATAAGCAGAATAAAACGTTAAGAACGTAAAGAAGATGATCATAAGAAGTAATGACCAAACCGTAAATTTTGGTTTGTACCCCAACAACAACATCACCCCGAGTACAGTTTCAAAGATTACTAGCAACACGGCAATTTGTAAGGCAAACGGCAGTAAAAATGCCATGTCTAAAACCTCAGGACTAAAATACTCCTCAAGTTTGAAAGAAAAACCAACAGGATCGTTAAGTTTAATTAATCCACTGATTAAAAATAGTAATCCCACAAGGATTCTGGCTACTGAAACGGCTATTTTCATTATAATTTAATTTCTGTGTTACTCGATTTTATCACAATAGGTCAAGGGTCTATTAGACCTGGGCCGCCTTAAGATGGATCAAAGCAAAGACCGCATAATTTATCATATCCTGATAGTTCGCATCAAATCCTTCACTCACCAAGGTCTTTCCTTTATTATCTTCCATCTGTTTTACTCGTAATATCTTTTGAAGAATCAAATCTGTCAAGGAGCTTACTCTCATATCTCTCCATGCCTCCCCATAATCATGATTCTTGTCCTCCATGAGTTGCTTAGTCTGAGCCACCTTTTCATCATAGAGATCCAAAGCTTGCTTAACATCGACATCCGCATCACTACCTACACCCTTATCAAGTTGAATCAACGCCATGATCGCGTAATTGACGATTCCAATGAATTCAGAAACCTCTCCCTCATCGACCTTGCGTACTTCATTATCCTGAATCGAACGAATTCGTTGGGCTTTGATAAAAATTTGATCAGTGAAAGACGGTAAACGCAGTATACGCCATGCACTACCGTAGTCTTTCATCTTTTTTTCAAACAAATCCCGACAGAGCCCAATGACACCGTCATATTGTTTTGATGTATTTTGCATAAGTTTAATCCTATTTTGCGTAAATTTCGCTCAAAATTTTCAATGGTCAAAGCCACAGCGCTAAACTTTCACAAGTTGACCATTGTAAGTGAGCTATGTAGCATAAAATTTAATACCATAATTAGATGACTATCAATTGTAAGGGCAGCCTAATTGACCTATCTATTCCTAGAGTAATGGGGATATTAAACGTAACTCCAGACTCATTTTATGACGGTGGACAGTACACAAAAGACACTCCGATTTTGAATCGCGTAGAAGCTATTTTAGAACAAGGCGCCACCTTTATCGATTTGGGCGCTTATAGTAGTCGTCCCGGAGCAAAGCAGGTAAGCACAGAAGAAGAAATCCAAAGGAGTGTCCCCATAACAAAACTCATCCTAAAACATTTTCCCGAAGCCTTAATATCTGTTGACACCTTTAGAGCTGAAGTAGCAAGGCAAAACATAGAAAACGGCGCAAGTATCATCAATGATATTTCAGGAGGTTTATTGGATCCCGATATGTTATCCACCGTTGGTGAACTTCGGGTCCCTTACATCCTAATGCATATGAGAGGGAATCCGGAAAACATGCAAGAAAAAACCCAATACCGCAATATGATGAAAGAATTGCTGTATTATTTTTCAGAACGAATTGCAGAGGCACGCGCCCATAAAATAAACGACATCATTGTTGACCCTGGCTTTGGCTTTTCAAAATCTTTAGATCAAAACTATGAACTGATGGCCAAGCTGGACTTACTTCACATTTTGAAGTTGCCACTCTTTGTGGGTATTAGCAGAAAGTCAATGATCTATAATCTGTTAAAGACTGACCCACAACACGCATTAAATGGAACTACAAGTTTAAATACCCTGGCCTTGGGTAAAGGCGCTCATATCCTTAGGGTACACGATGTAAAAGAAGCCGTAGAATGTGTCAATATACATCAGATGATAACCAAGAATACCAGCGATATTTAAAAGACAGTCGTGGCTAAAGATTTTACCAGGAATGTTATTTCCATCTTACCAATTATATTTTTTTTAAATTTACCTAAAAACCGAGCAATTTGGAATTATTTGATTTTGTAGAAATAAAGGTGGTAGACATTATAGACATCTTTTTAGTCGCATTTCTTTTCTATTACGTCTATAAGTTAGTAAAGGGAACCGTCGCCATTAACATTCTTATGGGGATTGTAGTGATCTACATTATTTATTGGTTAACTGAGGCGCTAAACATGCGTATCTTAAGTAATATTCTCGGTAATTTTATCGGTGCTGGTTTCTTTGCACTATTGGTGGTCTTCCAACAGGAAATACGTAAATTTTTACTCATGGTGGGCTCCACGAATTTCAGAGGAAAAAATGGGCTGTTAAAACACTTCAGTTTTATGAAGCAAGACACCACCACTGTGGAGACCAATGTAGATGCCATTATATCGGCCTGCGAAAAAATGAGCATGAGCCGCACGGGAGCACTAATTGTCATAGAGCGAAATAACTCACTGGAATTCGTAAAGCACACAGGTGACCATATGGACATTGAGGTCAATCAACCCATATTGGAAAGTATATTTTATAAGAACAGTACCCTTCACGATGGTGCCATTATTATTGTAGGCAATAGAATTGTAGCGACCCGAGCCATTTTACCGGTTTCTAATGAACGAAATATTCCTCTACGCTTTGGCCTACGCCACCGTGCTGCCATAGGAGTCACAGAAAAAACTGATGCTGTCTCCATGGTTGTCAGTGAAGAGAATGGTCAGATATCCTATATGAAAAACGGAGAGTTTGTCCTTTTTGAGACTCTTGAAGATTTAAAGAATCAAATACTCGAAGACTTGGCTTAACAGAAATACCTTATCGCGGTTTTAAACCGTCTCTTCTGCCAAGAACTGCACCTCGTACAAATTCCTGTAGTAACCGTCTTGTTTTTTAAGCAGTTGTTTATGCGTGCCCATTTCCACAATTTTCCCATTATCCATAACGATGATTTTATCGGCTTTCTTAACAGTTGTCAACCGGTGCGCGATAACAATAGAGGTTCTACCCTTGGTTATCTTTTCTGTCGCGGTTTGTATCAAACGCTCTGAGTAGCCGTCTACAGAAGACGTTGCCTCGTCCAAGACCAATATACTTGGATTACTCACATAAGCCCTTAAAAACGCTAGTAATTGCCGTTGTCCACTGGATAGCATACTACCACGTTCCTTTACATTGTAATGATAGCTGCCGGGCAAGCTTTCGATAAACTTGTGAATTCCTATATCTTTGGCCGCTTGAATCACATCCGCTTCCTTAATCGCTGGATCTTTTAGGGTAATGTTATTAAGGATGGTATCGGCAAACAAAAATACATCCTGAAGAACTACAGCAATCTGAGAACGCAGAGATTCTACAGTGTAGTCTTGTATATTGACCCCGTCAATGGTGATGGATCCCGAATTAATATCGTAAAACCTGTTTAAAAGATTTATAATGGTAGATTTTCCCGCTCCTGTTGCACCGACAATAGCAATGGTATCACCTGGGTTGACCTTTAAGGAAATGCCATGCAATACCTCTTCATCTTTGATATAACCAAAACGCACATTACTCATTTCAATTTCCCCTTTTAAGACATCCGCTTCTATGGTTCCGGCATTTTGTACTTTACTCTGGGTATCCAACACATCAAAAACCCTATGTGAAGCCACCATTCCCATCTGAAGGGTATTAAACTTATCTGCTATTTGTCTAAGTGGTCTAAATATCATACTAGAGAGCATAATAAACATAAAGATGTTCCCTAAGTCCTCCGCACCTCCTACAACAGATCTCAGCCCACCATACCAAACAATAAGACCTGTGGTAATGGCAGACATTAATTCTACTACAGCTATAAAAATGGAATTATACCAGACCGTATTGATCCAGGCCTTCTTGTGTCGCCCATTAATTTCTTCAAAACGCTCGTACTCCCCTTTTTCACGAACAAACAATTGAACAATCTTCATTCCAGTTAATCGTTCCTGTACAAAGGAATTTAAGTTAGAGACCTCCTTACGCACCTCCACAAAAGCTTTTTTCATGGCTTTTTGGAAGAGTCTTGTGGCATAAAGCATCAGTGGAAGTATTCCGAATACGATAAGTGATAATTGCCAATCGTAATAAATCATAACGCTGGCCACTACAATCATCTTAAGTATGTCACTGACAATCATAAACAAGCCGTCACTAAAAATGGCGGCAATACGTTCGATATCACTAACGGCTCTAGTGACCAGTACCCCTACGGAGGAGTTGTTAAAATACTCCATCCGAAAGCGCATCATATGTTTGAATAACTTCTCACGGATGTCCTTAATTACAGACTGTCCAAGCCAGTTGGCATAATAGATAAATGAAAGTTGACTGATAACCTCTAAAACAAGAGCGATGACCATATATATCACAAAAAGCAGCAAACCGTGACTGTCCTTAGTGAGCACATAATCGTCCACAGTGTATTTTAAAAGTATTGGTCGTACTGATGAAAATACAGAAAGCAATATCGCTGCTAAGCCCACACCGAAGAAAATTAATCGGTACGCTTTGGCATACTGCATCAATCGCTTGAATAACCTAAAATCGAATTTTTGTTTATTACTATCTGAACTCATTAATTTTTATAAAAAAATATTCTTAGGATATTGAACTTCTGTCAAATAAAGCCCCTGTGCAGGAACAGAAACACCCGCCTGTCTCCTATCTTTACTCTTTAAAATCTGTTTAAATTGGGAAATACTACATCGACCTAATCCCACTTCTATCAAGGTTCCCACTACAGCCCTTACCATATTTCTAAGAAATCTGTCGGCAGTGATATGGAAAACTAACAAAGAATCATCCTGTTGCCAATGCGCTTCTTGTACATCACAAATATAGGTTTTTACATCGGTGTTTGATTTGGAAAAACACTGAAAATCTTTCGTTTCAAGTAAAATAGCAGCAGCCTTATTCATGGTCGCAATATCCAAATCAGCTCTTAAATAATACGCATAATCTTGTAAAAATGGATCCTTCTGTTGTACCACCCAATAGGTATAACTTCGTTTTACAGCGTCAAACCTAGCGTGCGCATCAGGTATTACGGGATAAATATCCTTAATTGCAATAGCACTAGGTAGAAAACTATTAAGTTGATGGATAAACACTTTTACATCAAGTTCAGGTGTATAATCAAAATGAGCGTACATCAAGCGAGCGTGAACACCGGCATCAGTACGTCCCGCACCCAGGATACTAATCTTATCCCTTAACAAGGTTGACAGAGCCTCTTCGATGGTCTGCTGGACGGTTACCGCATTGGGCTGGGTTTGCCAACCATGGTAATGCTTACCATTATATGAAAGCGCAATAAAATATCTCAATTAAAACCTTATTTTTGTAACAGTGAACAAAGATACCAATAATTTAAAAAGCATACTTGACGAAGGTTGTTTTAACAAAACAAAAATATGGACCTAAAAGGATGCCTTCAACCAATACCCCGGATCAACGCAAATGAAAAAGATATTACTCCTATCCGATACGCACAGTTACATAGATGATAAGATATTAAAGTATGTAAAACAAGCTGACCAAGTCTGGCATGCCGGGGACATCGGAAGTCTTGAGGTTACCGATGCCATCAAAGCTCTCAAGCCACTAAGAGCAGTGTACGGCAATATAGACGATGCGACTATTCGATCAGAATTCCCGGAAAACAATCGCTTTAAATGTGAGGATGTGGATGTTTGGATGACGCATATCGGAGGGTACCCAAACCGTTATAATCCTAAAGTACAAGAAGAAATTAAAGCAAATCCACCCAAATTATTTGTATGCGGACACTCACATATTTTAAAGGTACAATGGGATAAAAAACTTGACTTACTACATATGAATCCGGGAGCAGCAGGTAAGTATGGAATTCATCAAGTCAGAACCATGTTGCGATTTGTCATTGACAAGGATGCGATCAGAGAACTTGAAATCATTGAACTAGAAAAAAGAACATAATCCTCCACCTTACGAACAACTATTTTTCACATAAAATATAAAATCATGAAAAAGACATTACAATTCTTCATTATCAATCTCCTAATCTTAAGTAGTTTTTCTGCCTGCACAAGCATGCAGCAAACCAGTTCAAATTCCAATGCCATATTAAGCACGGTTCAAGGCGTACTAAACAATGGAACCTCTGAAGCCTTTAACCTTTTTGAAGATTCGAATGCATTTATGACCAACGCTCTCATTGAGGCCGCCCTACCCAAAGAATTAAAAGACATCAACACCAAGCTGGAATCCTTGGGATTGTCGCATATTGTAAACAAGGAAAAACAATACATTAGCCAAATCGCCAATGCCTCTATTACAACAGCAAGTCCGATCGTAAAAAAAGCGATTAACCAAATGACTTTATCAGATGCCATCAATATTGTCTCTGGAGGCAATGGTGCCGCCACCAATTACCTAAAAACTAAAACCGAAACACAGTTAAGTGCTGCCATTATGCCTGTTGTACGAGCACAAACCGAAAAGCTTGGAATTAACGCCCTGTTAAGTAATGCCCTTGGAAGCAATAGTGGAACCTTTAGCTCGGTATTGGGAGCCCTAATGGGCACAGGAACTACTCAAAACACTTCTGAACTTCTAAACGATGCGATAACTCAACAATTAGTTGAAGGACTCTTTAACGTTGTGGAAGATGTAGAAAACGACACCAGAGCAAATCCTAGTACCATATTAAACTCTGTGTTGGGCACTACTACAAAATAATATAACCAATAGTAGACTTAGGCAAAGAATCATTTTAAGCCTCACCCGTAGGTCCGAAATTTAAAGGAATCGGAGGTTGCTCATAATCCTTAATCTCCCCATGGCTACTCTCAAAGCGTTGAACATTGTCGTGTAATGCTTTCAGAAATCTTTTGGCGTGCTGTGGAGTAAGAATAATTCTGCTTTTCACCTTAGCCTTGGGTCTCCCTGGCATAATACTTACAAAATCAACTACAAATTCAGAAACCGAATGGTTTATGATCGCCAAATTAGCGTAGGTCCCTTCAGCGGTCACATCATCGATTTCAATATTAATTTGATTCTTATTTTGGTCTTTCTGATCGCTCATATGTCATGTTTTTGATATAACTAAAGGTACTAAGATCTAGGAGATTTCAAGAAAGAATTTTAAAAAATAAACCCCGGAGAAAATCTCCAGGGCTCATTGTTTATCAAACACTAATTAATCTACTAGAAATTAACGTGTTGTTGTTTGCTTGCCATTATCTCATCGTACTCTTCCTTAGATCCTACGATAATATTATCGTAATCTCTCATTCCGGTACCTGCTGGGATTCTATGACCAACAATAACATTTTCTTTAAGTCCTTCAAGACCATCCACTTTACCGCTAACCGCTGCCTCATTTAACACCTTAGTAGTTTCCTGGAAGGAAGCTGCTGAGATAAAGGATTTGGTTTGAAGCGAAGCTCTGGTAATACCTTGAAGAATTGGTGTTGCAACCGCTGGAACCGCATCTCTGGCCTCCACTAGTTGTTTATCAGTTCTCTTAAGTATAGAATTCTCATCTCTGAGCATTCTTGGTGTAATGATCTGACCTGCTTTTAAGTTTTGTGACTCTCCGGCATCCTCGACAACCTTCATACCAAAGATTCTGTCATTTTCTTCAATGAAATCATCTTTATGCACCAACTGTTGTTCTAAGAAGGTAGTATCTCCAGAATCGTTGATACTTACCTTACGCATCATTTGACGTACTACTACCTCAAAGTGCTTATCATTAATCTTCACCCCTTGTAAACGGTAAACTTCTTGAACCTCATTTACCAAATACTGTTGAACAGCAGATGGGCCTTTAATTCTCAAGATATCTTCTGGTGTAATTGAACCATCAGATAGTGGCATACCTGCACGAACATAGTCATTCTCTTGAACTAGGATCTGGTTCGATAATTTAACCAAGTACTTTTTAAGTTCTCCTAATTTAGATTCTACTACTATCTCACGGTTACCACGCTTGATTTTACCGAAGGAAACCACACCGTCGATCTCACTAACCACTGCAGGGTTAGATGGGTTACGTGCTTCGAAAAGCTCAGTAACTCTTGGAAGACCTCCTGTGATATCCCCTGCTTTAGAGGATCTTCTAGGAATCTTAACCAATACCTTACCTTCAGCCACCTTATCACCGTTATCAACCATGATATGCGCACCTACCGGTAAGTTATATGAACGAAGGGTTTCACCTTTACTATCCTTGATAAGCAAGGTAGGAATGAGTTTCTTATTACGAGACTCAGAAATTACTTTCTCCTGGAAACCTGTTTGCTCATCAATTTCAACTTGGTAAGTTATGCCTTGTTCAATATTCTCGTAAACTATCTTACCGGAGAACTCAGAAATAATTACCGCGTTATATGGATCCCACTGACATACGATATCCCCTTTGGTTAATTTCGAACCGTCCTTTTGGAAGATTTGTGAACCATAAGGAATATTGTTTGTAGCCAATACAATTCCGGTTTTCTCATCAATAAACTTGATTTCAGCAGTTCTGGAAATAACAATATCGACGGGTTTCTGTTCTCCATCAACGCCCTTAACAATTTTAAGGTCATCGATCTCAACTCTACAATTGTATTTAGAAACAATCTTGTTCTCCTCAGAGATGTTTCCTGCAATACCTCCAACGTGGAAGGTACGTAGGGTCAACTGAGTTCCTGGCTCACCGATAGACTGTGCAGCAACTACACCAACAGCCTCACCTTTTTGAACCATTTTTCCAGTGGCAAGGTTTCTACCGTAACATTTGGCACAAATACCTTGTTTAGCTTCACAAGTAAGTGGAGAACGCACTTCCATACGCTCTAATGCCGAAGCATTTACTTTCTTAACTATTGCATCAGTGATCTCTTCACCGGAAGCTACAATTAGCTCCTCAGTTAATGGATCATAAACGTCATTCAGTGATACACGTCCACCAATTCGTTCTCCTAGAGATTCAACGATCTCATCATTTTTCTTTAAGGCTTCTACTTCAACACCTCTTAGGGTACCACAATCTTCAGTGTTAACGATGACATCTTGAGATACATCCACCAAACGACGTGTTAAGTAACCAGCATCCGCAGTTTTAAGTGCGGTATCCGCCAATCCTTTACGAGCACCGTGAGTAGAAATAAAATATTCCAAAATCGAAAGACCTTCCTTAAAGTTAGAAAGAATCGGGTTTTCGATAATTTCACCACCACCTGCAGTAGATTTTTTAGGCTTAGCCATCAATCCACGCATACCGGTAAGCTGACGAATCTGTTCTTTAGACCCCCTTGCTCCAGAATCCAACATCATAAACACAGAGTTGAACCCTTGATTATCCTCACGAATACGCTTCATAGCCATTTCTGTAAGCATAGCATTGGTAGATGTCCAAACATCAATAACCTGGTTGTAACGTTCGTTATTAGTGATGAGTCCCATGTTATAGTTCATCATAATTGCGTCAACCTGCCCATTGGCATCTTGAATCATACTGTCCTTTTCAGCAGGGATAATAATATCTCCTAAACTAAAAGACAAACCACCTTTAAAAGCAAAGTTATACCCCATACTCTTGATTTTATCCAAGAAATCGGCAGTAGTTGGAACATCAGTAGCTTTTAAGATACTATGGATAATCTCTCTCAGTGATTTTTTAGTCAATACCTCATTGATATATCCTGCTTTCTCAGGAACCACTTCGTTGAATAGAACTCTACCCACAGTGGTTTCAATAATCTGAGGAACCAATTCTCCTTCTTCATTGAAATCACGCGTACGAACTTTTACCACAGCATTAAGATCAACTTTCTTTTCGTTGAAAGCGATGTTCACCTCGTCTGCTGAGTAGAACGTTAAACCTTCTCCCTTAACAATTCTTTCAGGAGTTGATTTTCTAGCTTTGGTCATATAGTATAGACCAAGAACCATATCCTGAGATGGTACCGTAATTGGAGAACCATTCGCAGGGTTTAATATATTGTGAGAAGCCAACATTAACAACTGAGCCTCAAGGATAGCCTCAGGTCCTAACGGCAAGTGAACTGCCATCTGATCCCCGTCAAAATCCGCGTTAAACGCGGTACACACTAATGGGTGTAATTGAATAGCCTTACCCTCGATTAGTTTAGGCTGGAAGGCCTGAATACCCAATCTGTGTAATGTAGGAGCACGGTTAAGAAGTACTGGATGTCCTTTCAATACATTTTCAAGGATGTCCCATACAACCGGCTCTCTTTTATCTATAATCTTCTTAGCAGATTTCACTGTCTTTACAATCCCTCTTTCAATAAGTTTTCTAATGATAAAAGGTTTGTATAGTTCCGCTGCCATATTCTTAGGAAGTCCACATTCGTAAAGCTTCATCTCTGGACCTACGACAATAACAGAACGCGCTGAATAATCCACACGTTTCCCTAGTAAGTTCTGACGGAAACGTCCTTGCTTACCTTTAAGGGAATCAGAAAGCGATTTAAGTGGTCTGTTTGATTCTGTTTTAACAGCAGAAGATTTTCTAGTGTTGTCAAATAGTGAATCAACAGATTCCTGAAGCATACGTTTTTCGTTTCTCAAAATCACCTCTGGCGCTTTGATTTCCATCAAACGTTTCAAACGGTTATTTCTAATAATAACACGTCTGTAAAGGTCATTCAAATCCGAAGTTGCGAAACGACCACCATCTAGTGGAACCAATGGACGTAATTCCGGTGGAATCACAGGAACTACTTTCATAATCATCCACTCCGGCTTGTTCTCTCTGTTCTTTTGAGATTCACGTAGCGCCTCGACAACTTGAAGACGTTTTAAGGCTTCCGTTTTACGTTGCTTAGAAGTTTCGTTGTTTGCTTTATGTCTTAATTCGTAAGAAAGATCATCAAGATCAATTCTCGCTAGTAAGTCGATCAAACATTCCGCACCCATTTTAGCGATAAACTTATTAGGGTCGGTATCTTCTAGGTATTGGTTTTCTGCAGGAATGGTTTCTAAAATGTTCAAATATTCTTCCTCAGTAAGGAAGTCCATTTTTTGAACAGGATCACCATCTGCATTTTTAGCATCACCTGGTTGAATAACCACATAACGCTCGTAATAAATAATCATGTCTAGCTTCTTAGATGGCAATCCAAGTAGGTAACCGATTTTGTTAGGTAAAGAACGGAAATACCAGATATGCGCTACCGGAACTACCAAATTGATATGTCCAACGCGGTCACGTCTTACTTTCTTTTCAGTTACTTCAACACCACATCGATCACAAACGATTCCTTTATAACGAATTCTTTTATATTTACCACAAGCACATTCATAATCCTTTACAGGTCCAAAAATACGCTCACAAAATAGACCGTCACGTTCTGGCTTATGGGTTCGGTAATTAATAGTTTCCGGCTTGAGGACCTCACCTCTGGATTCTCCTAGAATAGATTCCGGAGAGGCTAAACCGATTGAGATTTTATTAAATCTCTGTACTGTATTCTTATCTTTATTTCTAGCCATAATATATGGTGATAATGAATTAAGTGTAATTTGTATTACCTTTTTAACTTCGGGCAACCTCCAAAGAAGGCTGCCCTGGTTAAAATTATTAATCTTCTAATCTGATATCCAATCCAAGACCTTTCAATTCGTGCATCAACACGTTAAAAGATTCTGGGAGACCAGGTTCTGGCATCATTTCTCCTTTGACAATGGACTCATAAGTTTTCGCTCTTCCGATAACATCATCCGATTTTACCGTTAGGATTTCTCTTAGCGTACTAGAAGCTCCATAAGCCTCAAGTGCCCAAACTTCCATCTCTCCAAAACGCTGACCACCAAATTGTGCCTTACCTCCAAGAGGTTGTTGCGTAATAAGTGAGTATGGTCCGATGGAACGAGCGTGCATCTTATCGTCTACCATATGCCCGAGTTTCAACATATAAATCACACCAACAGTTGCAGGTTGATCAAAACGTTCTCCGGTTCCACCATCATAAAGATAAGAGTGTCCAAATCTAGGAACTGATGCTTCGTCTGTTAATTCATTGATCTGATCCAAAGTTGCCCCGTCAAAAATTGGAGTAGCATACTTCCTACCTAGATTTTTACCTGCCCAACCAAGAACAGTTTCATAGATCTGACCGATGTTCATACGTGAAGGTACCCCTAATGGGTTCAACACGATATCCACTGGTGTTCCATCTTCTAGGAAAGGCATATCCTCCTGACGAACGATACGAGCAACAATACCTTTGTTACCGTGACGTCCTGCCATTTTATCCCCAACTTTAAGTTTACGTTTCTTAGCGATGTACACTTTAGCAAGTTTCATAATACCTGCCGGTAGCTCATCCCCTACTGAAATCGTAAATTTATCACGACGTAATGCCCCTTGAAGGTCATTTAGTTTAATCTTGTAATTGTGAAGCAAGTCATTGATAAGTGCATTAGTCTGGTCATCTGTTGTCCAGGTTCCGCTTACCAAGTGAGCAAAATCATCCACAGCATTCAACATCTTCTGAGTATATTTCTTCCCTTTAGGGAATACTTCTTCTCCTAAGTCATTAAATACACCCTGTGAAGTTTTACCGTTTACAATTGAAAATAATTTTTCAATCAACACATCCTTCAACTGCGCAAATTTGGTTTCGTATTCCAATTCCAATTTCGCGATGTCTTCTTTATCCTTAGCTCTTTTGCGTTTATCTTTGATCGCACGAGAGAAAAGTTTCTTATCGATTACTACTCCATTAAGTGAAGGAGAAGCTTTCAAAGAAGCATCCTTAACATCACCGGCTTTATCACCAAAGATCGCTCTAAGTAATTTTTCTTCAGGAGTAGGATCAGATTCACCTTTAGGCGTAATCTTACCAATAAGGATATCACCAGGCTTAACTTCTGCACCAATACGGATCATACCGTATTCATCCAAGTCTTTAGTAGCCTCTTCAGAAACGTTAGGAATATCATTAGTCAATTCCTCAGCTCCAAGTTTGGTATCTCTCACTTCTAAAGAATACTCATCAATGTGAATAGAGGTAAAGATATCTTCTCTAACCACCTTTTCAGAGATTACAATAGCATCCTCAAAGTTATACCCTTTCCAAGGCATAAACGCAACTTGAAGGTTTCTACCCAAGGCTAATTCACCTTGCTGTGTAGCGTATCCTTCACAAAGCACCTGACCTTTAGTAACCTTATCACCTTTTTTAACATTAGGTTTCAAGTTAATAGAAGTCCCTTGGTTGGTTTTTCTAAACTTAACCAAGTTATAGGTTTTGAAGTCATCGTCAAAGCTTACTAAGCGGTCTTCATCTGTACGATCATATTTGATAATGATCTTCTTAGCATCTACATAATCAACAACACCACTTCCTTCAGCATTAACCAGTACTCTGGAATCAGTTGCAACCTGACGCTCCAAACCAGTACCTACGATCGGAGATTCCGGACGTAGCAATGGAACTGCCTGACGCATCATGTTAGATCCCATCAGTGCACGGTTCGCATCATCATGTTCCAAAAATGGAATAAGTGAAGCTGAAATAGAAGCAATCTGATTAGGCGCAACATCCGTATAATCGATTTCGATAGGATCTACTACCGGGAAGTCACCTTCCTCACGAGCAATCACCTTTTCAGTATCGATAGTTCCATCGGCTGTCAAAGGAATATTGGCTTGTGCAATTTTCTTCTCTTCCTCTTCCTCTGCACTTAAGTACAAGATTTGAGAAAGGTCGACTTTACCCTCAGTTACCTTGCGATATGGAGTTTCAATGAATCCCATACCGTTGATCTTAGCAAATACACTCAAGGATGATATCAAACCAATGTTTGGACCCTCAGGAGTTTCAATTGGACACAAACGACCGTAGTGCGTATAGTGAACGTCACGCACCTCGAATCCGGCTCTCTCACGTGAAAGACCACCTGGTCCTAATGCGGAAAGACGACGTTTGTGTGTGATTTCAGCAAGCGGATTCGTTTGATCCATAAACTGAGACAACTGATTGGTTCCAAAGAAGGAATTAATCACCGAAGACAATGTTTTGGCATTAATAAGGTCAATTGGAGTAAAGACCTCATTATCCCTAACATTCATTCGCTCACGAATAGTACGTGCCATACGAGCCAAACCAACTCCGAACTGAGAAGACAATTGTTCTCCTACAGTACGAACACGACGGTTAGACAAGTGATCAATATCATCGATCTCAGCTTTTGAATTGATAAGCTCGATCAGATACTTGATAATAGTAATAATATCTTCTTTAGTTAGTACCTGCTTATCCATATCGATATTAAGGCCTAACTTTTTATTCATTCTGTAACGACCAACTTCACCAAGATTATAACGTTGATCTGAGAAGAACAACTTATCAATAATCCCTCTGGCGGTTTCCTCATCTGGCGGCTCAGCATTACGCAATTGACGGTAAATGTGCTCAACAGCTTCTTTTTCAGAGTTGGTAGGGTCTTTTTGTAGGGTATTGTAGATAATGGCATAGTCACCGGTATGACTATCTTCTTTGTGAAGAAGAATGGTCTTAACATCGGTTTCTAAAATCTCATCAACATGTTCTTTTTCCAGGATAGTATCCCTGTCCAAGATAATTTCGTTACGTTCAATAGAAACAACTTCTCCAGTATCTTCATCAACGAAATCTTCATGCCAAGTTTTAAGAACACGAGCAGCTAATTTTCTTCCGAGTACCTTTTTAAGTCCGCTCTTAGAAACCTTAACTTCCTCAGCCAAATCAAATATCCCTAAAATATCTTTATCACGCTCAAATCCAATGGCACGGAAAAGCGTGGTAACAGGTAATTTTTTCTTTCTATCAATATAAGCGTACATCACGCTGTTGATATCAGTAGCAAATTCTATCCATGATCCTTTGAAAGGAATAACACGAGCAGAATACAATTTAGTTCCGTTAGCGTGGAACGATTGACCAAAGAATACACCTGGAGATCTATGCAATTGTGATACTACAACACGCTCGGCACCGTTAATAACAAAAGTACCGCTTGGTGTCATGTAGGGAATAGTTCCCAAATACACGTCCTGTACTATGGTTTCAAAATCTTCGTGCTCTGGATCTGTACAATATAATTTTAGCCTAGCCTTAAGTGGAACACTATAGGTCAAACCTCGTTCGATACATTCCTGAATGGAATAACGAGGAGGGTCGATAAAGTAGTCTAAAAACTCTAGTACAAATTGATTGCGCGTATCAGTAATGGGGAAGTTCTCCATGAAGGTATTATAAAGACCTTCGTTTCCTCGTTCTTCAGATTTGGTCTCCAGTTGAAAGAAGTCCTGGAATGACTTTATCTGAATGTCCAAGAAGTCCGGGTATGCCGGAGTATTCTTAGCAGAGGCGAAACTAATTCTTTCAGTCTGATTTGTGAACATCAATGGACAATATTTTGATTAAAATGAAAATTGAAAAAGCGTATACACTAATATACGCAAAAGGGCTTAGGTCACAACCTGAACTATCTCAGGAAGGACCTAAACCGTATTTTACAGCACAGGGCTGCAAGATGGAATTACTTCAATTCTACCTCAGCACCTGCTTCTTCTAGAGACGCTTTAAGGCTTTCAGCCTCGTCTTTAGAAATACCTTCTTTGATAGCCTTTGGTGCGCTATCAACTATTTCTTTAGCATCTTTAAGACCTAGACCAGTTAATTCTTTAACTAGTTTTACTACAGCTAGTTTAGAACCACCAGCAGCTTTAAGGATAACGTCAAACTCAGTTTGTTCCTCAGCAGCATCAGCTCCACCAGCAGCAGCACCACCTGCAACAGCTACAGCTGCAGCAGCAGGCTCGATACCATACTCTTCTTTTAATATATCAGCTAATTCGTTAACTTCTTTTACTGTTAAATTAACTAATTGTTCTGCAAAATCTTTTAAATCTGCCATTTTCTACCGTTTTAATAAATTTTAAAAAATATAATTGTTTGTAAGTGCGTACTTATTATGATTCCTTTTCTGATAAAGTTTTAAGGATACCAGCCAATTTACCTCCACCTGATTTAAGACCGCTAATAACGTTCTTAGCAGGAGATTGTAACAATCCGATGATATCTCCGATAACCTCTTCTTTAGACTTGATACTAACAAGTTTATCTAATTGCTCATCTCCAAGGTAAATAGCCTCTTCAATAAAAGCACCTTTCAGAATAGGTTTATCAGATTTCTTACGAAAATCCTTAATTAATTTTGCAGGAGCATTTCCAGTCTCAGAAAACATCAAGGAAGTATTTCCTTTTAGTACTGTTGGAAGTTCTCCAAATTCTTTATCAGAAGCTTCCATTGCTTTCTCAAGCAATGTATTTTTAACAACTGCGAGTTTGATATTTGCTTTAAAGCAAGCTCTTCTTAAGTTAGAAGTAGCTTGAGCATTCAAACCAGAAATATCAGCCAAATAAATTATGCCGTTATCCCCTAACTGCGCAGTCAAATCTTCTATTACCGTTAACTTTTCTTCTCTAGTCATGATTATAAAAATTTACACTGCCAATTAAACTGCCTTAGGGTCAATCTGAATACTTGGACTCATCGTACTTGACAAGTAAATACTCTTGATATAAACACCTTTTGCCGCAGTTGGCTTCAGTTTTACTATTGTTTGTAATAATTCATTGACGTTACCTGCAATTTTGTCTGCAGTGAAAGATGCCTTACCGACAGCAGCGTGAACGATACCGGTTTTATCAACTCTAAAGTCGATTTTACCAGCTTTCACCTCTTCTACAGCCTTAGCAACATCCATTGTAACTGTACCAGTTTTTGGGTTTGGCATTAAACCTCTAGGTCCTAATATACGTCCTAGTGGGCCTAATTTCCCCATTACGCTTGGCATAGTGATGATAACATCAACATCTGTCCAACCGTCTTTAATCTTTTGTAGATACTCATCTAAACCTACGTAGTCTGCACCAGCTGCCTTAGCCTCTTCTTCCTTATCCGGAGTAACCAAAGCTAATACTTTAACATCTTTACCAGTTCCGTGAGGTAAAGTTACAACCCCTCTAACCATTTGATTAGCTTTACGAGGATCAACTCCCAGACGAACTGCTAAGTCGATAGATGCATCAAACTTTACATTAGTGATATCTTTAACCAATTGAGAAGCCTCATCCATAGAATACAATTTGCTTCTATCGATTTTAGCTACAGCCTCCTTTTGTTTTTTTGTTAATTTTGCCATTTCTAGATTCTTTAAGATTTAAAAGGGCTTGTCTCCTGAAACCGTTATTCCCATAGATCTTGCAGTACCTGCAACCATGCTCATAGCCGATTCCATAGTAAATGCGTTAAGATCCTGCATTTTGTCCTCTGCGATTGCTTTTACCTGATCCCAGGTAACACTTGCAACCTTTTTACGGTTTGGCTCACCAGATCCTTTTTTAATCTTAGCCGATTCCATTAGCTGAACTGCCGCTGGCGGTGTCTTAATTACAAAGTCAAATGATTTGTCTTTGTAAACGGTGATAACAACTGGTAATACTTTACCTGGTTTGTCCTGTGTACGCGAGTTAAATTGCTTACAGAACTCCATGATGTTAACGCCGGCAGCACCTAGAGCGGGTCCAACCGGTGGCGATGGATTCGCAGCACCTCCCCTAACTTGTAGTTTAACTACTTTACTTACTTCTTTTGCCATTGTTTATGTTCAATTTAAAATTTGAATCGTCCAGTATTGGAAGCTCAGACGAATCTACATAATGTGTAACAATTATACCTTTTCAACTTGCATATAGCTGAGTTCTAATGGTGTCTTTCTTCCAAAGATTTTCACCATAACCTCAAGTTTACGCTTTTCTTCGTTGACCTTCTCAACAGTTCCATTGAAACCATTGAAAGGACCATCGATAACTTTTACTGTTTCTCCAAGATTATAAGGGATAGCGACATTATCCGTTTTCACCGATAATTCATCTACTTTACCTAGCATACGGTTGACCTCCGATTTACGAAGCGGCACAGGATCTCCTCCCTTAACCTCTCCTAAAAATCCGATTACACCTGTGATAGATTTAATAATGTGAGTTACCTCTCCACCTAAGTTGGCTTTTACCATTACATAGCCCGGGAAGTATACGCGATCTTTGCTTATTTTCTTTCCGTTACGAATTTGGACTACCTTTTCAGTAGGAACCAAAACTTCATCTACATAATCACCAAATCCAAGACGTGCGATATCCTGCTCTATGTAACCTTTAACCTTATTCTCTTGGCCACTTACAGCTCTTACTACATACCATTGTTTTGCCAACGTATCTGCCATTGCAATACCCGTCTTTATACGATTAACTAATTACTCCAAAATAAAGTTTGATCAGTTCTCCGAAAACTGAATCAATACCCCAAATTATTAATGAAAAAATTATAGAGAAAACAGCAACAACGACCATAAGTCTTTGCCCTTCGGACCAAGAAGTCCAGGTCACGTTAGCTTTTAATTCTCCAAATGATTCTTTTATATAATCTATCATTTTGATCTCTATATATTTGCACGGGTGGAGAGATTCGAACTCCCATCAACGGTTTTGGAGACCGGTATTCTACCCTTGAACTACACCCGTATAATTAAGTTTAAAGGCATCCTGCTTCGAAAAAGCAGGACACCTCAAACCTATATTTTAATGACCTTAGTCTAAAATTTCTGTTACCTGACCAGCACCAACTGTTCTACCACCTTCACGGATAGCAAAACGAAGTCCTTGGTTCAATGCGATTGGCTGAAGCAATTCAACATTGATAGTTAAGTTATCACCAGGCATAACCATTTCAACTCCATCAGGCAGAGAAATAGTACCTGTTACGTCAGTTGTACGTACGTAGAACTGTGGACGGTAGTTGTTATGGAATGGAGTGTGACGTCCACCTTCTTCTTTTTTAAGAACGTAAACCTCAGCTTTAAATTTAGCGTGTGGTTTAACAGAACCCGGCTTACAGATAACCATACCTCTTTTGATATCAGTTTTCTCGATACCTCTCAATAGGATACCTACGTTATCTCCAGCTTCACCTCTATCAAGTATTTTACGGAACATCTCAACCCCTGTAATAGTAGAAGTTAATTTTTCAGCTCCCATACCGATAATGTCAACACCTTCACCAGTTTTAGCTACACCTGATTCGATACGACCTGTAGCAACAGTTCCACGACCAGTAATAGTAAATACGTCTTCAACAGGCATTAAGAAATCTTTATCGATATCTCTTACCGGTAATTCAATCCAAGAATCAACAGACTCCATTAAAGAAAGTACAGTGTCAACCCATTTTTGCTCTCCGTTCAAAGCACCAAGTGCAGAACCAGCTACAACTGGACCATTATCACCATCGTACTCATAGAAACTCAATAGATCTCTAACTTCCATCTCAACAAGCTCTAAAAGCTCCTCATCGTCTACCATGTCAACTTTGTTCAAGAATACAACGATTCTTGGAATACCAACCTGACGACCTAGAAGGATGTGCTCACGAGTTTGTGGCATTGGACCATCAGTAGCAGCAACCACTAGAATAGCACCGTCCATTTGAGCAGCACCTGTAACCATGTTTTTTACGTAATCCGCGTGACCAGGACAGTCAACGTGAGCGTAGTGACGATTAGCAGTTTGATACTCTACGTGAGAAGTATTAATAGTGATACCTCTTTCTTTCTCTTCAGGAGCGTTATCGATAGAATCGAATGATCTCGCATCAGAAAAACCAGCATCAGCCAACACTTTAGTGATAGCAGCAGTTAAAGTAGTTTTACCGTGATCTACGTGTCCAATAGTACCTATATTTAAGTGGGGTTTGGAACGATCGAAAGTTTCCTTTGCCATGATTTAATAATTTTAATCTTAGTTATATATTAGTGTTCAAATTTAAACGAAACAAGAGCCAATGACGAGAATTGAACTCGTGACCTCTTCCTTACCAAGGAAGCGCTCTACCCCTGAGCTACATCGGCTTAAAACACCTTAAAGCATAAAAATCACACTTTAAAGTACCAGAACAAGAGTAAAGAACTCACCTATTTTTCAAAGATAATCCTCAACTCTTTTTTCTAAAACCCAAGGAATTCCCAGGTTATTCTTGAGCGGGAGACGAGGGTCGAACTCGCGACATTCAGCTTGGAAGGCTGACGCTCTACCAACTGAGCTACTCCCGCATTATTATTGCCTTTATATCACACTTTAACAAGTGATGATCCAAAGATCGTGGGGAGAGCAGGATTCGAACCTGCGAAGGTGAAAACCAACAGATTTACAGTCTGTCCTCGTTGGCCGCTTGAGTATCTCCCCGATGGTAAGTTTTTAAGATATTTTAGTTGTAAAATTTCTTGCTTCAAAAACCGAGCGCAAAATTAAGGAATCTTTTTCAATTCACAACAATTTTTCTCATTTTTTTTACGAAATTTCACTGTCATAAAAACTTAAACAATATATCAAAAAACTTAACTTTTTTAGAGCCGATAGAGGGACTCGAACCCACGACCTGCTGATTACAAATCAGCTGCTCTAGCCAGCTGAGCTACATCGGCATTTCATTAAAAAAGTCCGCTATTTCTAACGGACTGCAAATGTATATAAATAATTCTTTATACAAAACAAATTGTAAAAAATTTTAATTAGATATACGCTCTAAGTTTTTGCTTCCTCTTTTTCAAAATACGTTCTAAAGAATCAGCTGCAGAATCAATAGCTTCTTCAAAGGTTTTACAATTTTTCTTCACTAAAAACTCATCTCCAGGTACATGCACCCGAATTTCTACGATCTTATTCTCTTTAGCACTGGTGTTTTGAACTTTTAAAAACACATCTGAATAAATTACCCGGTCGTAAAAATGATCTAATTTATCCATTCGCTTTTGAATAAAATTCAACAACTCTTGTTCCACATTGAAGTTGACAGATTGTGTGTTCACTTCCATATCATCTAATTTTAAAAAGGTTAAACGTACATCCCGAAATAGGATGAAATTACATTCGACGATCGCAATGATCCTGCGTAGCTTCTTTACATAGGCGTAGCTTTTGTCTATTTTTTATTTCTAGGGTGCGCCTGGCCGTATTGTTTTTTCAGCATCGCTATACTGTTATGAGTATAAACCTGAGTCGATGCTAAACTAGAATGTCCGAGCAACTCCTTGACAGCATTTAGATCAGCCCCTTCATTGAGAAGGTGGGTAGCAAAGCTATGTCTTAGAATGTGCGGACTCTTTTTTTGCTTGGTTGACGCCTTACTAAAGTAGGTATTAATTACCCGATAAACAAACGATTCGTTGATTTTGTGACCGTTTTTAAGAATAAATAAACTGTCCGTGAGCTCGGCCCCGGGCACTTGTTCTCTAGCTTGAAGATAATCCTTCAGCAATTGCTCTACAACAGGGAGAATTGGGATTATTCTCTCTTTATTACGCTTCCCTAATACCTTTATGGTTTTATGAGCAAAATCAACAGCATTTATCGTTAAATGAATTAACTCCGCCCTACGCATTCCAGTGGCGTAAAATAATTCAATAATAGTTTTATCACGCACCCCTTCAAATGAAGTATCAAATTCAAAGCTATCCAAAACAGCTCTAATCTCCTCCTTAGAGAAAGGAACTTCTATCTTAGATTCTGTTTTGAGCGCTTGATGTTTATCCAGTGGATTAATTTGAAGTTGCTGAGTTTTGCGTAAGTACTTGAAATAAGCTTTAAGGGATGATACTTTCCTGTTGATAGTTCTGTTACTATTCCCCTGCTCCACCAGACTGACGATCCAGGAGCGTATCATAGGGTAATTAACCTCTTTATAATCGAAGCCATCATAGGAAGTGTCACAGAAGTCTTCAAAGGCCGACAAATCCCGGCAATACGCAGCAGTTGTATGCTTAGAATAATTCTTTTCGATTTGCAGATAATCTAAAAACTTTTGAAACTCCATAACTCAAAGTTACTAGAAGTTTACTAGAAACCTGCCGGGTATAACTAAAAAAATCCCGACCTTTTAGTAAAAGTCGGGACTTACATTGTGATAATATAAGAAATTAAATTTCTTCCTGATCTCTCAAGCGCTGTATGTATTGAGCTTTCTGTTGTTTAGCTCTATTTTCTATAGAAGGTTTATCAAACTGCTGACGGCTGCGTAGCTGTCGCATTGTACCAGTTTTATCGAACTTACGCTTGTAACGCTTAAGCGCTCTATCGATATTTTCTCCTTCTTTAATCGGTATAATTAACATCGTTGTACCACCTCCTTTCTTTTTCGGTCGGCAAATATAATATATTTTTTGAATAAAAAATAAAAAAATCAAATCATGACAACCAACTAAAACTCAACGCAGTATCCAGAATCTACTTCTGAATGTAATTCTAAATGTCAAAGATAGCTAAAGTTTCTAAAAGTGTTATAATTTGATTGTTGTTCCAATAGAAGTTAGATTAGCAGCGACTTTACAAAAACCAAACTGATAGCTGATTGGAAGTTTGCAGTAGAAGAAGAGATAGGGGTAACCTATTATTTAAAACAAATAATGTTATCCCTACCTCTACTATAAAAAATTTATTTTAGTATTTGTCTCGAGATCACCACCTTCTGAATTTCAGTAGTTCCCTCCCCTATGGTACACAGTTTCGAATCTCTGTAAAACTTCTCTACCGGGAAATCTTTGATGTATCCATAGCCTCCATGTATTTGCACCGCTTCATTAGCAATACGTACACAAGCCTCAGATGCAAACATTTTACACATGGCTCCAATTTTTGTCATTGGCCTGCCTGCATTTTTCTCAAATGCTGCTTTGTGTAACAAGAGTTCAGAAGCCTCAATATCAGTTGCCATATCAGCCAACTTAAACGAGATCCCCTGAAACTCAGAAATAGGTTTACCAAACTGAACCCTTTCTTTCGAATATTTCAATGCAGCCTTATAAGCACCATTAGCAACACCTAAAGAAAGTGCACCGATAGAAATTCGTCCGCCATCCAGTATTTTCATAGATTGAATGAATCCATCGCCTACAGCCCCTAATCTATTTGCATCAGGAACACGACAATCTGAGAATACCATCTCCGCGGTTTCACTGGCACGCATTCCTAGCTTATCTTCTTTCTTACCACTGCTAAAACCTGGAGTTCCTTTCTCTACTGCAAAAGCCGTAATACCTCTAGAGTCTCCTTTTTCCCCGGTTCTAACGATGACCACAGCAATATCTCCACTTTTTCCGTGAGTGATAAAGTTTTTAGCACCATTGATGACCCAATGATCTCCGTCCTTTACCGCAGTAGTACTCATTCCTCCTGCATCAGATCCAGTATTGTGCTCAGTAAGTCCCCAAGCTCCAATCCACTCTCCCGTGGCTAGTTTAGGAACCCATTTCGCCTTTTGTTCTTCATTACCGAAGCTCAAAATATGATTTGTACATAAAGAATTATGTGCAGCAATAGACAATCCTATTGCAGGATCAACCATTGAAATTTCATTTAAAACTGCAATGTACTCGTGGTATCCAAACCCTGATCCACCATATTCTTCAGGCACCAATATTCCCATGAATCCAAACTCACCGGCTTTCTTCATAACATCCACTGGAAAGAATTGTTTTTCATCCCATTCCATTACATACGGCTGAATATATTGTTTCGCAAAATCTCTTGCAGATTCTGCTACCAATTTCTGCGTTTCCGTATAATCAAAATTCATTTGTTCCTCCATTCCTAGTTCCATAAATAAACGATTTTTAATCGGAGGTCAAATATAGTTGAATTCTATTAAATTTTTCCTTAGAAAACAGCCCATTTTTCACAAATATGCAATTCTACTAAACTTAACCGAACTACCGCTTTGGTTTACACAACAATCAAATTCAACCAAATTCAGTGAGTTAAGAAAACGACATTAAAAAACTATCCCTCTTCTATACCTGGAAACAGTACAAAAGAGGGATGGTATATAAACGACTGTGCGTTATATCGTATTATTTTGATTTCACTTTGACGGTTTCCGGATTCTTAAATAATTCACCTGCTTTTAATTTTCTCAGGTATTCTTTAAGATCAAATTTAACTTCCGTACTCAAGATATATAGTCCAATAATGTTCGGGAAGGACATAGACAAGATCATCATATCTGAAAAAGTCAGTACTGCCCCAAGGCTCACTGAAGCCCCAACAACGACCATAAACATAAAGAGAAGCTTATAGACAATTTCTGTTCTCTTGCTTTTTCCAAAAAGGAAGGTCCAAGCTCTCATTCCATAATAAGACCAAGATATCATAGTAGAGAATGCAAATAAGAATACTGCCATTGCAAGTACATATGGGAACCAGCTTATTACTGTTCCAAACGCATCAGAGGTCAATTGAGCACCTCCAATACCTTCTACTTCGTGCATTCCTGTAAAGATAAGTACCAAGGCAGTAAGGGTACAAACTACTACAGTATCAATAAAAGGCTCTAATAAGGATACAAAACCTTCAGATGGCGGATGATTTGTCTTAGCCGCACTATGGGCAATGGCCGCAGATCCAACACCTGCTTCATTCGAGAAGGCAGCTCTTTGGAATCCTACAATCAACACTCCAATAACTCCTCCTTTTAAAGCACTAGGACTAAATGCGCCATCGATAATTGCTGAAATTGCAGCACCTAAGTTCTCGATATTTACACCGATTACAATCAAAGCACCCAACACATATAAACCAGCCATAAATGGTACGATCCTTTCGGTTACCTTAGCAATACTGCTAATACCTCCAATGATTACTGCTCCCACTAATATAGCAGTAACGATTCCGAACCAAAACCCATGCCCTTGTATAAAAGTCATTTGTCCTTGTAGGGTTTCAAAAGCTTGATTGGCTTGGAACATGTTTCCACCTCCAAAAGAGGCTCCAACTGTTAGTACTGCAAAGACTACAGCCAATACTTTCCCTAGACCGGTAAGATTCTTTTTCTCCAACCCGTATCTGAGGTAATTCATCGGCCCACCAAATACACGACCATCAGGGAGTATATTTCTATATTTTACACCAAGGGTACATTCCACAAACTTAGAAGACATCCCCAGTAAACCTGCAATGATAATCCAAAGCGTAGATCCGGCACCACCAATAGAGACAGCAACAGCCACCCCTGCTATATTCCCCAACCCAACTGTGCCAGAGACCGCAGTAGCCAAAGCTTGAAAATGCGTTACCTGACCCGGAGCAGTTGGGTCATCGTATTTGCCCTTTGCCAGATCCAGGGCATGTTTAAACCCTCTAACATTGATAAAGCCCATTCTTAGTGTAAAGAACAATGCCCCGCATATTAGCCAGATTACAATAAAAGGGATGCTTGTGGTTTGAAAATCACCATTGGGATGTAAAAGCGCTATGGGCTCATCATATACTATTTCTGCAAGATTATGCGCTCCAACCTCTACAACGTGTTTAGCGTTTTCGGAATTATAAATCACGCCACCTTCGTCTACCCTGTACTTCAACTCACCATCTGCCAGAGCAGTAACGTTTATAGTACCTCCGGAGGCATTTGACACTAACGCAATTTCTTGCCCTTTGGAAACATGCTCACCTTCGGCTACAAGCCACTTATCAAGAATAAACTTATCTTCGATGCCAGCAGTCCAGCCGGGGATGGGAACCATTTTTACATCAGCGTAAATTATTGGATCGTACATCCCTGTTGCGGCAAATGGATCCCAAAATAAAACGGATCCAAGAGCCGATACTGCGGGTGTCATGAATCCGTTGAAAACTTCTGTTATAGATTTTGTCTTAATCTCATATTGTTCTGTGACCGTTTTACCTTGTGAGTCGGTTACACTCAGCGTATATTCAACGCCCTCTGTAAGTCCCGTAGTTTTGTTTGATTTAAGAGAAGTCGATTGATTGCTCCATTTGTAAATATAAGGCGGGTTACCTCCAGAAACTTCTACTTCAATTTGACCATCATTAATTTGACTAGACGGGTTGATTAGGGTTTCTTTAATACTAAGCTCCTGTGCAGTTAGAAATAGAGTGCTTAGCACAAAGAAAAACGAGAGAAATTCTTTTCTCATACAAGATTAAGTTTTTGTTATGTTATTTTAAAATTAGTTTTAAACGCCGAACAATATCATAAAAAAATGACTCTTATTCAAATTTCACCCGATAAATCTAATTTTAATTTAACAAGAGACCCCCCTAAACGTAAAATTTCTAACGCTTAGTCTATATCGTATCGGCCAAATACCAATTTTAAAAGCCAATCATCTACTGCAAATCAAAAACACACTCCTACAAGTCAAAAACCGAAGATCTTTTAGTGTAGACCAAATCTTTTATCTTAAGCCAAAAGGCCAAATTGAGATACACAATAAACCATACACCTAGAGTAGCAAAGGAAGCATAAATGAAGAAAAGCCGAACATTTTTGGTTTTCATACCCAAACGTTCAGCCACACGAGAAGACACTGCATAACCGTTCTTCTCAAAATAGTACCGAATTCTCTCTAATGAAATCATGGTACAAAGGTAGTAATTACAAGAACAGCAAAAAAATGAAAATAGGCTGTCTTACACAACTGTATTAAAGACAAAAAAGGGTAGTTAAACTACCCTTAACACCTTTGATATTGTGAAGTCTAGTCCTCTGTGGTCTCGCCCTCCCACTCCATAAAACCACCGATCAGGTTATAGGTGTTTTCAAAACCGTGTTGATTCATTAAAAGACAGGCCTGTGCACTTCTTTTTCCGGAACGGCAGTACACATAATAATTTTTGGATTTATCCAGTTGTTCAACCTCATCCAAAAAGCCTTGTCCTTTATAGATATCGATGTGAATAGCATTTGGAATATACCCTTCAGCGATCTCTTCGTCTGTACGAACATCTAAAATCACAGCATTGTCATCATTTTGAAATTCTTCTGACCACTCCTCTTGTGTCAACTCGACCATAATATGTATTAAATTTTAAATTAAAACTAAAAAAACTGAAGTTTCCCTCAGTCCACAAACTTACGTAAATCTCCTGGAAATATTATTTAATGGAGCAACCAATCGCCTTGGTTATTTCGATTTGAATTTTGCGTCCTTCCAGCATAGCCTCGATAGCATCCTCCACAAAACGAGCCTCCACCTCTAAGGCATCCTGATAGTTATCATCGATTGCTCCTATATAACGAACGACATTACCGGAGTTGGTTTTTTCCAACAAAAAACAATGCGGAGTGCGTTTGGCTCCGAAAAGCGGGTATACCTCCTGTTTTGCATCATGTAAATAAGGAAACGAATAGGATTTATGTAGAGCCCGTTTTTGCATGTTTTCAAAACTATCTTCTGGTCTGTGCTTAGCGTTATTTGGATTTATAGCGATCACAGGCACCCCAGAGTCTTTGTATTTCCTATCTAATGCAATAATTCTATCCTCGTACGCATTGGCGTAAGGACAACTATTACATGTAAAAATCACTAAAAACCCTTTGGCCTGGCTATAATCCGAAAGTGAAATCATTTTACCATCCACATTCTTTAAGGTAAAATCAGCTGCCAAATCTCCAATCGAATACCCTTGAGTGATATTGTCCGGGGGACTAAAGGCAAACAGACCCGAGACGGTCATAAGCACTAAAAGCATTCTAATAATTCTCATTTTCAAGTTAGGTTAAATTAGTTAACAATGTTATAAATTAGTTCAAAAACTCCTGAAGCTCAGCCTCAAGACTTATAAAGGTAAATGATTTTTCGTAAAACTTCCTTCTGTCTGCATTAAAAATTAAGGTTGCAGGAATAGCACCGGACCAATTGTTATCGATTTTAGGTATCCATCGATTTTGATGAGGATCATCCAAGAGGATAACTTGACTCCTGAGTTTAAGTTCTTCAAGAAATGGTAACAGTTGCTCCTCCACTTTGCCGGGAAAGTCCAAACTCACCAGCACTACCTCAACGTCCTGATCTGCGTAGGTTCTTTGAAGCTTTTCAAATTCAGGAATCTCCTTTACACAAGGCTTACACCAAGTGGCCCAAAAATTAACTACAAAGGTTTTCTCTGTATCAACTTTGAGTAATTTTTCAAACTCATCAAAAGTATACACCGGTATATCCGAATATGAGGTGGACAATAATTGATGCGGTTTTGCCATCTCATAATCAATAAAGGAATAGCTCATGCTATGTTCACCTGTCTTGCATGACACCAAAGCAACCAAACCTACAAAAATAATAAAACTCCTCATAGCAGAAAAATTGCGTATTACAGGGCTAAAAGTAAGAAGAGTGAAGTGCTCAATTGCACTTTTAACATTTTTTTATAAAATGGTTTTCAAAATTATACTACATTTGTACCTACAACAATTGTCAATACAATGATTATAGAGGACATTATAAAATCAAAAGTTATTTCACTCGAGTTAAAGACCGTGTTAAACTTGCTATACACCGCAAATTTAGTTCAGGACCGGACCTCTGAAGTGCTTAAATCTTTTGACTTGTCCACGGAACAGTTTAACGTATTGCGTATTCTTAGAGGTCAAAAAGGAGTTCCAGCGAGTTTGAGCTGTGTTCAAGAACGTATGATTTGTAAAATGAGTAATACCACAAGGCTTGTTGATAAATTGATTGTTAAGGGCATGGTGCAACGCAGTGTTTGCGAAAAAAACAGAAGAAAAGTAGATATCGTAATTACACCAAGAGGGATGGAGGTTCTAGAGCAGTTAGATGGCCCGATGAAGGATTTAAACAATTCCATCATTGATAACCTAAGTGTACAAGAGACAGAAATGCTCAATACCCTACTCGATAAAATAAGAGACTAAATTTTTTTAACCAACAGTTGTATATACAACTATCATACATATAAAAGATGAGTACATATAATACAAACCTAAAATGGCGATACGCAACAAAGAAATTTGATGCAGCAAAAAAATTATCAGACACAGATGTTGAGCTCTTAAAAGAAGCCATTCAATTATCGGCCTCTTCCTATGGTCTACAACCCTATAAGGTCTTAATCATTTCCGACCCTGATATTAAAGCACAACTAAAGTTTGCTGCCAACGGACAACAACAATTAGTAGACTCCTCTCATGTGGTGATCTTCGCGAATCTTTCTGATTTAAGCGAGCAACACATAGCATCATATATTGAGAATGTCAGCAAAACAAGAGGATTGGAAATCCAACAACTAGAAGCTTATGCTAACCTTATGAATAGTGTCGTTGGAGCTCTAACTGAAGATGCGCGTGAGGTATGGGCGGCAAAACAAACCTATATTGCCCTAGGAAATCTTCTATCCGCTGCAGCAGATTTAAAAATAGACAGCTGTCCAATGGAAGGATTTGATGCTGATAAAGTTGCGGAGGTTTTAAACCTAAAACAACTTCATCTAACACCAAGTCTCATTGTTCCACTAGGGTACCGTTCTGCAGAGGACACAACCCAACATTATGACAAAGTCAGAAAACCAGAGGAGGAACTCTTTATCACTATATAATACCTAATAAACCAAAAGTCAAGTAATAACGAAAATTAAATTAAAAATGAAAAAAAGCATTTTAAAATCAGTAGCTGTATTAGCAGTAGTCGTAGGGTCAAGCGCATTTGTTGACACCATATCTAAAGAAGTAGACGTTAAAGAAAGTCAAGTAAAATGGAAAGGTTACAAAGTAACTGGTTCACATTATGGTACCGTTGCTTTACAAAGTGGATCTTTAGAATTCACAGGTGAAGTATTAACCGGAGGTGAGTTCGTAGTTGACATGACCACATTAGAATCTACTGACCTTAGTGGAGAATACAAAGATCAATTGGACGGACATTTAAAATCTGAAGATTTCTTTGGTGTTGAAAATTTCTCAACTGCCTCATTAAAAATTACTAAAACCGTTCAAAGTGGTAAAAATTCATATGATGCTACAGGTGATTTAACTATCAAAGGAAAAACCTTACCTATCAACTTTGAAATTTCAGTTTACGGAAGCAAAGCTACTGCAAACTTAAAAATTGATAGAAGTAAATATGATATCCGATATGGTTCTGGAAGTTTCTTCGATAACTTAGGGGACAAAACTATTTATGATGAGTTTGACTTAAATGTTGATTTGGTATTCTAAACCCATGTTTACTACATAAAGTTCAGTGTTAATTCAGGCAACCTTAGGGCTGCCTGTTTTGTTATAGCACTGAATGTCACGTTTGCATTATATTTCGTTGTAAAATCATTTTTTTGTTTGACAGCTGAATTTAGTTTTATATATTTGAGGCATCAATGAGAACAATAAGAAAAAATACATGGTGGTGGTACAACTTACGTCAAATGTCGTGAGCTAGCATCCTATTAGTGTATTTTGAAAAATAATACGAAAAGGCTTGTCAATCACGACAAGCCTTTTTTTATTGCTTAAAATCAAATAAACAAAGTATTTCAAATGAAGACATATCCATTAAAAACACACTTTAAACAGATCCTATCGGATACCATTACCCCGGTTAGCGTCTATCTGAAGATTCGGGATCGTTATCCTAATAGCATTCTATTGGAAAGCAGTGACTACCACGCGAACAACAATAGCTTTTCCTATATATGTTTCAATCCTATAGCCTCTATCAAAGTTGAAAACAAAAGTATCATCGAACACTATCCTGACGGCACAAGCCAACAGGATAACATTGACCAACAGACCAACGTTCCAAAGCGTATCACAACCTTTGCAAAACGTTTTGAGACAGACTCCAATAGTTTTAAGTTTATCAACAATGGTCTATTCGGTTATATCGCTTATGATGCGGTGCGATATTTTGAGGACATTGAGATAAGTGAAAAAGAAGACACCCTTGGAATCCCGGATATCTACTATGCGATATACAAAAACATCATCGCGATCAATCACTTTAATAACCAGGCTTATATTTTCTGCCATTGTTATGATAGTGAATCTAATATCGAAGAAATAAATCAACTCTTGCAAGCTAGAAACTTCTCTTCTTATAACTTTGAGAAAGTAGGTCAACCAAGTTCTAAACTCCAAGATGAAGATTACAGAGCATTGGTTGAAAAAGCAAAAGAACATTGTCACCGCGGCGATGTATTCCAACTGGTATTGAGTCGTCGTTTTCAACAGAAGTTTAAAGGAGATGAGTTTAATGTTTACCGAGCCCTGCGGTCGATAAATCCATCACCTTATTTATTCTACTTCGATTATGGAGATTTTAAGATCTTTGGAAGTTCTCCGGAGGCTCAGCTGATCATCAAGGATGAAAAAGCAGAGATCCACCCCATCGCAGGCACCTTCAAACGAACTGGAAATGATGAAAAGGATGCCGAATTAGCCAAACTACTCTCAGAGGACGACAAGGAAAACAGCGAACATGTGATGCTGGTTGATTTGGCCAGAAATGATTTGAGCAGGAATGGAAATAATGTCAAAGTTGAAACCTATAGAGAGGTACAGTTCTTCTCTCATGTCATTCACTTGGTATCTAAAGTAACGGCGATAAAGAAAAAACAAACCCCAACGATGAGAGTAGTTGCAGATACCTTCCCTGCCGGAACCCTAAGTGGCGCTCCAAAACACAAGGCCATGCAGCTTATCGATACTTATGAAAATAGCAATCGCGGCTACTATGGCGGGGCAATTGGGTTTATGGATTTCCATGGCAATTTTAATCACGCCATCATGATTCGTACCTTCTTAAGTAAAAACCACAATTTGTACTATCAAGCAGGTGCAGGGATTGTCTCAGAGTCCAACCCTGAAAGTGAATTACAAGAAACTTTTAACAAACTAGGAGCATTAAATAAAGCCATGCAAATGGCAGAAGAAATCTAACGAATGAAAAGAATTTTAGTCATAGACAATTACGATAGCTTTACCTATAATTTGGTGCACTATTTAGAAGATCTCGGAGCAGAGGTTACCGTCAAAAGAAATGACCAACTCTCCCTTGACCAGGTAGAAGCCTTCGATAAAATCGTATTATCCCCAGGCCCTGGTATTCCCGATGAAGCCGGTCTTTTAAAAGACATTATAAGAACCTACGCTCCTACCAAAAGTATTCTAGGTGTTTGCCTTGGACAACAGGCAATAGGTGAGGTATTTGGAGGAAAGCTAATCAACATCCCAGAGGTATACCACGGGGTAGCCACCACCATTTCAATTGTTGCTGAGGATCCTATTTACAAGGATATCCCGGCGCAAATCAAGGTAGGACGTTACCACAGTTGGGTTGTAGACCCAAATTTACCGGAGGTACTCATTCCCACCTCCTATGATGCCAATGGACAGGTGATGTCCTTAAGACACGCACAATATGATGTATGTGGGGTACAATACCATCCGGAATCTGTACTTACTCCTGAAGGAAAACAAATTTTAGACAACTGGCTTAAGGCCTCTTAATTCAAAAAATAAAAAAAGACTAGTTCAAGGAATACATAAAAAATAATATAGCAAAAGCCATGAAAGCACTATTAAATAGATTAATTAACCACGAAACCATCTCAAAGGAAGAGGCGAAAAATGTGTTGGTAAACATTTCGAATGGTTCATATAATCACAGCCAAATAGCAGCCTTCTTAACGGTATATATGATGCGTAGTGTCACCATTGAAGAGTTAGAAGGCTTTCGCGATGCCCTATTAGAGCTTTGTATCCCGGTGAAACTTGATGGTTACAACACCATCGACCTTTGCGGAACTGGTGGTGATGGGAAGGATACATTTAATATCTCTACCCTAGCCTCCTTTGTGACCGCAGGAGCCGGAGTCCATGTCACCAAGCACGGGAATTACGGGGTCTCTTCCAAATGTGGATCCAGTAACGTGATGCAGCATCTGGGAATTCAATTTTCAAGTGATCATGATTTTTTAAAACGATCCATTGACAAGGCAGGTATCTGCTTTTTACACGCTCCACTATTTCACCCTGCTATGAAAAATGTGGCCCCCATTAGAAAGGAGTTGGCCGTAAAAACATTTTTCAACACCTTAGGACCGATGGTAAACCCGGCCTTCCCTAAAAATCAAATGGTAGGGGTATACAATTTAGAACTTGCACGTATGTACGCCTATTTGTATCAGAACACAGATAAAAATTACGCTATAGTACACGCCTTAGATGGTTATGATGAGATCTCATTGACCTCAGAGGCAAAGGTCATCAGAAATAATACCGAACAAATGATAGATGCGGAGGATTTTGGCGTAGCTCAACATCCACAATCCGCGATTTACGGTGGAGATAGTATAGAATCCGCAGCTAACATCTTTATGGAGGTCCTTCAAGGTCAAGGTAGTGCAGCTCAAAACAATGTGGTATGTGCTAATGCAGCAGTTGCCATTGCAACGGTAAAGGATCTCACTCCAATGGAAGGTTTTACTCTGGCAAAAGAATCACTTGCAAGCGGTAAAGCCTTAAAGGCATTTGAAAGTATTAGAGCATTAAGCTTAAACTAAAGGAATAAAAAAACATCTTTTAAGGTTATGAATATATTAGAAAAAATATTTGCTGATAAGAAAAAGGAAGTTGCCTTAAAAAAATCACTTATACCCGCATCTCAGTTAGAACAGAGTGTTCTATTTCAGAGAGATTGCCCTTCGCTTAGTACTGGTCTTAAAGAAAGTCAGTCAGGTATCATTGCAGAACACAAGAGACGTTCACCTTCAAAGTCCATTATCAATCACGGCCTTAATGTAGATGAAGTAGCTCAAGGTTATCAGGACGCTGGAGCCTGTGGAATGTCTGTCCTTACCGATGGAAAATACTTTGGCGGTTCGCTGGATGATTTACTAATTGCAAGAGCATCGGTACACATTCCACTGCTTCGAAAAGAATTTATATTTGATCCCTACCAAATTATAGAGGCCAAGGCTTATGGCGCAGATGTCATCTTACTCATTGCTGCGATATTGGATCAACAACAAATTAAAACTCTAAGTGAAACCGCTAAATCTATTGGACTGGAAGTTTTATTAGAGGTACACAACGAGGAAGAATTGCAAAAATCCATCATGCCAAGCATTGACCTTTTGGGGGTCAACAACAGAAATTTAAAAAATTTCGAGGTAAGTCTAGATACTAGTAAATCCTTGGCTAAGCTTATTCCTGATGAGTTTGTAAAGGTTTCAGAAAGTGGAATCAGTAGTACAGCAGCCATCAAGGAACTCCAACCCTACGGATTTAAAGGCTTTTTAATCGGAGAGAATTTCATGAAAACCGATCAGCCGGGAGAAAGCGCTAAATCATTTATATCTGAGCTGCTATGAAACTAAAGGTGTGTGGTATGAAATACCAAGATAACATTCAGCAAATAGGGAGTCTCGTTCCAGATTATCTCGGGTTCATTTTTTACGAAAAATCTCCTCGAAACTTCACAGGACCGCTTCCTTTGCTACCTAAATCCGTAAAAAAGATTGGTGTCTTTGTCGATGCTACCACAACCGAGGTCTTGGAGAAGGTAACGCAATTTGGATTAAACGGAATTCAGCTGCACGGAAGGGAATCCTCTGCCTACTGTGAAGAATTAAAAGTCAGTTTGCGCCAGGCATTCCAAAAGGGTAGTATCACACAACTTCCATTGATAATAAAAGTCTTCTCGGTTAAGGACCATTTTGACTTCTCGGTGTTAAAAACTTATGAGCCCATAGTAGACTACTTCCTATTTGACACCAAAGGAGTCTATGCCGGAGGTAACGGATATACCTTTGACTGGGAACTACTAAAGGACTACCCATCTGAGAAACCTTTTTTCTTAAGTGGAGGTATTGGAATTGAGCAGCTTGAGGCTATCAAAAATATTGACCCTAATTTACCAGTTCACGCCATAGACGTCAATAGTCAATTTGAACAGCAACCAGGACTAAAAGACAGCACATTAATAAAAGAGTTTATAATTAAATTAGATGAAATCAAAGCCCTATAACGGCCCGCAAACCATCACAAAATAAAAATATATGTATCACGTCAACAATCAAGGATATTACGGGGAATTTGGGGGAGCCTATATCCCAGAGATGCTATACCCAAATGTAGAAAAGCTACGCCAGGAATACCTCAAGATCATGGGAGAAGAATCCTTTATTGAAGAATTCAATCAATTACTCAAAGACTATGTCGGCAGGCCCTCTCCTTTGTATTTTGCCAAAGGGCTTTCCAAAAAACACAACACCAAAGTCTATCTAAAACGAGAGGACCTCAATCACACAGGCGCACATAAAATCAACAACACCATCGGTCAGATCTTACTGGCCAAGCGATTGGGCAAAAACCGAATTATCGCTGAAACTGGTGCTGGTCAGCACGGCGTGGCAACAGCCACGGTATGTGCCTTGGCTGGAATCCAATGTGTAGTTTATATGGGGGAAATTGACATTCAACGTCAAGCACCCAATGTCGCGCGTATGAAGATGTTAGGAGCAGAAGTACGTCCGGCATTATCCGGAAGTAGAACTCTAAAGGATGCAACCAATGAAGCCATACGCGATTGGATCAACAATCCTATAGATACCCATTACATTATTGGATCTGCCATCGGCCCTCACCCCTATCCAGATATGGTGACCCGATTCCAAAGTGTAATTTCTGAAGAAATCAAATGGCAGCTTTTAGAAAAAGAAGGAAGAGATTATCCTGATTATGTGGTTGCTTGTATTGGAGGTGGAAGTAATGCCGCTGGAACCTATTACCATTTTCTAGACAATGAAAAAGTAAATATCATTGCCGTTGAAGCCGCTGGAAAAGGAATCCAATCAGGAGAAAGTGCAGCGACTTCTCAGCTAGGAAAAGAGGGCATTATCCACGGCTGTAAAACCCTGCTTATGCAAACCAATGACGGACAGATTACAGAACCATATTCTATTTCTGCAGGACTAGATTATCCGGGAGTTGGCCCAATGCATGCGCATTTGTACCGCACCGGAAGAGGTACTTTTTATTCCGCCACGGATGACCAGGCCATGAAAGCAGGATTAGACCTTTGTAAGACCGAAGGTATTATTCCAGCCATAGAAAGCTCACACGCCTTAGCGGTATTTGAACACACTACATTTAAAGCAGACGACGTCGTTGTGATCAGTTTATCCGGAAGAGGAGATAAAGATCTAGACACTTATATCAGTTACTTTGATCTTTAACCCACAAATTTTTAAAACGCATGACAATGAATAGAATCAATAAAAAACTAGAAGAATCTCATAAACTACTTTCCATATATTTCACCGCTGGTTATCCAGAACTAGATGATACAGTTACAATTATTGAGCAGCTTGAAAAAAGTGGTGTTGACATGTTAGAAATAGGACTTCCGTTTTCGGATCCATTGGCCGATGGCCCAACCATACAGGCGAGCTCTACCCAAGCTTTAAAAAATGGAATGTCTTCTGAAAAATTATTTGAGCAGCTCAAAGACATTAGAAAAACCGTTCAGATCCCACTGGTGATCATGGGGTATTTTAATCCCATACTACAGTACGGCGTAGAGGAGTTTTGTCGAAAATGCCAAGAAATCGGTATTGACGGCCTGATCATACCGGATCTTCCAGTGGATGTATACCAACAAGAGTATCAGGAGGTATTTGAAAAATACAATTTGATCAACGTCTTCCTGATTACACCACAAACCTCCAAGGAGCGAATAGCACTTATCGATTCGGTATCCGAAGGATTTATATACATGGTGAGTTCAGCCAGTGTAACAGGCGCTAAAAGCACCTTTGGAGATGTACAAACTGACTACTTTAAAAAAGTAGCAGACATGAATTTAAATGCACCACAAATAGTAGGTTTTGGAATCAGTAATAAAGACACCTTTGAAAGTGCTACTCAGTACACCAAGGGAGCAATCATAGGATCTGCGTTTATAAAAATGTTAAGCGACAAAGGAATCGATGGCATCGATGATTTCGTAAAGAGCATTCTTGAATAAGAATATTCGAGGCGAAATAGCAGCTATAGAATCCGGTAGTTCAGGCTATCGGATTTTTTATTTTAGAGGCTGAAAACAAGGTAAACCCGTCAGTGGCACATTAGACTTTTCAAATCCACCAACACCATGAAATGCTGTTTCACTTGCTAAAAAACGAAACAGCATTTCTAAGTATCTGGAAAAGATTCTTTTACAATCTACAGCCTCAATGGTGATGTCCGCCTTCCCCTTTGCTCATTTGGGCCACAAGGTAATACGCATTGTTATAGGCGAATTTCGTCTTGGGCTCAATGGGACTTAGAAACTCCAACTTAGTCCAAGACCCGGTTGTAATTCCCGGGATAACCTCAACAGGTTTAAAGGACCAGTCCTCTCCTTCCCTCTCTGCAGTGAAAACAACGAATGCATCGCCTTGTTTTGCCACAGCACTCTCCGGTAGTGCAATTGTCATGGTACTATCCACAATAATCCTTCCTTGAACATACATTCCAGGGATTAACCCTTCTGGTTTTGGAGCTATCTCTGCGTGGACATGAATGGCCTTTGGATCACTTTCAAAAGTTTTACCCACAGAGATGATTCTTGCTTCAAGTTCCTCTGTTGGCGCTGAAGCAATACTAAACATAACCTGTTGCCCTTGCTTAACTTTAGCAGCATCCTTTTCGTAAACCAATAAATCAGCATGAACATGCTCCACATTTACGACTTCAAACATAGGATATTGGGCTTCTACAAATTGAGCTGTCTTTACATTAACCTTATGAATTGCCCCATCAATGGGAGATATTACCGGTATCCGCTGTGCGATATGACCCTGTTCAATGCGTTCTGGGTTTAAATGAAGTAAACGGAGCTGTGATTGCAAGCCTAACATACTGCTTTGAGAATTATTAAGTGCTGATTCAGCTCTTTGGTAAGTTTCTCCGGAACCTACCCCCGCCTGGTACAACTTTTTCTGACGAACAAATTCTTTTTTATGCAAATCATACCTGTGAAATGCATTTAAATAATCCGTTTGCTTTTGAATCAGACTGGGATGTGAAATAAAAGCCAAAACCTGTCCAACCTTTACCTGTTCTCCTTCTATAACAAGAATCTTAGATACATTGGCGCCAAATACGGAAGTAACCACAGCTTCGTTTTGTGGTGGAACTTCTAAACGGCCATTTGCTGTAATATACCCCTGAAGGTTTCTTTTTTGTATGCTATCAATTTTCATGTCCAGTGCATTGAACTGCTGAGCCGTCAACATGGCCTCTTTAACTGTTTCAGAGGTCATCTCTTGATGAGAATCTTCATGATTGGTTTTGGCCTTATCACCGCAGCTGACCAGTAGTAGGACGGCGAAGAGCACCATCAATTGTTGGTTTTTCGTATATAACCTATTCATTTTAGTTTGTTTTATCATTTGCAAAATATTCAAGAGTTGCTCGAGCCTCTAGATAATTTTCAAGGGCTTGCAAAGCGTCCAGTTCCAATTCGACCACTTTATCCAGCATTTGTATGAATTGTACATACGCAATAGCACCTTCATTAAAGGCCATAAGGGCCGCTCTTTGTTGTTCCTCTGCTAAGGGCAATGCCTGATTTTCGTAGAAGCTCCATGATTCCTCCCACTTTAGATAATCTTGAAGTGCCGTTCGATAATTTGATTGCAATGCAGCGGTATGATAGGCAGCGGATTGTGTCGCAATTTCGGTTTCAATTCGTGCAGCTTTGGTTTGACCATATGATTTACCCGAGAGTATTGGTATTGAGATCCCAGCTTGAAAACTATAAAAACCACCGTTGTCATTAACCTCCTGCTTTCCACCTTCAAGATTCAACTTGGGTAAAAATTCAGATCGAATACTATTATATTTGGCTTGTGCTACCTCAACCTCTTGCTTGTACAGTTCTATAGCAGGATGATCTACGGAGTCACCTCTAAAAAGCTCAAGCGGTGAGAAGCTCGTATCTAAAGACGCACTAACCTCATAAAATCTATCGCCTCCCATCCAAAGGTTTAACTTCTCTAAAGCGATGTTATAATTCCTCTGACTCTGTTGTCGTTTCAGATGTATTTGAGAGGCTTGATTTTTGGCAGATAACCATTGCAATCGCGAAATTGCTTCGACCTCATATCGTAAAGCAACTGCCCTCTCAAATTCGTTGTATACGGAGTCAAGCTGTTTGTAGGCAAGTAACTGACTTTTTGCAACATAGGCCTTCGACCAGGCTGTTTTAACTTCCTGCTCAAGCTCAAGGCGGGATAATTCATACCCCTTTTCAGCCAAGAAAATCTGTTCATTGCGCAGTCGAAGCTTAGGAACAATTCCAAAAACATCAATATCCTGCTGTTGCAACCCAATAGTGGTGTACACCCCATTTCCATCGTTGATTTCTTCACCACCGGTAAAGATCTTGGTAGTTCCTAGATCCCAGGCGGTTTTCTTTAAAGCTTTTTGTTGCTCAATCTCAAGTTTTTTATTCTTGAGCAACGGGAAATTAGCAAGGGCAAGTTCGACTGCTTGCTGCTGATCAATGGGTATACTTTCTTTCCCCATGCGATCAAAATCAAGGTTCCCTTGTTGTTGGGCAGTTACTGAAAAACTAAGACACAAGCCCATAATTAACAAAGCGGTCTTAGGCTTTACTTTTAATCGTACAGATCGTTCTTCCATCCATTTATAAAGTATAGGTAAAACAAATAACGTTAGGAAGGTAGAGGTAATCATTCCTCCAATTACCACGGTGGCCAAAGGTCGCTGTACCTCTGCTCCTGAGGAAACTGAAACGGCCATAGGTAAGAAACCTAAAACATCAGTTAAAGCCGTTAGCAGTATTGGCCGAATTCGTCTACGCGTACCAAGGCGGATTCGCTTGTTGATATCGGTAACACCTTCGTTCTTCAACTCATTTAAGCCACTAATAAGTACCAAGCCATTTAATACTGCCACCCCAAAGAGAACTATAAACCCAACACCGGCAGAGATACTAAATGGCATTCCCCTGATCCAGAGTGATAACACCCCCCCGATAGCGGCCAACGGAATTGCAACATAGATCATACTGGTTTGTTTAAATGAATTCAGTGCAAAATAAATCATGACAAATATGAGCAACAATGCTATAGGCACCACGATTTCCAGTTTAGCAATAGCACGCTCGAAGTTTTCAAAGGCACCTCCATACCGAATATAATATCCAGAGGGCAACTCAAACTGAGCATTCAATTTTTCTTTTATATCATCAACAACAGATTTTACATCGCGATTTCTAATATTGATACCCACATATGTTCTTCGATTCGTATTATCACGACTAATCTGCATTGGCCCCAATTTATAGCTGATATCCGCCACTTCACGCAATGGAATTTGGGTACCCGTTGCCAAGGGGACATACAAATTTTTTAGATGGTCAATATTGGAGCGATACTTATCCGCTAAACGCACCACTAATTCAATGCGTCTTTCTCCTTCAAAAACAACACCCGCCTGGCCTCCGGCAAATGCAGAGCGAACCAGCATATTCAGATCTTTAATGTTTAGACCATATTGGGCTACTTTATTTCTTTTATAATCCACAGTAATTTGAGGGAGTCCGGTAGTAGCTTCAACTTTCAAATCTGAAACACCCTCAATTGTAGAGATGATCTGTCCCATTTCCTCCGCCTTAGCTGCCAAGACATCCAAATCTTCCCCGTATAGTTTTACGGCGATATCCTCACGTACTCCCGAAATTAATTCATTGAAACGCATTTCAATGGGTTGTGAAAATTCATAACTCACCCCTGGAATAACGCTAAGGGTTTCTTTAATCTTTTCAATAAGTTCTACCTTAGTCTCAGCAGAGGTCCACGCACTCTTTTCTTTTAAGATAATAAAGCTATCACCCATATCCATAGGCATGGGATCGGTTGGAATATCTGACACCCCAAAACGGCTAACCACCTGAGTAATTTCCGGATAGGTGTCAAGTAAGAGCTTTTCAATCTTAGTAGAGGTTGTAATACCTTCCTCTAGAGAACTTCCAGGTTTCAATATAATGTGAAAGGCTATATCACCCTCATCCAATTGAGGAATAAACTCACCTCCCATTTTAGTGAATATAAACAGGCAAACAACAAACATCGCCACGCTTGCCCCCACTACAATCTTGGCTGATTTTAATACAGAACCTAATAGCTTTTCATACCTATTTTCTAACCAGTGCACAGCGCGGTCTCCCCAACTCCGTTTCTCAGTTGTTTTAGTTTTTAAAAATAATGCAGAAACAGCAGGAACATACGTTAAACACAAGATCATAGCACCGATCATTGTAAAGATAAAGGTAAGCGCCATAGGCTTGAACATCTTACCCTCCACACCTTCCAGGGTAAGAATTGGAAGAAAGACAATCAATATAATCATCTGACCAAAAAAAGCAGCATTCATCATTTTTTTGGAAGATGTCCCAGCAATTTTATCTTTTTCAACCGGGGTTAATTGTTGTCTTTTAAGCACTCGCTTATGAATGACAAAAACGATACTTTCTACAATAATAACAGCACCGTCAATAATAATCCCAAAATCAATAGCTCCTAAACTCATTAAATTTGCCCAGACATCAAAGATGTGCATCATTATAAATGCAAATAATAAGGAGAGGGGAATTGTAGAGGCTACAATGACACCACCACGCCAGTTCCCTAGAAAAATGACCAATACAAAAATGATAATTAAACCACCGATAGCCAGATTTTCGGCGATAGTTCCCGTGGTATCTGCTATTAATTCACTACGATCCAAAAAAGGCACAATAGAAACTCCTTCCGGCAAGGATTCTTGGATTTGCTCCATACGCTGCTTTACAGCATCTATAACCACTTTGGAGTTTGCACCCTTAAGCATCATAATCATACCTCCAACCGACTCTCCAATACCATTTTTGGTAAGAGCTCCGTAGCGAACCGCTTCACCCACACTCACCGAAGCGATGTCACCAATGGTAAGTGGCATTCCGTCAGTATTTTTTACAACAATGCTTTGAATATCCTCAATACTTCGAGCAAGTCCTTCACCCCGGATAAAGTTGGCTTGATGATTACGCACTATATAAGCCCCACCGGTATTCTGGTTATTATCCTGAAGTGCCGTAAATATATCGGCAATAGTGATGCCCATGGCTTGCAATTCATTGGGATCCACGGCAACCTCAAATTGTTTGATACTTCCTCCAACACCATTAACCTCTACGACCCCGGGAACCATGGCCATCTGACGTTTTACAATCCAATCTTGAATGCTCCTAAGAGAAGTAGGTGTATATTGATCCCTGAAGGCAGAATCCACCTCTAATGTATATTGATAAATTTCGCCTAAACCCGTGGAGATTGGCCCTATAAAGGGAGCCCCAAAACCATCGGGAATCTCCTGTTCTACTTCCAGTAATTTTTCTGAAACCAGTTGTCGGGGTAAATAGGTGCCCATATCGTCTTCAAAAACGATGGTCACCACAGAAAGACCAAACCTGGACACAGATCGAATCTCTGTCACTCCAGGAAGATTGCTCATCGCAATTTCGATTGGATAACTGACAAACTGTTCGATATCAACAGTGCTTAGATTGGATGCTTGGGTAATAACCTGCACCTGATTATTGGTGATATCAGGTTGCGCATCAACCGGCACTTTAGTTATGGACCAGATTCCAACACCAATTAGTACTAGCGTACAAAGACCTACGATCAATTTATTATTGATCGAAAAATCGATGATCTTATTTAACATGTATAATTAAATTTAATTCAGTGATAAAAATTTTAAAATGACACATTGGGACATAGGTGTCCCAGGACTGAATTAAACCCTAGGAGGATGGTCAAAAGGATGCAGGACTTCCTGCTGCTGAGAGTCCATGAACACAAATTTACCTTGAGCAACAAAAGGGTGTATCATATGGAAATTCCCAGCTTCAAAACTAATATAATGTATACTACAACACTGACATTCGCAAAACGGCGTACAAAGTTCGCCCATTCCATCGCCCTCGCAATCGAAACACGCCACTTGCTCCACAGATGCTTCTGCAAAGACCTCAGGGTCCTCACAGGGCATAACGCTGAGTGTTAAAACGAGAAGAGCTAATATGAATGCTAAAGATTTCACCTTGTAAATATAGAGAATTAGATGTGCAATATGATTGCAAAAAGACCTAAAATTAAGTCCAATTATTCTTAGTGATTATATACTTAAACAAAGCAATCAGGAACCCTTACATCACTACTAAATTGCATTGCAATTTCACAAAACAATAATTCGCAACATAAAAGCCATTCACCCCCTTTATTGCTTTAAATAAGCCAAGACATTTTCTTCGATACGAGATTGTATGTTAGACACATCAGCCTTTTTAAAAGCTTCTCCAGTGATGTTTTCGTATAGTTCTATATAGCGCTCAGAAACCGATTCAATATACGCATCATTCATTTCAGGAATATTTTGGCCGGGTTTCCCTTGAAAACCATTGGAGATTAACCACTGACGAACAAACTCTTTAGAGAGTTGCTTTTGGGCCTCGCCCTTAGCTTGTCGCTCTTGGTAACCGTCAGCATAAAAGTATCGTGAAGAATCAGGAGTATGTATTTCATCAATTAGAACGATCTCTCCTTCTTTGGTTTTTCCAAACTCATATTTGGTATCCACCAAAATAAGCCCGCGTTTTGCAGCAATTTCCGATCCTCTATTGAACAAAGCTCTGGTATAGTTTTCCAAAACAATATAATCTGCCTGATTAACAATTCCTTTGGATAAAATTGCTTCTCGAGAAATATCTTCATCATGGTCACCTTGATCAGCCTTAGTCGATGGTGTTATAATAGGCTCAGGAAATTTATCATTCTCCCTTAATCCCTCAGGCATGGCAACACCACATAAGGTTCTTTTCCCTGCCTTGTATTCTCTAGCTGCATGACCGGATAAATAACCACGAATTACCATTTCAACTTTAAATGGCTCACATAGATGTCCAACTGCAACATTAGGATCAGGAGTAGCCACCAACCAATTCGGAACTATATCCTTGGTATCTTCCATCATTTTGGTTGCGATCTGATTTAAAATCTGGCCTTTGTATGGAATCCCCTTAGGCATTACCACATCAAATGCAGACAAGCGATCAGTTGCTATCATAACCAACTGTTGATCATTTATATTATAAACCTCGCGTACTTTTCCTTTATAAACACTTTTTTGACCAGGAAAATTAAAACTCGTATCGGTAATGGTTTGACTCATAAGAAGCAGTTTTTATCAGCAACAAATATAAGCCATATTTTTTTTTGAAACGTCCAAATCCGCCCATAAACATACTGCAGATAAAAAGAATTTAACGACAATTCAACAGCCAATCGCTTTAAGGGATTTAAAACTATATGTACCTTTACCATGGAGCGGTAGCAGCTGATCACTTGGAAAAACGACTATCAACGCTAGCGCGCCATTTAACAAACGGTACAGAAACTCAAAACACACACATTATGAAAACATATTCCGAACAAGAAATAGAAGAGCGCCTCGCCAACCTAGAATACTGGGATTATGAAGAAGGTTTCTTAGTCACATCTTTGGATTTTAAAGACTTTGCAGACGCCTTCGCCATGATGACTAGAATTGCCTTTGAAGCAGAACGGCTAAACCACCATCCCGATTGGACCAATGTGTATAACAATCTCAGCATTCAACTTCACACTCATGACGCAGATGGAATTACGGATAAGGACTTTAAGCTAGCAGAGCAAATAGAAAAAATCATCAAGGGATCATAACTTTAATTCCCAAGATTTCCAATTTCTAAAGTCTTTGGCTATTTTTGTAGTCTAAAACAGTAATTAATTCACCTTATGGGAAGAGCTTTTGAATTTAGGAAGGCGAGAAAAATGAAGCGTTGGTCAGCTATGGCTAAGACCTTTACGCGATTAGGAAAAGACATTGTAATGGCCGTTAAAGACGGTGGACCTGATCCTGATTCCAATGCTAGACTACGCGCCATTATTCAGAATGCGAAGACTGCAAATATGCCCAAGGATAATATCGAAAGGGCCATAAAACGTGCAAGCGATAAAAACACAGAAGACTACAAAGAAGTACTCTTCGAAGGTTACGCCCCTTATGGTATAGCAATATTAATAGAAACAGCCACAGACAACAACAACCGAACTGTAGCTAACATCCGTAGCTATTTCAACAAATGCAACGGAAGCCTTGGAACTAGCGGGTCAGTAGAATTTATGTTTGACCACACCTGTAACTTCAGAGTACCGGCAGACGGAATAGATCCAGAAGAATTGGAACTTGAGCTTATTGACTTTGGAGCTGAAGAAGTTTTTGAAGATGAAGACGGTATTCACATCTATGCGCCATTTGAAAGTTTTGGAGCTATTCAGAAGGAACTAGAGGAAAGAGAAATAGAAATCCTCTCTTCCGGATTCGAAAGAATCCCCCAGGTCACCAAAAAACTGGAAGCGGAGCAGATCGCTGATGTTGAGAAACTATTGGAGAAGATTGAAGAGGACGATGATGTACAAAACGTATATCATACTATGGAAGAAGAGCAAGGGGAATAACAATTACCGCTTTCTCCTACTGCAAACAAAACACTTAGAATAAGGAAAGAGATATCTACTAAATGGAACGGGTACTGTAAAAACGGTGCCCGTATATTTTTTGGCAATTGGCCAACAACACCATAGCTTAGAAAGATAGCTACCTAGCAATGTTACGATGTGCAACACTACTAGGTAGTATATTGTTTATTTTCAAATAAAGATCATGCTTCTCGACTTTTAAAGCCGAAACACATTCCATTACATCTTTTCGTAGAGATTTCTAAGTTTTACCCGAGTAATGGTATCCTTCCAATTTTTACCAACAGCATTTTCCCACAAAGGATCCATTCCCATGGAAACATTGATCATGGTTTCAAAATCTTGCTCTGATAGGTTTGAACACAATCCTTTTGGCAATTCAATATTGTGACGTTCTTTCATCTTTTTGAACTTGGCAACCCCTTCCGGGTAAAACTCTTCCAAATGATTGAAAACAATGCAATTCCCTAAACCATGTTTGGTACCGAGTAAATAAGAAAGTCCGTAACTCATAGCATGAGCAACACCCACTTGAGAATAAGCGATACTCATTCCACCGTGCCATGAGGCCATCATCAGTTTATCTTGAGTCTCTTCTTTAGATAATTTCCCGTTGTAGAAAACCTCGTCGCAAAGATCCTCTGCCTTCTCTCCATAACTTTGGCTGAAGGCATTCAGATAGGTTCCGTTCAATGATTCCACACAATGAATATAACAGTCCATACCGGTATAAAACCACTGGTCTCTAGGAACGCCATTGGTGAGTTCAGGATCCAATATGACCTGATCAAATGGCGTAAAGTCTGAATTGATACCCAGTTTCTTCTCTGGTCCCGTGAGCACAGTAGTTCTTGAAACCTCTGCTCCAGTTCCGCTGATGGTTGGAATTCCCACGTGATAAATTGCCTCACATGTCACTAAATCCCATCCTTGATATTCCTCTGCCTTTCCATTACTGGTAAGCATTATGGCCACCGCTTTGGCTAAATCCATCACCGTTCCGCCACCAATACCAACAATTCCGGAAGGGCTCTCAGTTGTGTACTCTCTAATCTTAGAAACTAAGACATCAACTTGATCAGTTTTCGGCTCTTCATCAGTTGGAATAAAAATAATCTTATCACCGAATAACAGTGGTATTTTAGCAACAAAATCAGGATTTGTCTCAAACACATCATCCACTAAGAAGATAAAAGGAGCCTCAGAATTTATACGTCTGGGCATTAATATCTCCTCAAGTTGGTTAAAACAACCTCTTCCAAATATCACTCTGGGTACCATCGGAAAATTCTTAAACTTCATTTATGCTTTATGAATTAACTTTAAACAATCAGTTTACTTTTTTAATAGAGGCAAAATATCTTTAATACCTCCTACACTATAATAGGAACCATTGACCTCATGCTTACTTACTTCTTCATGAACCCATGTCGTATGAAAGGGTATATGAATAGCCTGGGCGCCAATATTGATCAGCGGTAAGACATCAGATTTTAATGAGTTGCCTACCATTAAAAACTCATCCACCTTGATCTCAAGATGTTCGAGCAAATTTTTATAATTCTCTTCCTTTTTATCACTTAGCACTTCAATGTGGTGAAAGTACTTGGATAAACCAGATTTCTCCATTTTTCGCTCCTGATCCAACAAATCTCCTTTTGTCAAAAGGATCAAACGATAATCATCTACCAAATTACTCAAAACCAACTCCACATCATCCAACAACTCCACCGGTTTAACAAGCATCTCTTTACCAAGATTCAAGATCTTCGAAATGGTTGCATTAGAAATCTTACCATTTGACAAATCAATGGCACTTTCTATCATGGACAACACAAATCCTTTAACGCCATAGCCATAGAAATCCAAATTCCTGATCTCCATCATAAAAAGCTCCTGATCTATTTTATTCTCCGTCTCGTAGCCTGAAAGTAATTTTGCAAACTCGTGTTCGGTTTCCCTAAAATAGGTCTCATTCACCCAAAGGGTATCATCTGCGTCAAAACCGATAACTTTAATCTTCTCCTGCTTTATTTCCATACTTTTTTTGCACGTTCCAGATCCTCAGGGGTATCTATCTCTATTCCTTCACTGTCGGTCTCAACCATTTTAATTTTCTTTCCATACTCTAAATAGCGTATGGCCTCGATTTTCTCAGTAGCTTCCAACATGCGCATTGGAAGGCGATAAAAATCTACAATAGCATCTTTCCTAAATGCATACACGCCCTTGTGCTTATAATAAGACACAGCGGTTTGTTGATCTCTTTGATATGGAATAGGGGAACGTGAAAAATACATCGCAAAGTTGCGTTGGTCAGTAATTACCTTCACGGTATTTGGATTGTTTATTTCATCCCAGTCGTCAATCTTTGTCATTAGTGAAGCAAGATCAACTTCTTTAAGCGCATCATCCTTAAAAACTTGGATTACCTTTTCAAGACTCTCACGATCCGTAAAAGGTTCATCTCCCTGTACATTGACGACAATATCAACATCCATGTGCTCCACCGCCTCAGCGATACGATCACTCCCACAGTCATGCTCTTTAACACTACGTATAGCTTTTCCGCCGTTTTTAACAATCTCATCATAGATAATCTCACTGTCGGTAACTACAAAAACATCATCAAACAATCCAGTCCTCACAGCAGCCTTATAGGTACGGAGTATAACCGTTTCACCAGAGAGATCTTGCATCAATTTTCCCGGGAACCTAGATGCGGCATATCGAGCCGGTATCATTGAAATTATTTTCATAAAAAATGTACGCTTTTAGGAATAAACAAAAATACAGATAATATTGAGAATTTACTCAGTCTTACTCCTTAGTTTTCTATAAAACCAAAATAAGAAGCTTAAAATTATGATTACCAAAATTATAGCGACAATGGGCAGAAAAATGGAAGCCATTGACATCACCACAGCCCCACCGGTTTCTACAGTGGAAACCACAGGATTCCCTAGCCCTGCAGTACTGACCGAAGAAGTCAATCGTGTACCTGCACTTGCACTCTTTACTAGGGTAGCCGTTCCACCACCTGCAATAATGGCCAAGGCCCAAGTGATCATTGGAGAGAGATCTGCCATGGTAGAAACCATCACGGCAGTACCCGCAATTGCCGCCAGAGGTATTGCGATACTATCCAAAGCATTGTCGACAAACGGAATATAATAGGCAAATATTTCCAAAACCATGGCTACCCCTAAGGCAATTAAAGCCGGGAAGGTTCCTATCCAATCCCAGTTTTCACTAAGAGGGATAACATCCAAATAAGCCGCCAGGCTCATGGCAAACAAGGGTAAAAAAACCCTAAATCCTACGGAGGCAGCCAAGCCGACTCCCAGAAAAATACTTATAATGGCTTCTGATGTCATTTTTACTATTTGATACTAAATATATGTATTTCCTTAATTTCCGACAAAAAAATCATCTTTAAAGCCGATAAGATACAATTTTTCCTTAGCTCTAGTAACCGCTGTATACAACCACCGCAGATACTCCCTATCGACTCCGTTGGGAAGATAGGGCTGTTCCACAAATACCGTATTCCACTGCCCTCCCTGGCTTTTATGACAGGTTACAGCATAAGAAAACTTCACCTGCAGGGCATTAAAATATTTATTATTCTTTACGCTTAGAAATTTCTTGTATTTGGAAGTCTCTTCCTGGTAATCTAACAACACCTGCTGATAGAGCCTATTAGAGTCTTCGTATGGCAGTGAAGGATTGTTGATCTCCAGGGTGTCTAACATTAAAACGGTCTCAAATGGTTTCATTTTAGGATAATCGACCATCTGAACCTTAACCTCTGCGAATCTAAACCCATACAGCTCCTTAATTGCAAAAATCTCCAGCACCTCGATTATATCCCCATTGGCGATAAAACCAGCATCTGAAGAAGTTTCCAACCAGAAATAGTTGTTTTTAACGACCATCAAATAATCCCCGGCAGCCAATTCATTCTCCAAAAACAGTATTCGACCTCTGATTTGCTGATTGTATAAGTTTGCGCGTTTGTTAGAACGCACTATAATAGCGGTTTCTTCCTTTCCAACTTCTGAGTAGGCCTGATTGATCGCGTCTTGGATTTCATAACCATCTACAAGGCGCACAATATCCTGAAAATTGCGAACCTCAAAACGAAACTCATCAACGAATTCGGCCGCCAACTGTTCTCTTAGATTCGTTGCGTTAAACAAAATTCCGGAATCAAGCTGTTGTCGCACCACCTCATCGAGTTCCATGGTTTTCACCTCCTTATTATAATTCAATGAAAGCGTATTTTCATTAAGAGCAGGGCTCAGGGTTAAATTCACCGGAGGCAACTGAGCCGCATCTCCTATGAGTATGAGTTTACACTTATGACCAGAATAAACATACATCAAAAGATCATCTAGCAGTGAACCATTATCAAAAATTTTAGAATCCGTAGCAGTATCTGGAATCATCGAAGCCTCATCAACTATAAAAATGGTGTTCTTATGTTTATTGGGAGCCAGCACAAATTTTACTCCACCAGATTTATCCCGTTTGGGAAAATAGATATGACGGTGAATGGTATGTGCCCCTCGCCCCGAATAATTGCTAATAACCTTTGCTGCACGGCCTGTTGGAGCCAAAAGCACAGATTTTCGAGTCGTTTGCCACAAATGATTCACCAAGGTTCCTATGATGGTTGTTTTACCAGTACCAGCAAAACCTTTTAACATAAAAACCTCATTATTTTCTTTGGAAAAAATAAAATCCGCCAACTGCCCCAAGACAGCCTCCTGAGTCGTTGTTGGACGGTGTGGAAATTGTTCTAGTAATACTTTGAGAAATGTTCCTGGATTCATTTATATTCTTATTGATCTACAAAATTACTGATGTTTTTTTAGCTCTTGGCTTTGGTGAATAAAAAAAAATTGTAGATTTGCCTAAAACCTCTTTAATACAAATATCGAAAATGAAGACAGTAATTACAATTGCTCTTTGGCTTATAAGCATCTTTTTTGCCTATCAGATTTATAATTCAGTAATGGAGCCTATTAAGTTTGACAGAGTTAAAAAAGAAAGATATACTCAAGTAATTAATAAATTAAAGGATATCCGAGATGCCCAAGTTGCCTACAGAAGAGTAACTGGAAAATTCGCTAAAGATTTTCCAAGCTTGATTCGATTCATCGACACTGCACAATTTACTATTACGCAGCAAAGAGACTCCTCTTTCATGGAATACGACAAAGTATATCGTATCGACATGATGAGAGAGGTTAGAATTATTGACACCTTAGGATTCGTTTCTATTAAAGATTCTTTATTTGGAAATGATTCTTATAAAAATCTTGCAACTATACCATTTGGTCAAAACAACGAGAAATTCGAAATGGATGCCTCAACAATTGACGCTAGTGGATTTACAGCTCCTGTATTTGAAGTGAAAGCTGATAAATCTGTTATTTTATACGATCAACCAGCTGACCTTCTTGCAAATGAAAAGGCACAGATTTCAGTAGAAGAGGTAAACGGGCCTGAAATTATAGTAGGTAGTCTTTCTAAAGTAAGCACAAGTGCTAACTGGCCTCCTTATTATGACACAGAGAAAAAGTAATACTTTACATAACACTCATAAAGAACTGTCCATTCAACTTGGTTTGAGTGGACTTTCTTTTTGTATTCTAGATCGTTCTACCAAAGAAATCCAATCACTGGACAATATTGAATTGGTGGACACAACCATACCCGAAGACCTTATCCGCCATTTGGACAATTGGTTTGACAAAGATGACAACCAGGACACCACTTTCGATAAGGTTGTTGCAATTCATGAAAATGAGTTGTCAGCAGTAGTTCCAAAACCACTATTCAATGAAAGCAATCTTTCGGACTACTTAAAATACAATGTCAAAATACTCGAGAACGATTTCTTGAGTTTTGATGCACTCCCCCAACATGAGATCTATAATGTTTACGTCCCATTTACCAATGTCAACAACTATCTCTTTGATAAATTTGGGGATTTCGAATACAAACATGCCTCCAGCATTTTGATAGAAACCCTGGTTAACCAAGCCAAAAAAGGAGATAAGCCTACATTGTATGCCTATATCAGTAAAACACATTTTGAGATCGTAGTAACGCGTCAAAAGCAGCTTCAGTTCTACAATACTTTTAACTACCAACAAAAGGAAGATTTCATATATTATCTTTTGTTCACCATTGAGCAATTGAATTTAAACCCTGAAACAGTTCCCGTGTACCTATTAGGGCAAATTGACCAAGAAAGCGACCTTTACAAGATCGCCTATCAATACATACAAAACGTACACATCGGTAATGACCTGCCCGCCATCAAAAACTTTGAAAAACATCTCAACACCGAGGACCGTTTAAAATCCATGATTATACTAAATAGCTTTTAATGCGCATTATCTCTGGAAAATACAAAGGAAAACGACTTATTGCACCCGCAAAACTACCAGTACGTCCAACTACTGATTTTGCCAAGGAAGCTTTGTTTAATATCCTGAACAATAATTTCTATTTTGATCAATTACAGATCATGGATCTCTTTGCAGGAACTGGCAACATCAGTTTTGAATTTGCCAGTAGAGGTGTACAGCACGTCACAGCTGTGGATGCAAATTACGGATGCGTCAAATACATCACCAAAATCAAAGAGGAGTTATCTTTCCCAATTACCCCGGTTAAAAGTGATGCTTTTACCTATTTAGAAAAGACTCTTATAAAGGCAGATATCATTTTTGCAGACCCCCCATATGATTTTACAAAAGAAGCCTTTGCGAAAATTCCGAAAATCGTCAAAGAAAGAGATTTGCTATTGGAAGATGGCAACTTAATTATCGAGCATTCAAAACACACCGAGCTCAGTGATCTTGACGGTTTTGTTGAGAAACGAAGATACGGTGGAAGCATATTCAGTTTCTTTGAATTTTAAAAATAAGCAGGCCATAAGCCGGATTCTGTTCCCCTAAGGGCCCTTATCATTTATCTCGATCTTGTATTGCTACAAGACTCTAGCCGCCTACCCTCTAATATCGGGCGCGTAACCCTCAAACATTAGTTTACATGACGTTGCACCGCATAGAGTTTACCTGGTTTCACTACAGCATTACCTGTACTTGCTTTCTGTTGCACTTGTCCTAACCTTTCGGCCGACGGCTGTTAGCCGCTATGCTACGCTATGGTGTCCGGACTTTCCTCCATATAAATATGGCGATAAGGTGACCTGCTGCGCAAAAGTAGTGTTTTAACTCCTTTTGTTGATAACAAAATGTAAAATATGAGACAAAAGAAAGGTTTAAACAAGCAATTTCTTTACATTTGTCTCAATGGAACACTTCGTAGTATCTGCTAGAAAATACAGACCGAAAACCTTCAAAGATGTCGTAGGTCAACAGGCCATCACAAACACTTTACTAAATGCCATTGAAAACAATCACTTGGCACAAGCATTGCTGTTTTGTGGACCCCGTGGTGTGGGTAAGACAACTTGTGCACGTATACTAGCAAAAAAGATCAATGAGAAAAGCGCACAAAGTGAAGATGAAGATTTTGCATTTAACATCTTTGAACTTGATGCCGCTTCAAACAACTCAGTAGATGACATTAGAAATCTAATTGATCAGGTACGCATACCTCCACAAATAGGAAGTTATAAAGTGTACATCATTGATGAGGTGCACATGCTATCTTCAGCGGCCTTTAATGCATTTTTAAAAACCTTAGAAGAGCCCCCAAAACACGCCATTTTCATACTGGCTACCACCGAAAAGCACAAAATAATTCCTACCATTCTCTCCCGCTGTCAGATTTTTGACTTCAAGAGAATAACGGTAACCGATGCCAAGGAATACCTAAAATATATTGCAGAACAACAAGGCATAGAGGCGGAAGATGATGCACTGCACATCATTGCTCAAAAGGCCGATGGAGCCATGCGAGACGCCCTATCCATCTTTGATCGTGTTGTGAGTTTTTCCGGAAAACACCTTACCAGGCAAGCCGTTACTGAAAACCTTAACGTCTTAGATTACCAAACTTATTTCGAGGCTACTGATTTTATTTTAGACGGTAACATACCAGATCTACTGATCTCCTTCAACCATATCCTATCCCTAGGATTTGATGGTCAGCATTTCATCAACGGATTAGCCTCACACTTCCGAGATCTATTGGTGTGCCAGAATGAGGTAACCATTAAATTACTTGAAGTCGGTGAGCAGGCTAAACAAAAATACTTAGTGCAAAGCAAAAAAGCCTCCAGAGCATTTTTAATTGAAGGTATAGACAAGACCAACACCTGTGATATTCAATATCGCGGTAGTAAAAACCAGCGCCTATTGGTCGAACTTTGCTTGATGCAATTAGCCTCCATCAATTACGATGGAGAAAAAAAAAAGCTAAACAATTTATAAAACCGGCGCGTTCCGCTGGATCTACAATTGTTAGCAGACAGCAAAGTGCTCCTGTCAAGACGGCGGAAAAGCCTGTTGAAGCCGCCCAAGCCAAAGAACAAAGTACAGCTCAGGCAGTACCTAGTACTAAGCCAGCTGCGAAACCAAAGATAAACCCTGCAGCTGTGAATAGTGTTTCTGCCTTATCCCTATCCGGGATACGTAAGAAAAGAGAACTAGAACAAGCCAAAAAACAACAGCAGCATACAGATCCAGATCAACTTCCTAGTGAATCCTTTACTGAGGATGAACTTAAGAAGCACTGGTTGGACTATGTAGCAGTGATCGACAAAGAAGGACGTAAGATTCTCGGTTCGGCATTAGGATCGGCTGAGCCCTATAAAAAAGAGGACCACGTCATTGAGATAGAACTCTCCAATGACACCCTTAAAAAGGAAGTGGAAAGCGATCAGTATCCTCTGATGGAGTATCTCAAAAAGGCCCTAAATAATTATCAATTGGAACTTCATATTAAGGTCAACGAAGCCATTTCTAAAAAATACCATTTCACGGCCCAAGAAAAATATACCAAGCTTCAGGAACTCAATCCGCTAATAGACCAGCTTCGAAAAGAATTCGATTTGGACCTTTAATTTTCAGGATCCTTAGCGAAGCCCTATATTTGTTTAAAATCATTGCTTATGTTGGGTTTAAAACTTCCTACTGATCCTCGTTGGGTAAATATTGTCGAAAAGAATCTCGAAGAGATTTTAACGGATCACGCATTTTGCGAACAAAAGGCTGCAAGTACAGCCATTTCATTCATTGTTCAATTTCCGGAACACACCGAACTAGTTCAAGAAATGACGGCACTAGTCAAAGAAGAAATCAGTCACTTCAAAATGGTTCATGATAAAATCGTTGCCAGAGGATGGGTTCTTGGTCGTGATCGCAAAGATGAATACGTCAACAAACTGATGACCTTCTTCCCCAAAGGCGGTAGCAGAACAGAGTTTTTAGTCAACCGACTGCTTTATGCTGCGCTTATTGAAGCGAGAAGCTGTGAACGTTTCCGTCTGCTTTCTCAAGAATTAAAAGAAGCTGAGCTCAGAGAGTTTTATAGAAACTTGATGGTTAGCGAAGCGAATCACTACACCATGTTCTTAGGATTTGCACGCAAATATCAGGATGTTGATATCGTGAATAAAAAATGGCAAGACCTTCTGGAATTTGAAGGACAAATCATGAAGGATCTCGGAAAACAAGAAACCATTCACGGTTAAAAACATAGTTTTTTTTTAATGCTCCAGATGGCTGAGGGTTTTATTCTTTTGCTGATAGTAAAGCAATTTGATGATACCATCGGACAATCCTATTTTTGGAACATGTAACTTTTTAGCACCACTCCATTTGAAGGCGTTCAAGTAAATCTGAGCCGCTGGAATGATAACGTCTGCCCTATCCGGATTTAAGCCCAGTTCTGAAATGCGTTGATCGTAAGTGAGCTCCTGTAGAAATTGGTACTGTGAATTCAGATACACATAAGACAACGGCTCTCCAGGCTTACTTGCTGACATCTTGAAAAGTTTATTGATGTTTCCCCCAGAACCGATGATATCAATTTTCTTATACTTCTTAGAGGCCTTGGTGATCCACTTTTGAATCTCCGACCAGGTTTGTTTACCAGTCATTTCATTGAGCAGACGTACAGTCCCCACCTTAAAAGATTTAGACTCTACGATTTTACCGTGATCAAATATGGTAAACTCCGTGCTTCCACCACCCACATCCACATAGAGATATGTTTTTTCTCTATCTATCAGACTATAGAGGTCTGTGGATGCTATAATGGCAGCTTCTTTTTTACCATCGATGATTTCAACATCGATACCAGCTTTTTGTTTGATAATAGAAACAAGTTCATTGCCATTGTTTGCCTCACGCATTGCAGAAGTCGCACAGGCCATATACTGTTCAACACCGTGAACACGCATCAATAGTTTGAAAGACTTCATGGTATCTATGATTCTACTCGCGTTTAGGTTTGAGATTTCCCCGACTGTAAATGAATCCTCACCCAATCGTACCGGAACGCGCACCAAGGAACTTTTCTTGAACTGTGTAGGAATATCAGGATACTCGATCACATTATTAATCAGTAATCTTACCGCGTTAGAACCAATATCGATGGCGGCGAACTTTCGTATTTTCAACATCAACTCCTTATTTTATAGTCAAGGTCTTATCATAGACCTCTTTCTTCTTTACATAATAATCGTAGGTTGCAAATTGCGATCGGACCTTTTCTTCATTTGATTCCCTATAAGCGTTATCCTGTTTATCACTAAAAACTCTAGCTTTCACATTATCCTTCCAGCAAATATCGAAAGTATCCATAAGTTCTTTCTTGATATCGGCATCGTAGATCGGACAACCCACCTCCACTCTAAAATCTAAGTTCCTTGTCATCCAATCTGCAGAAGAGATATACATCTTTGGATCACCACCGTTAGCAAAGATGAACAGCCTTGGGTGCTCCAAAAAGCGATCCACAATACTGATGGCTTCAATGTTCTCACTCATCCCTTCTACCCCGGGAATCAAACAACAGATCCCTCTGATAATTAATTGGACTTCCACACCATTCCTACTCGCCTCATACAGCTTATCTACCATATCGTAGCTCGTAAAACTATTCATCTTAATTTTGATGTATGCAGGTTTACCGGCCTTGACATTTGCAATCTCCTGATCTATTAACTTGATGAAGGCTCTTCTGGTATAATGGGGAGACACTATCAGGTGTTTGTATTTTTTGATTTTATAATTGGTCTCAAAAAAGTCAAATACTTTGTTGAGTTCTTTTAGGATTGCTTGGTCCGCAGTAAACAGCGTATAGTCCGTATAAATTTTAGCGGTAGACTCATTAAAGTTTCCAGTACTAATAAAACCATAACGACTGAGTTTACCCACTTCGTCAATACGCTCGATCACACAAATTTTACTGTGAACCTTTAGACCTTGAACACCAAAAATCATCTTCACCCCTTCGGACTGAAGCTGTTCCGCATAATCAATATTCGCCTGCTCGTCAAAACGGGCCTGTAATTCAATTTGTACGGTAACATCCTTACCATTTTTAGCTGCGTTGGCCAAAGCACTTGCTACTTGAGAGTTTTCAGCCAGACGATACACGGTAATTTTAATACTCTTTACCTGAGGATCAATAGCGGCTTCTCTTAAAAAACGCACCACATTTGAAAAGGTATGGTAAGGCGCATACTGCAAATAATCTTTTTTTGAAATTGCTTTTAGCAAACTCCCTTGATGACTCAACCCATGAACCGGCAATGGTGGAAACTTGGCATACATCAAGTCATTTCTTCCCAGACTAGGGAAACTCATATAATCCCTACGGTTGTGGTAACGACCTCCAGGAATAACACTATCGGTGTCATCAACACGCATTTTTTCTTTTAAAAACTTTAATGTATCAGGTTCGATCTCCTTGTCGTACACAAAGCGAACCGGTTCACTAATTTTTCTATTCTTAACACTGGTAGAGATTTTTTCTATAAAACTCATACTCAAATCACTGTCGATATCCAACTCAGCATCTCTGGTGATTTTAATCATATGAGCCGACAAGGACTCATATTCGAATATGTTGAATATACTGTCCATACAGTAGCGAATCAAATCATCCAATATGATCACATATTGCCGATCACCTTGATTTGGCATAACCACGAAACGATCAATAGTCTTAGGAATCTCCACAAGCGCATAACGCACCACCCTTGGTGAATCCTTAGACACCTTACCTTTATGCTTCATAATCAATTTCACCGCAAGATAACCTGCACTGTCCTTAAGGTTTGGAATCTCATCCAGGTCGTTAAGCAGAATTGTCACCAGTGAAGGGCTTACCTTTTCGTAAAAGTAACTTTTGATAAACTCACTTTGATGATCAGTAACTTCATCTTCATTGATGATAAAAATATTTTGATTTTCGAGCTCCTTTTCAATGTCGCTCAAAATTTTTAAACTCTCAGTTTGTTGGTTAATCACGATCTGAGTGATTTCTTCCATGAGGTCTTTAGCCTTTGCTCCTCCCAATACACTTTTCCCGGTCTTACCTGATAAGGCAATTCTTTTTACTGTAGCGTACCTCACTTTAAAGAATTCATCAAGATTGTTAGAGAATATACCTAGGAACCGGAGTCGTTCAATGAGTGGAACCGAAGAGTCTGCGGCCTCTTGCAAGACTCTCGCATTAAAATGCAACCAACTTATTTCTCTATTTATGTACTTATTATTCTCTTGACTCATTTAATATAATAGCTTTGGAAATGCGACGATTTCTGTTTGACCTTGATCTATTTGTTTCCAACTGGACACATCGAATATAATTTGAACTACTCCGGAGGTAGGAACACCACCGATGTTCCGATCCCCAAAGGTATTAGAAATTGTTGTAAAACCGCTGTTATGACCAAAAATCATAACACGATCATAATCTTCATCTAAGTTTCTGATAAATTCTATAATCGGTTCAGCAGGGAAGCAGTAAAGCTCCTCAGACACCCTAACAACCTTAGGATCAACATTTAAACCTCGCATGAAAATCATAGCAGTTTCTAATGCACGATTGGCTGAACTGCTGTAGATCAATTCCGGCACCTTTATTTTTTGACTTAAATACTTGGACATCTTCTCTGCCTCTTTAATCCCTTTTTGGGTCAAAGGCCGTTCTTTCTCCGTTGGACATATAACATCCCATGATGATTTTGCATGTCTCACTAAAATAATTTCCTTCATTATACTGCATACAATTTGTAATTAATACCTAAGGGAACAACGACCTAAATCATAGACCTGTACCATTTTGAATATAACGTTAAGCTACTCTAACAGCTTCCTATTACAGCCTCATAATTCAAAATTTAGTCAAAAAAGTTAAAGGGAGTAATGCCCGAAACGATCAATAAATATCGTTAAATTTAAGTATTTAGCCTACTGTTTAATTGATATTTTTCAAGTACACTAGCTTTTTTAAATGCGTTATAGTAGCAGCTACTTCTATTGAATTAAACACCAAAACATCCAACCACAGGCTAAAATTCCAGTATTATGGAGGTTTTAACTACCTTGGTTAAACGCTATAGAAGCCTATATGAAGTCATTAAAGTAGTTTTTATAGTCCTTGTGGAGGCCGGGTACTATTTTATCTCGTAATGGCATTTTGAACCGACAATTATCATAATTTAAAATGTTTTATGAAACAGCTATCAATATTCTGTAGACATAAAGTTATATTTGTTACAAGAGTAATATACTAGAGCTCAAAAAATGAATATGTCTTTGAAGGACTATATCAAAAAAAGAAACGGTGTATCTATTGGAAGTCCCAATTCGTTAAGAAACAACCTATACCGTTCATTGGGTGCTAAAAACTTTTCCACATTTTGGAAGTATTGGAATCCAATTTTCGGATATTACCTAGGAAAGTATATCTTCAAACCTCTAAAGAAAATTTTCTCTAACACCATTGCGCTGTTGTTTACTTTTATTTTCTGTGGCCTGGTTCACGATTTGGTTACAACAATCTTTCGTGGAAAAGTATCAATCTTCTTTTCGATTTGGTTTTTGTTTATGGGACTGGCTGTATTGATAACCAAATTCATTAAACATAATTTCACTGAACAAGTTTGGGTTATTCGGGCTTTTATCAACTTGAGTATCATTAGCATTTGTTTGATACTAACAATCTACATCACTAGTTTTTTGCTCGCAGGGGTTTAAAAACGGTGTTTTTTTGATGGTTTCTAAAAGGCATCCTATCCACTGATAGGGATTCATATCACATCTAATTTGGCAAAAGGATGAGTACACAATAGCTTCTTTTAAAGGAGAATCATCGGACCCGGCGATTAAATATTTTTATCGCTATACGACAATCTGTTATCACTCTTTCTTTCCTGTTTTATCCCAATAAACCCAAGAATTTCCGGTAAAACTACAACCACAACAGGGTAAATGACCGAATAGACAATGCTGTTCATCGTAGAAATCATTCCGTATGTCCTGTTAAATCCAAGAGTTTTACAAGTCAACGAAAATAAGAAACCATTCATCATTAATTTGCATTTCAAGCTTGCACTCCTACTTAATTTTGGTATCGATTAACCAACCCTACATCACCGATAATCTGTAAAGCACTCAGGTGCTTTGCAGATTATTTTTACTACCTCTTATGCTAAATTCAAGATAAATGCCCTAAATATTTATCGTGATTAACTACTTACAGAAAAAACTGTCAGTAGCATGAAACTAATTAATTTATACCTGTTTTTTAGCGTTTTCATGGGATTTTCAAGCCCCCTGGAAGATAGCATTACAATTTCAAATCCAGCGCCTGAATGTACGGTAACAGTAGGTGTTACTCCAATAAGCTGTACCACAGAAGGCATTTCGTCAAATGACGGAAGCATCTCAGTTGTAGCCTCAGCAACATCAGGCACTACCGCAATTCAGTGGAGTAGCTCCACCTCAAGTATTCTTGTCCCCGGAGCATGGGAACAAAACTCCCTAATGCCTGGAGCGTACACCGTTGAGGTATTTCATGACGGCGTTTCGGTCTATAAGAAAACGCATCTTGTAGAGGCTCCTGACAATTTTGAAATTAGTGTAGAAAAAACCAACAACAGCTGTTATGGAGCAAGTGAAGGAAGCATTTCAATAACCGCAACTGGCGGGACTCCTCCATATCTCTACTCTATAGACAATGGAGCAAACTACAGTGGGACGCCAACATTTAATGGACTTCCAAAAGCTACTTATTCTATACGTGTAAAGGATAGCAATGATTGTATAGTTTCTCAGACAATATTAATTAGCCAAAGTCCTTATTTTTCCGTTTACCACCCCGATGCCTTAGAGGTAGACACCTGTTTAACTCAAGAAGATATCGATGCAGCCTTTACAACATGGTTGACCGGATTCAACTATAGCGGTGGAACTGCTCCCATAACAGAAAGTATTACACATGATCTCATACCTAGCCCATGTGGCGGCAGTATTACGGTGACCTATACTGCAGTAGACCAATGTGGTGTAGAGAAATCATGTGAGTCTACCTTTACGGTACCACAAAAAAACAATCTTGAAATTGCCACCCAAGCACAACCCATGCTTGTCTCATGTGAGGCTAATCCAGAAACTGCTTTTCAACAGTGGTTAACCAGCCATGGTAATGCTAGTGCAACGAGTACTTGTGATGTTCAATGGACCAATAACTATTCCGAAGACCTTTGGGATAACAGTTGTGAAAATTCCAGGAATATCACCGTAACCTTCACCGTATCTAATGGATGTGAAAGTGTAGAAACTACAGCTACATTTTCAATAGAAGATACTACTGCTCCTGTTCTTAGTAGTGCTCCTGAGAACATTACTGTCAGCTGTAACAACATCCCCGAGGCAGCCGTGATTACTGCTCTGGATAATTGTGACGACACAGTGGATGTTCGCTTTGAAGAAACATCAACAACCGATGGATGTTCCTCCACCATAGAACGCATATGGACCGCTACAGACTGCGCAGGAAATAGCACAACTCACTCGCAAACTATTACCCTAGAAGATAAACAGGCTCCTAGTTTTGTAGAAACACTTCCAACAGACCTCACCGCTGCTTGTGGACAAATCCCTGAAGCAGCAGTTCTCACGGCACTGGATAACTGCGATGAAACTGTCAATGTAGTCTTTGAAGAAACATCAACAACCGATGGATGTTCCTCCACCATAGAACGCATATGGACAGCAACAGATTGCGCAGGAAATAGCACGACTCATTCGCAAACTATCACCCTAGAAGATAAACAGGCTCCTAGTTTTGTAGAAACACTTCCAACAGACCTCACCGTTGCTTGTGGACAAGAAGCACCACAAGCTGTTGTACTCACTGCAGTAGATAACTGCGATGATGATGCTCATGTTACATTCGAAGAAAAAACAACTACCGATGGATGTTCTTCTACCCTAGAGCGCACCTGGACCGCTACAGACTGTGCCGGTAACCTCACAACTCATACCCAGTACATCAAGCAAATCCAAGATCAGCAACCACCATCACTCATAGCTTCCAGTGAAGGATACCAGCAAAACATTAATGTAAGCTGTGGTGAGATTCCAGCTGCTCCTGCTTTAGAATTTGAAGATGACTGTAGTGACGACATCCATATTGTTTACAGCGAAAATAGTAGTGCGATAAGCCAAAATGGAAGCTTTCAAATTACACGCCTATGGAAGGTCTCAGATCCATGTAATAACACTGCTGAATTTACACAAGTAGTCAACATTACACCAAACAATGAATTAAAATTCAATGAACTGCCAATAGATCTTGTTGTGGAGTGTGGAGATAGTATTCCTGATCCAGCTATTTTAACTGCATCAAATGGATGTGAAACCGATATCCCGGTCACCTTTACTGAAACGCAATCAGATACGGAATGTACTCTAACTATCACCAGACATTGGACAGCTATGGATGGTAATGCAAATAATATTCTTCACGAGCAAATCATCATCGTTAAGGATACTCAAGCACCATCGTTTGTTGAAGTACTGCCGGAGGATCAAACCCTAAATTGTACCTCGATTCCAAAAGCGACTGTACTAACTGCTGTAGATGAATGTGATGAGAATGCGGTTGTAGCGTTTGAAGAATCTATAGCTACTGAAGGCTGTACACAAGTTATTACACGTCTTTGGACTGCTTCAGATTGCGCCGGAAACTTCGTTATACACACTCAGACGATCAAACTTGTCCATGACAATGAAGCTCCAACACTTGCTGCGGCCTCACTTGAGACCTTCCAGGAAGAGATAACAATTACCTGCGCCAACATCCCTGATGCTCCAGAATTAGAATTCGAAGATCAGTGCAGCACAGAATTAAAGATAAATTTTGAAGAAACTTCAACCTATGTCAATAACCAAACCGACTACGAGATCCAGCGCATTTGGCAGGTTACTGACCCTTGTAAAAACCAAGCGACCTTTAGGCAAATTGTCAAGGTCAGTCAACACAATATAGAACAAGACCTTGTTCAAATTATGCTATGTCAAAGAGACGCCGTTTATGATTTAAGTACTTTGTTACCTACTTCAAGTAATTCTGGCGGACAGTGGACACTATCCACAGAGGACAACTATCTAAACGGCTCTTTCTTTGACCCTACTACGGCAGATTTAGGCGTCTATACGGCCCATTACACCCTGGATGATGCCTGTATTCCGCAAACCATTGTAACTATTACTGTGCACGATGACTGTGTGGTGCTTCCTTGTGATTCCTCTCAAAGTATATCAATTTCAAAAGCAATCACACCAAATGGAGATCCCTACAATGAGTACTTCATCGTAAGCGGACTCGCAGATTGTGGTTTTAAGCTGGAGCTTCAGGTATTCAATCGCTGGGGTGCTAAGATTTACGAATCCATGGATTATCAAAACAATTGGAATGCCTTCAGCAACCGTGGCAACAGTCAATATATGCCTGCTGGAACCTATTACTATATACTCACTGTGGTGGATAGCGGATATGATCCTATAAAGGGATACGTCTATGTAGGAACCACCTCCAAATAATTAAGCATGAGAACAATAAACAAAGTATCACTACTAATTTTAGTATTGTGGACCTTGGGCTCAAACGCCCAACAACTCCCACAATTCACCCAATACATGTACAATACGATTTCCATTAATCCTGCCTATGCAGGAAGTCGAGATGCATTGAGTCTAGTTGCCCTTCACCGAAGTCAGTGGAACGGCTTTGATGGAGGTCCAAAAACATTGACCCTCTCGATGAATACCCCACTTAGAAACGATAAAATTGGATTGGGCTTTTCCTTTATTCGGGATCAACTAGGCTATGAACGTTTCAACTATTTATACGGAGATTTTTCATATACAGTTCATACAGGAATCAATACACAACTTGCTTTTGGATTAAAGGCAGGCTTTACGCAATACGCATTAGATGAAGTTCTACTGAACGACCCGGATGTTATTAACGACCCCTATTTTAATGATTTTTCTAATCATTGGACTCCAAATTTAGGGGCGGGAATTTATTGGCATTCTGATAGGTGGTATGTAGGGGCATCCATACCCAGACTTTTCACCAATGACCTCAACAGAGAAAAAGACTATAAAGCCGCCGAACGCGTGAGTTATTATTTTACTGGAGGTTATGTATTCACCCTAAGTTCAAGTATAAAATTCAAACCTGCATTTTTGATCAAGACTACCAAAGGTAGTCCGATCTCCTATGATGTCACCGGAAACTTCCTGTTCTATGAACGCATGTGGTTGGGTGCAGCATATCGCTTTGACGATTCCTATGCATTTTTGATAGATTTCCAGATCAGTCCACAACTTAAGATTGGATACACCTACGAACAACCCAATTCAGACATTCGTCCATATAACTCCGGTACCCATGAAGTACTGCTAATGTTTGAGTTGCGCTTTAAAAATTCCAAATACAAATCCCCTCGTTATTTCTAATACCTGTCCAGATGAAAGTTAATAGATTATTCCTTGTCATACTCGTATATATAAGCGCCTTAAGCGGTCTACACGCCCAACATGGCAAACAAGAAAGGGCTGACATCTTATTTACAAAGTTCGCCTTTGTAAAGGCAGCCGATATTTATAAGGACCTCATAGCGGCCCAATACAATCCACAGTATGCCCATCGTAGACTCGCAGATTGCTACCTCATGCTTCGCGATCCGGAGAAGGCCGTAGAGCACTACAAAATCATTATCGAAAAGGATGATGTTCCCATTGAAGTCTACTACAACTATGCCGTAGCACTGCGTTATTTAGGCGATTATGAAGGCTCAGAAAAATGGGCCAAACACTATAAAAAACAAGGTGGTGATGCCAAATTGGTTCGCGCCTTAAAAAAGGACCAATCCACCTACCTACCCAACCAACCAATTTTTCGTTTAAAGGAGAGCCCCTTTAATACGCCTTACAGTGATTTTGGTGCTATAAGGCATGGGGATTTGGTATATTTTGTTTCCTCGAAAGTACAAGAAGGTGTTTCTCAAAAAATGTATTCCTGGAATGAACAACCCTTTTTAGACATGTTTACCATCAACCTATCTACCGGTGATAGCATACCCACTCCAGTTGCGGGTGAGATCAACTCAAGATATCACGAAGGTCCTATGACTATAAGTCGTGATGGTAAGACCATGTACTTCTCTCGTAACAACTATTACCAAAAGACCAAAACCAAAGACAAAGAAGGAGTCAACCACCTTCAGATTTACAGAGTAGAATATGTGGATGGACAATGGATCAACATCAAAGACCTTCCTTTTAACAACGACAACTATTCTGTGTCACATCCAGCCCTAAGTCCTGATGGTAAGACCTTGTATTTTGCAAGTGATATGCCTGGAGGCTATGGCAAAAGTGATCTGTACAAAGTAAGTGTACATCAAGATGGCAGCTATGGAGAAGTCTTAAACCTGGGCCCAATAATCAATACCGAAGGAGAGGAACTCTTTCCTTTTGTCAACGCAGAGGGTAATCTATTCTTTTCCTCTGATGGTCACCCCGGACAAGGGTTATTGGATATCTTCGGAACCTTAAAAAACAACGAAGGCACTATAGTTGAAGTAGCTAATTTAAAAAGTCCGATCAACAGTAGTAGAGATGATTTCTCATTTTTTATGGCTGAAGATGGCTTAAGTGGCTATATCGCTTCCAATCGAAAAGACAATATTGGTAATGATGATATCTATGAGTTTGAAACCATCCTGCCACTACTGCTCAAAGGCGTAGTCACCGACGCTATCAATGGTAATCCAATAGCAGATGTGAAGTTGATTTTAAACGAGCAAGACGGAACGCCCATCGCGACGCTTACCACGGATCAAAACGGCTATTACCAACACAGTATCGAAAGGGGGCAGCATTATAGTATAGCAGCCACACATCCTAAGTATCAGGAAAAAGTCACCCTGTTCAACTCTTTGAATGTTCCGAGTCATCAAACCGAACTCATTGTCGATATTGAACTCGAACCAATAATGGACTTAAAAGTATTGGCTGACCTGAATACCATATACTTCGATTTTGACAAATACAACATCCGACCAGACGCGGCCAAGGAGCTAGATAAAATAATTGATCTCCTAACCAACCAATACCCTAATATGACAATTAAGGTAGCCTCACATACAGATTCAAGGGGCAGCAAGAGTTACAACGATCGTTTATCTATAGATCGCGCAAATTCCACCTATGAATATCTAATAAACAATGGTTTGAACAAAGAAAGAGTTCTTGCTCATGATGGTTATGGAGAACATCGACTCACAAACGGTTGCTCCGATGGTGTCCAATGTGAAGAGCCAGAACATCAAATGAATAGAAGAACTGATTTTACGGTAATAAAAATAGAGTAATGGAGTTGACCCGACAAAGGTATCACACAAGGCTATGGTATTAAAATAACATTCTGTATTGGTCCAGAACTGGTCTTGGCAAACGCATTAAAAAACGATGCTCTTTGTTGGCATAATGTTCCGTTAAATGGCTGACTTTTGAACGCACGCATAGACAGCTTAACAATTTAAATTCCATCTTCTTTATCAGTATCCTACGGTCGGTCACTTGAGGGACGGAATCTTGGAATAAAATTGAAGATGATGCTAATGGGAAAATTGATTTCTGGAATACTTATTTTGGATTTGTCTCATGGCTATTACCGCTTAAGGAGCCGATTATACTTTAGCAGTAAAAGAAATTCTAGAACAACTATATCAAGACATTGATGAAGAATTCAGGTTTGGTAGAACATCTAACAAAGGAGGTAGCTCACGGCCGCATAGAAATCAGGAGATGTAAGACAATTACTCATCTTCAGTATATTACATCTGAAACCTGTACCAATTGGTCAGGTATAAAACATTATTTAAAATTGAAAGCATCAAAGGATTTAAAAACTCGGACAAGCCTATTGAAAAAGCCGCTCACTACTACATTTCTTTATTACTAGGTGAATTAAGGTTGTTGCCATTCTATTAATGCCGGTGAGAAGCAGATGGAATATAGAAAATTCCCCGCCTGATCCATCCCTAGGTTAACTGTTATTAAAATTTTAGTAAAAAGAGAGGATGGCTAAATAAACTTAAATTATGACAAAAACGGCAAAACCCAATATTAAATCAGATCTCCATTTTCTCTTAGCAATAATTTTGATTTCTTGCTCAGATTAGCTTGACTAGTAATTTCAAATATTTGGAGGTACTATTTTTATTCTAAAGAATCTAGTACGCGACAAAATTTAAAAACTACTCAGTAATTCCTTTAAAAAAAATGCCAGTCTAATCGACAAAAATACGGAAATATTGATCGTTTTTAAAACCCATTTCGACGGTTTTATAAACTTAGCGAGAATCCGACTCATTTGCCACATTATCACGGCGCTATGCAAAGTTCGCTCGGTAAACTTTTCCAAGCTTTCCTTTGGATTTGATACTGATGCCACTGGAGATAGTAATTACAAGCGCATTCAACGCTTTATGGCCAGTCCTAAAATGCCAATGGAAACCCATTCCATTGGCATTTTCACCTTAATACCTTTTAAAGGACCATATTAGATTGGATATTCTAGTGATGGATAGAACGAATTGGAAGCTTGGAGAAAGTAACATCAATATACTGATGCTAGGCATCGCCTATAAGAACGTTGCCTTCCCATTACTATTCCGTATATGTTAGATAAACGGGGAAACTCTAACACAGCTGAGCGCATTGCGCTCATGGATAACTTTATAGCCTGGTTTGGCCTCGAACATATTGATAGTCTTCTAGCTGATATAAGAGTTTGTGGGTGCGCAGTGGATGGATTTCTTGAATCGCAAAGGAATCCGATATCATATCAGGATACAGAACAATTTTAAAGTGTATTTACCCAGAAGGCAAAAACAGGTACCAGCATGGCACTTGTTTAACAACCTAAAGGTTGGGCAAATGAGAAATTATGAGCATATCGTGAAAGTAAATGGACGGTTATACTATCTCTCTGGAACCAAAAGTGTTAGCGAAGGGAAGCTGGAATACCTAATTCTAATCTCCTATAACAAACCAGATGAAGCTCTGGCATATTATAGGATACGTTGGCAGGTGGAGTGTTTGTTTCAGGGGATAAAATCTAGTGGATTCAATATAGAAGACACCCATGTGGTCGCACTGGATCGCCTAGAGAAGCTGGTACTCCTAGTGATGATTGCCTTCGTGTGGTGTTATCTTATTGGAGATTATATCGACAGACAAATAAGGCCAATCCAAATTAAGAGACATGGACGCAGAGCCGTGAGTGTAAGTAAATATGGACTGGATTATTTATCTAGAGTACTATTACCAGAATATAATAGATTCAATATCATCTCTTTACATCTTTTGTTATATACTAAGTCTAAAGGGTTAAATTAATTTTAAAAAATGAATACTAATCTCATCATCATTCCCGATTATCATGATTAAAGTTTTTATTTATGAATATTTATATTACATTTAATACGATAAATCTTCGGATTTTGGAAGTGCATTATCCCTAACCAAATCTAATACTAATGAAAATAACCACTGCTAGATAAAGAAATTTCTTTACTATTAACCCCTTTATAATAATATCGCTTTTTGCGTTGATTAGCTGTGAAGTAGATCCGATCGTCCCTGAAATAAGTCAACCTCATAAGGATAAAACAAATAATGCTTTTGTTTTCAATCAGATTTCATTTTCGGATCTAAGTAGTGATCAGAATTTTAAGAATGCTTTCGGTAAAGTCTCCTCTGCTAGAAATAAACAAACGACTGCTTTGAAGCATTCAAATTTCACAATTGATACAACTTCGATTAAAAAAATAAATTATGGTAAGAATATTACCTATACCATGTTTATAAAAAGAAGTGAGTTCAATGAAAACTACTTCGAAAATCTTATTTTAAAGATTGACAGCGTTAAAAACGTAGAAGCTTATATCGTGAAATATACACTTAATTCGCCTCTGGAGTTTTATTCAGAACATGAAAGTTTTAGTATTGATGCAGAACCAGAAATTACGAGAATCACGCTGGAAAACACTGACGACTCAATAATGGCTCGAAGTACTTGTATCTCACTATACAGTACTAGGTGTAATGGAACACTTAATAGTGGATGTGGAGGAGCGTGGCATACTCCTGGTCCAAATTGTCAATGTGTGGTTATTTATGAGTCAGGTCTTGATTGTTCGACTCAAGGAGATGATCCCAATACAGGAGGTGGTGGCGATAGCAGTGGCGGTGGTGGTGGTGGTTACAATGATGGGGTCGTTACTGCACCAAATGTGGATGCTTACCTTTGGGATTTAAAAAATTTTACTAGTGGAGAATTGAGTAGTGACCAAAGGAGTTACTACAATTCCAACGCGAATATTAAAAACAATATAAACACGTATTTAATTTCAAAAAATTTCTCAGTATTTTCTGTTTTAGACTCCAAATTGGCAATAAACGTCGGAATGGCTTTATCACTTGATTACAAAGTATTCAATTGGGCATTTAAAAATAGTAATAATATTCTAGAGAGGGCATCTTCCTATTTGACAAAAAACGGAAATAGTCCTCAATCTATAGCTTTTGCTTTAGAGGGGCTATTAGTTACTAAAGATGGAGGTGATGTGGATTTTGAGGATCAAATTATTAACAATTTAAAAGGTAAGGCAAATTGTGCATATCAAAAACTTAAAAAACAAAATGGAGATTTATTTAAAACAACAATTGGCAAGTTTATTGATGACCCTAAATATAATTTGATTATTACTACTGTTGGGGCTTGTGGAGGTGAAGATACAGCTTGTACAAATGGAAGGGAAGTTGATAAAGATGGAACTATTAAAATTATTTTCAAAAACGCGTATGAACCCACGTTAGAGTTAGCAGCATCTATATTACATGAAGGAATACATGCGGAATTATTTAGATATGTTAGCCGTAGAAAAAGTGGAGTAGATCCCAATGATAGACCTAGATTATTACAATTATATCAATATTACAAAGGGATTGTTGATAATCCAAATTATAATGGAGATCCTGTAACTGATGCACAACATACTTATATGGCAGAAAATTATGTAAAACCCATAGCTGAAGCGATTCGGTCTTTAGATGGAAATAAATACCTTTTAGAATATTACATGTGGTATGGATGGGAAGGATTAGAAAAATATGATTTTGAGAACAGATTAGCAAATGGCTTGGATACAAAATACAATAATTATCAAGAAATCGTAAATAACAATACAAGTGTCAAATGTGATTAAAACTTGTTGTTGAACATATTTGTTAAATCAAAAGTTATATTTTATGAAATACCCATGATTTAGCGCACGCAAACACCCATGAGTTTTTTGCTTAACTTTAGTATAAAAAACAGATGTATCATGGGAGCAATTGATTTCGAGCAGGTTATCACCGTTGGATGCGGTAT
>NZ_JBLWZP010000009.1:0-143097 GCF_048266365.1 Galbibacter sp. | reverse complement strand
TCTACTCTATTCCAAATCTTTTTTGCCTTTATTTTTAAAGTATTTTTAATACGCTTGTAAACCAATCTATTACAACTAAAAATAATTCGAAAAACATGGATTCATAAGGGGTCCTGCTAAATAAAACACCCTCTGAACTTTTGCAAGCAGAGGGCATCTCATATATTTTAGAACAATTTACTTTATATCCTAATGGATACCATTCATCCATTTACGCAGTGTAGGCACCAGGACAAGTAGAAGAGCTGCCGCCCCTAATACCACTAGGACACCCCAAACGAGATAAGTATGCGTATATGCCGTTAAAGTGTCGACAGCAGAAGCACCCTCCGCTGGAGCTTCAGAAGCAGTTAGTGTCCCGATAAAACCTGCAATCTTGTTTCCGACAGCTATGGATAAGAACCAAGCCCCCATAACAAAACCTACAATTTTTCCTGGTGACAACTTAGTTACCATGGAGAGGCCAACTGGAGATAATGATAATTCACCAGTAGTGTGGAAGAAGTACATCAGTGCCAAGAACACTATGGAAACTAGTCCTTGATCATCGACAAAGTATTTAGCACCTATAACAATAACAGCATAACCAATTGCAAGCTGAACTAGTCCTAACACAAACTTCATAGGTGTACTAGGTTCTTTACCTGCCTTATTTAACCGTATCCATATAAAGGAGAACAATGGCGCCAACAACATTATATATAAGGAATTAAAACTTTGGAAAATCGATGAAGGCAATTCGGACCCCAATACTGTACGGTCAATGTTCTTTTCTGTAAAAATGGTAATAGAACCACCTGCCTGTTCAAACAAGGCCCAAAAGACGGCATGGAAGAAAAACAAAACAATCACAACAAAGATCCGTTGCCCTTCTGCCCTATCCTCACTTCGCCATGCTTGATAAATTAAATATCCAATAATACCTATGGAGATAATGAGTAACAAGGTAGACATGAGATCAGACAAATTGAGCATCAAAGCACATATAGGGACTGCAACTAATGATAATACCATTATAACCCAACTAGGTTTGGCACCAAAGATCTTTCTTTCACCAGAAATAACTTCCTTAGGAGCATGTCCTTTATCACCAAAGGCGCTTGCAAAGGCCCAAAAGACAATCAATCCGATCAACATTCCGATACCAGCCAATCCAAATCCATAATGCCAGTTAATATTCTGTCCGACATAACCACAAGTGAGCATAGCCAAGAAAGCACCAATATTTACTCCCATATAAAAGATAGAGAAGGCTCCATCCTTACGAGGATCATCAGTTTCGTAGAACTTACCGAGGAACGAGCTAATATTCGGCTTAAAGAAACCATTACCAACAATGATTAATCCTAAAGCTCCAAAGAACATCGGCATATTTCCTTCCATACCTTCAATTCCCTGAATGCCTAATGCAAAATGCCCAAGCATCATTAAAAGCCCACCCCATAAGATGGTTTTTCTAAAGCCGAGAAATCTATCTGCAACAAGACCTCCAACCACAGGAAAAAGATAGACCATAGCGGTATAAGAACCGTATATCGCATAAGACTTCACCTCGGCCGCACTTGATGCCAGATCAATAAACATCACCTTAGTCATATAAAGCACCAATAAGGCACGCATTCCGTAGTAGGAGAAACGCTCCCACATTTCGGCAAAGAACAAAATAAATAGCGCTTTAGGATGTGTTTTTCTATTGGTGTAAATTATAAAGGGAACCCATAGGAGCACAAACACCCAACCGATCGCTAAGATCCATAAAGTTAAATCCATAATACCAAAAGTTTAATTAAAACAAGAATTTTGTATAATGAGCAACACTCTTTTCTATTTAATACCTAACGAACTGAAATCTTAGCTTCTGCTGGTTGCAGGCTCAAGAGTATCAGCATCTAAATCATCCATTTTCCCTTCATCATCTTCAGCCCCATGGGTTAATCTTTTTAGCGGTTTCAATAATAGAATCACCAAGATTCCGATAAGAGTCCAAATGACTGCGATACCCGTAAAAATCTCGAACTCTCCAAGATTTTGAGCACTTTGACCAATGAGTCCGGCAATTTTATTACCAAGACCAGTGGCTGCCCAATACAATCCCATAATAATGGATGCATATTTAAGAGGCGCCAGTTTCGTAATAAACGATAAGGAAACAGGAGAAGAACAAAGCTCTCCGATAGTATGGAATAAATAAGCCAAGATCAACCAGTACATCGCTGAGGATCCACCTGCTTCTGACTCTGCAGCTGCAGCACTCATAAACCCAAATCCTAGAGCCATTATGATGATCCCGATTGCAATTTTAAATAAAGAAGAAGCTTCATTTCCTTTTTTTCGCCATCGTAGCCAAAAAGCTCCAACTGCAGTGGCAAGGATTATAATGAAAAAGGAGTTTACAGATTGAAACACTGAAGCCGGAATTGTAAACAATCCAAAGAAGTCTCGATCGGTTTTCTGTGCCGCGTAAAGGTTCATAAGACCACCTGCCTGTTCAAAAGCAGCCCAAAACAAAATAATTAGAACAAAGGAGATCAGTAATACTTTAACCCTATCCTTTTCAATTTTAGTTAACGGGCGATTGAGAATTTCTCTATCTTTTTCATTGTCTTTAGAAATGAGATTACCCACATCCTTTAGATATTTTTGTCCCCAAATGTAAACCATTTGACCCACAAACATTCCGATAGCCGCAAGACCAAACCCGTAATGCCAGTTAATTTTCTCTCCAATGTATCCACAAACAATAGGAGCTATAAACCCTCCAATATTGATCCCCATATAGAAGATATAAAATCCTAAGTCTCTACGCTCATCTTTTGCTTTGTACAACCCACCTACCATTGAGGAGATGTTTGGTTTTAATCCACCAACACCCAGTATGATAAACAGACATCCAATATAGAATGAAACTTCTGAGTTCAGTGCCAATACGGTATGCCCAATACAAAGTAACAGTCCACCGAGCATCACTGTTTTCTTTTGGCCTAAAAATCTATCTGCTATCCATCCTCCTGGTATAGAAGATACATATACTAACATTGTATACCAACCATATAAGGCTAAGGCATCGTCATTACTCCAACCGAACCCAGCATTATCTGAGGTGGTTTCCGCAACTAAAAAAAGTGTGAAGAGTGCGCGCATTCCATAATAAGAAAAGCGCTCCCATAATTCGGTGAAGAAAAGAATGTACAATCCCTTGGGATGCCCAAAGAGTTCTTCCTTTTCAGGACTATCTGCAATTACTGCCATTAAACTAGAGTTTTAAGTATTAGTTATTGTTTGTGGTAGGCTGGATATGTTTTTCGCTATTACCAAGATTTTCATCAAGGAAAATAGTCATCTTGGTATATAGCTGTAAGCGAGTATTGCCGCCGTAAATTCCATGATTTTTATCTGGGTAAATCGCCCAATCGAATTGCTTATTTGCCTGAATCAAAGCCGATGCCATTCTCATCGTATTTTGAACATGAACATTGTCATCTGCAGTACCATGAACCAATAGGTAATCTCCTTTGAGTAGCTCAGGGTAATTTAGTGGGGAATTGTCATCATAACCACTGGCGTTTTCCTGTGGTGTTTGCATGTATCGCTCCGTATATACAGTATCGTAGAAACGCCAGCTTGTTACAGGCGCAACAGCGATTGCCAAACTAAAGACATCATTTCCTTTTAAAATACAGTTAGTACTCATAAAGCCACCGTAGCTCCACCCCCAGATTCCGACTCTATTCTCATCTATAAATGGAAGTTGAGCCAATTGTGCAGCAGCAGATATTTGATCTTCTACCTCGTATTTACCCAATTCTTTATAGGTAACTTTTTTAAAGTCCGCACCTTTAAATCCAGTACCTCTACCATCAACACAAACAACAACGTATCCTTTCTCCGCCAACATCTCATACCAATAATCATTGGACCCCATCCAAGAGTTGGACACGGATTGTGATCCGGGGCCGGAGTATTGTGACATAAAAAGTGGATACTCTTTACTAGGATCGAAATCTGTAGGCTTGATCATCCACATATTAAGAGAGTTTCCGTTGACCTCAATGGTAGAAAACTCTTTTGGTGACAATTCATAATTTGCCAATTTTTTTAATAAGTCATCATTATTGACGATCTCCTTAATTAGCTTTCCGTCCTTACTACTATTCAAGGTATATCTCGGTGGCGTTGTCGCACTTGAGTACGAATTTATAAAGTAACTAAAGTCAGCACTAAAGGTTGCTCGATTTGTTCCTTCTGCCTGGGAAAGATGTTTTTTGCCTTTTCCGCTTAATTTAATGGAGTACACATCACGATTGATACTTCCATTTTCAACAGATTGATAAAATACTCTGTTGGTTTTTTTGTCGTAGCCATAATAACTGGTTACTTCCCATGGTCCTTTGGTGACTTGGTTGATCAGCTTACCGTTTTTAGCGTAGTGATAGATATGGATAAATCCATCTTTTTCGCTGGTCCAAATAAAACTGTTATCTGCCAGGAACGTAAGGTTACTTGTGATGTCCACATAGGCCTTGTCTGTTTCATTGAGTACCAAATCTGTTTGCCCATCAATATTATGGAAGAATAATTTCAAATCGTTTTGGTGACGGTTAATCACCTGAACACTCAAAATGTCTTTATCTTCAGTCCAGTCAATTCTCGGAATGTAATAGGCTTCCCCTAAATCTACAGTCTGTGTTTTTGAAGTATTTAAATTGTAGGTATGTAAGCTAACCTCAGAATTTTTCTCTCCGGCCTTAGGATACTTGAACACATGTTGTGTAGGATAAAGTGTTTCCCCGTACACATCCATAGAGAACTCAGGCACCTCAGTCTCATCAAATCTAATATAGGCAAGATACTCACTTGACTTGTTCCAATCAAAGGCTCTAACAAAAGAAAATTCTTCCTCATATACCCAATCTGTAACACCGTTGATGATCTTGTTCTTTTCACCGTCAGTGGTAACTTGAGTAACTTCACCATTGCTAAGGTCTTTTATGTAGATGTTGTTTTCAAAAACATAAGCCACCTTTGTTGCATCTGGTGAAAAAGTAGGTTCTTGAATTTTGTTCTCAGAGATCAAATCCAATTGCTTTGACTTGATATCATAGGTATAATATTTCCCCAATCTTGATCTTCTGTAGATAGATTCAACTTCAGTCGCTAAAATAAGTTTGGACTCGTCTTCACTAAAAGTATAAGAAGAGAAATAATCGATCCCGTCCAAATCGGCAGATGAAACAATGGTCCCAACTTTTTCAAGAGTTTCGTAGTCGTATTTGTCGACTGTAACACTTTTTGTAGCCTTATCACGGTTCAACACAGTATATTGCTGTCCGTTGCGCATAGAGTGTAATGCATCCATTCCTTCAGTTCGGAAGGCACCCCCCAAGATTTCCTCTAATGTAAGTTGTTGATTTTGAGCCGTCGCAAAATTAATCAGTCCAACAAAAAGTAGGATCAGCGTATATTTTCTTCTCATTAAATTGTTATGTATGGATTAAAAAACCGTCAAGTTTACTAATAATTTCACAAATAGTGTAATTTTTTTAGTTAAACCTTAGGTTTACTAAGGCCTAAATAAACCAACTAAAGTCATAATAAAAGGCCTGTTTACAAAGAGTAGAAGAAAATATCAATCCGTCTAAAAGTGATAATCCTTATCTTTGCCATTTAATATAGCATAGAAGTACATGGCAACATCGGTGAACGGATTTTCTAAACTCACAAAACAGGAGAAGATAGCTTGGCTGGCATCTCATCACTTTAAAAACAAGGAGACTGGGATTGAGATTCTCAAACAATATTGGAATAGTGACATTAAACTTCAACGTTTACACGATGAGTTTATTGAAAACACCATTTCCAACTTTTACCTACCACTAGGAATTGCTCCTAACTTTCTTATCAATGGAAAATATCGCACCATCCCCATGGCTATTGAGGAAAGTTCTGTAGTTGCTGCCGCAGGAAATGCTGCTAAATTTTGGCAAAAACGCGGTGGATTTAAAGCCGAAGTCCTCGGCACTGAAAAAGTAGGTCAAGTTCATTTCATCTATGCAGGCGATGTAGATAAGTTGAGGGAGTTTTTTAGCCAGGTTCAACCAAAACTCTTTGATGCCACTTTTGAGCTCACCGAAAACATGAGAAAACGCAATGGTGGAATTACCGCCATCACCCTTAGAGACAAAACTGAGGATCTACAGCACTACTATCAATTGCATTGCACCTTTGAAACTCGAGATGCCATGGGTGCAAATTTCATCAATTCCTGCTTGGAAACTATTGCAAAAGCATTTGAGTTTGAACTCAAAAGTTCCGATTTGTTTACTCCACGGGAGAAGGACATCCAAATTGTGATGAGTATTCTTTCCAATTACGTTCCTAATTGTAAGGTTCGCGCATCTGTGAGCTGTAAAATCGAAGAGCTCCGAACTGACAAAAACATGGATCCTTTAGATTTCGCACATAAATTTGTTCGCGCCGTTGAAATCGCCAATATAGAACCCCACAGAGCGGTTACCCACAATAAAGGAATTATGAATGGTATCGACGCTGTTGTGTTGGCTACCGGGAATGATTTTAGAGCTATAGAGGCTGGAGCTCATGCCTATGCTGCAAAAGACGGAAGGTATAGAAGTCTTTCTCAGGCAAGCATTGTGGATGATGTATTCACCTTTAGCCTAGAAATACCTCTTGCCCTAGGAACAGTTGGCGGACTCACCAGCCTTCACCCCCTAGTTAAATTATCCTTAGAAATTTTAGAACACCCCAGTGCTGAAGAATTAATGGAAATTGTCGCTACTGCAGGTTTGGCTCAAAATTTTGCCGCCCTACGTTCTCTAACAACCGAGGGTATACAAAAAGGTCATATGAAAATGCATTTGCTCAACATCTTAAATCACCTGGGTGCCACACCAAAGCAAAAAGCGTATTTCACATCGCATTTTAAGAATAAAACCATTTCTCATAAAGAAGTTATCGCTGAATTTAATGCCTTAAAAGAAAAAGACGATGCTCAAGTACCGAAGTAATGGCAAATTATTAATTACCGGTGAATATGTGGTATTGGACGGTGCACTAGCATTGGCAGTACCCTCCAAGTACGGTCAAAGTTTGAGTATCGAAACTGGACCTGAAGGCCAAATGAACTGGATTGCATACAAAAACACCGGTGAAATTTGGTTTGAAGCATTACTCGATATCACAAATCCCACTTCAATTATACCGAAAGAGATTGAAAATTCTCAAGTTAAAGATATAGAAAAGGCACAAACCTTGTCAAAAATTTTAGTGGAAGCCCAAAAGTTGAACCCTAATTTCCTAAATGGTCATCAAGGCTATACTGTAGAAACGAGATTGGATTTCCCAACTGATTGGGGACTTGGCAGCTCTTCGACACTAATTGCTAATATTGCGCAATGGGCAGAAGTTAATCCATATACCCTGTTGTGGAACGGCTTTACGGGTAGTGGCTACGATATCGCCTGTGCCTTAGCCAAACACCCCCTAACCTATCAACTTCAAGGCAATCAACCGCGGGTACAACAAATGGACTTTAATCCAATATTTCACAAGTCATTATTCTTCATCCATCTCAACAAAAAACAAAACTCTAGAGAAGGTATAAAACGCTATAAATCGCTCCGTAAAAACGACAACACTTTAGTTGAAAAAATAAGCCAACTTACCACAGCATTTCTCCAGGCGGCGTCCTTAGAACAATTTGAGGCTTTAATAGAGCAACATGAAAATTATATAGCTTCAGCCGTACAGTTAGAATCTGTAAAGCAAGTACTATTTTCTGATTTTAAATGTGCAATTAAGAGCCTAGGCGCGTGGGGAGGAGATTTTATTTTGGCTACCGGAGAGAAGGACTATGTGGAGGCCTACTTTCAGAATCGCGGGTATTCTACGATTATTCCCTACACTGAAATGGTCTACTAAAGAAGTTTTGCAATTATATGCTAGTGAACGACTCCCTCTAAATCATATATTAATAGATGGAGAATTTCGCAATTTTTAGTTAAAATTAACTCGATTGCACCTTCAACCTCTATTTTACACAGTGTATTAACACCACATTACCCTACTCCTTTCAGGTGCATGATCAGAGCAAAAGTTTCTGTGGTTATAGCTTCTACTCAAAGTTCGTTAATTCCGGACACTTCCTTAAAACATTAAAAGTTAATATAACTATTATTTTTTAACTTTATTTTTAGTACTTAGCTAATAATAGAGGTGTTAAATTTGTTTATCTACATTAATTAGCATAAATTTAACAATTGGCATTTCTAGCATTTGATTCATACCAGTGATGCGGTTATCAAAAAAGGAAATGTTCATTAACTAGTTATTTGAACGATAAAAACTAATTGTATGAAGAACAATTTACTGAAAGGCCTGGCCTTTGTGGGAGCACTGTTGTGCTTTAGCATGGTTCAGGCGCAGACTGTCAGTGGAACGGTATCTGACCAAAACGGTCCATTACCCGGGGCCAGTGTCCTTGTAAAAGGAACAACTCATGGAACACAAACTGATTTTGACGGAAACTACACCTTGAATGATGTAGATGCACAAGCCGTCCTGGTATTTAGTTACCTTGGGTTTACCACCCAAGAAATCACCATAAACGGGCGTACTACTATTAATGTAACCCTCCAGCTTGATGCAGAGGCATTAAGTGAAGTAGTTGTCATTGGTTATGGAACGACTACCAAAGAAGATGCAACAGGCGCGGTGGAAGTTGTAAGCGCCGAAGACTTTAACCAAGGTGTTATTGCTTCACCTGAACAATTGATACAGGGTAAAACCGCTGGGGTACAAATTACCCAGACCAGTGGTGAGCCTGGCGCAGGAGTGCAGGTAAGAATTCGTGGTACGGCCTCAGTGCGATCCAATAACAACCCTTTATTCGTAGTTGACGGAGTACCATTATCTGGAGGCGAAACAGCTTCCGGAGGTATTGACTTGGGAGCGGGTACAAGTTCTGCCAAAAACCCTTTAAGTTTCTTAAACCCAAATGATATCGCAAGTATAAGTATCCTAAAAGATGCCTCCGCCACAGCCATCTACGGGTCACGTGCCGCAAATGGAGTAGTAATTATCACTACTAAAAGCGGGAAATCCGGACAAGGTGGGAAATTTGAAATCAACACCAGTACCAGTGTATCTTTGGTCGCAGAACGATATGATTTATTAGGTAGAGATGCCTTTTTAGATGCCATCGATCAGTACGGCGGGGATAGAAACGCCTTAGACTATGGTTATAATACAGATTGGCAAGATGTAGTTCTGAGAACTTCCTTTTCAAACAATCACAACCTGGCATACACCAATAATTATGGCTCCGGCTTTATAAGAGCATCCTTTGGATATGGGGATCAACAAGGTATTGTACAAAACTCCTCTCAGGAAAGAATTACTGCAAGAATCAATGCTTCTCAGCGTTTTTTTAGTGATAAATTGAAAATTGATTTCAACGGAACGATTTCAAAGTTAAATGATGAAGCTCCTATGATCACCAATACTGCGGGTTCCACCGGAGACTTATTAGGTGCTACTTATTTTGCGAACCCAACTTGGCCAAATGATGTTAATTTCTCCACTGGTGGGAACGAACTCATTCCGACCCAATTACTTCATAACTACAGGGACAACACCCACACCAAACGTTATTTAGCTAACATTTCAGCAGAATACGAAATTATAGATGGTTTAAAAGCTAAAGTAAATTTAGGTTTCGATCAATCCCTCGGAGAAAAGGAACAGGCCTTATCTTCCGACATTACGGGACTGACCAATGGAGCTCCGGGAAATGGTAGAGGTTACTTTGCTGATAATTATATCAAAAATGAATTATTTGATGTTACCCTTGACTACAAAAAGGAATTTGGAAATTCTAAAATTGATGTATTGGTGGGGTATTCGTATCAAAGTTTCAAAAATGCCGGAAAATCTGTTCAAGGATTTGGATATACCACAGCTAATATGCTTGATATGTATGACGAGCTTAAAAATGCTGCAAAGATCATCGAAAATAGTATTTCCGGGTCATATCAACAGTACGGTTACGATCCGGATGGATTGTTTGTTAATCGTTTATTTCCGGAAATTTCACAAAATGAAATGCTAAGTACTCCGAGTGGCGTGCCGCTGACAGCAGTTGCTGCCGATACATACAATTACACAGATGAGTTACAATCCTATTTTGGAAGGATCAATTACACCCTCTTGGAAAGGTATATGTTAACAGTTACTCTTAGGGCGGATGGTTCTTCTCGATTTGGGCCAGATAACAGCTACGGTTATTTCCCTTCCGGAGCGCTGGCATGGCGAATAGATCAGGAAGATTTCATCGGAGAAGCCGTTTCTACCTTAAAGATAAGATTAGGCTATGGTATAACAGGGAACCAAGAAGGACTTGGTTATGGCAACTTCACTTACAGACAACGTTTCCAAGGAATAGGAATCAGTAACGCAGGCGATATTAATGCTCCTGGAACAGAGTTTGTATCCTACGCAGACAACAGTCTTAAATGGGAAGAAACGGCACAGGCAAATATCGGATTTGATTATGGATTCTTCGATGAGCGTTTGAGCGGTAGTATTGATGTATACCATAAAACAACAACCGGATTATTATTAAAGAAAGAAATCGCTCAGCCTTCACCTCAACCATTTGTTTTTGAAAATGTTGATGCGGATGTCATTAATAAAGGAATTGAATTCTCTATAAACTATGATTTTATTCAAACTGAGGATCTCACCTGGAATGTAGGCTTTAATATTTCCTATAATGATAATATGGTTAAGAACTTCAATGGACAGATTCAAACTGGTGCTATTAGTGGTAATGGACTCACTGGAGCCTATGCTCAACTATTAACTGGTGGTCAACCATTATTCTCTTACTATTTAAGAGAGTTTGCCGGCTATGATGAAAACGGGATCTCTGTATATCCTAATGGGGACGTACAAGAATTTGTAGATAAAAGTGCTTTACCAAAAGTAACATCAGGTCTTTCGACAAGTTTATCCTATAAAAATTGGGATTTCAACATGTTCTTTGCTGGACAATTCGGTCAGTATATTTATAACAACAATACCAACGCATTCTTTACCGCTGGAATAATCAACGGCGGTAAAAATGTTACTGAGGATGTGTTAACTAATGGGGAATCGCCAGCCAATGCGCCTGACGTTTCTACCAGATTCCTGGAAAAAGGAGATTTTGTAAGGTTACAAAATGCTTCTATTGGATATGACTTCCCTGTAGATGAGGATTGGTTTCTGGACAACTTGAGGTTTTCGCTTACCGGACAAAACCTTTTCCTAATCACAAATTACTCAGGTTTGGATCCGGAGGTGAACACTCCAAAGCCACTGAACGACATTCCTTCACTTGGGATTGATTACACTAGTTTCCCGAGACCAAGGACAATCACTTTTGGAATTAATGCATCATTTTAATACGACAACATGAAAACATCTAAAATATACATACTTATAATAACTGCATTATTTCTGGGTTTTACAGGTTGTACGGACCTGGAAATTGAGCAAACAGATTCCCGTTTCCAGAATTTAACTGGGGAGTTTACTGGTATTGAACCGACTTCAAGTCTTGAGAATCTATACAACAGTGTAAGGGGACAGGTGCAAACACAGGAAAATCTTTATGGTATCACTGAGGTCTCTTCTGATGAATTTGTAGTACCAACAAGAGGAACCGATTGGGGAGACAACGGAGTTTGGAGGACCCTTCACAGTCATACCTGGAGTACAACACATAACTTGATAAAAAACACTTGGAATGAATTAAATTCAAATGTATATAATGCCACTGCTATTATTGACCAAAGGAGTAATCCATCAACTCTGCAAGCGGCAGAAGCAAAATTTATCAGGGCTTATAGTATGCTTTGGATTATCGATCTCTTTGGACAGGTGCCTTTCAGAAACCCGGACGATACTCCTGATGTGGCCCCTACTGTAATGACACGGACTGAAGCAGTAGACTTTACCATTAATGATTTAAACGAAGCTATTACGGATCTTCCTGCCACAGGACCAGGAGAAGGAACTGTAAGAGCCTCACAAGCGTCGGCACGTTATTTATTAGCAAAGTTACTTCTTAACAAACACATCTACACTGGTGCAGCAACTCCTGATCCAGCTGATATGACTCAAGTAGTAGACCTTGTAGATGCAATACAAGGCGATGGTTTCGATCTTCAACCGGGATATTTTGAATTGTTTACCGATCAAGTCGATACTGAAACCATCTTCTATACCACTTCTGATGTTGGTTCGAGGATATGGGATGGATTACATTACAACCAAGGAGCACCGGATAACACAGGTGGTGGATGGAACGGATTCACAACACTCGCAGAGTTTTATGATCTATTCGAAGGTGATCCTATGGTAAACACCCCGGGATCCGGACAAGAAGAACGAAGAGGTTATGTTCCGCTTTCCGGAACACCGGCAGTAGAAGCTGACGGATCAGATGATACTGATAATGACGGCATTAAAGATGGCTCAAATATTGGATTTGGCTTTTTAATTGGTCAGCAATATGGGCCCAACGGAGAAATCTTAAAGGATCGTACCGGTAATAATCTATCGTACACTAAAGAATTACCGGGCCTTTTGGGTAATAATGAAACTTCCGGAATTAGGTTGTTAAAATATTCTCCTGCAAATGGATCCTTTGCTACCCACATGGTACTTTTCCGTTATGCGGATGCTCATTTAATGAAGGCAGAAGCTATTATGCGCGGGGGAAGTTCATCTGAAGATCCACTTGCACTAGTAAATGAGTTGCGAGTTCTTCGAGAAGCAACACCACTTGGATCATTAACAGAGCAGGGTTTGTTGGATGAAAGAGGTAGAGAGCTCTATGGCGAATACTGGAGAAGAAGTGACTTAATTCGTTTCGGAAAATTCACTGAACCATGGGCTCATAAAGAAAGTACTGAAGCATTTAGAGTTCTTTTCCCAATCCCGGCAACAGCGATTATTACCAATCCAAATTTAACACAAAACGAAGGCTACTAAACACCTGTAATAGTCTATCATATAAACAAACCTGTCGGAATCTAGTAATTCGGCAGGTTTTTTTATTCTTGCAGTTTCAGTATAAATCCTTTATTGTGTACATTTTCGATAGATATACTCGGATCGTGTTTGAGATATTTCCGAAGGTGAGAAATAAAGACATTTAGGCTTTTGCGATTAAAATAATCATTCTTCCCCCAGATCTTTATCAGTATGTCCTTGTGTAAGGAAAGTTGATTTTTATTTCTCCATAAAAATAGAAGCAGCTCACTTTCTCTAGAAGTAAGGGTAATCATAGTATCTCCGTATTGAAGGTGTTGGTTTTTACTATTGAAAAGATAGGCCCCTATTTGATGGGGTCCTTGAACGTTTTCTTTGTCTCCCTGATGTAATCGCGACAATAAGGCTTCAATTCTAACCACTAATTCCTCCTCCTCAATTGGCTTTTTTAAATAATCTACTGCCCCAAGTGAAAAGCCTTTGAGCACATCGATCTTTAAAGAACGAGCCGTTAAAAAAATAAAGGGGATCGAAGGAAATTCATCCTTAACTTTTGAGGCTAGTGTAAAGCCATTCATTTCAGGCATCATAACATCCATGATAATTAAATCAAAGGCCTTCTGATTTAGTATACCTAAAGCTTCTGCACCATTGGTCACCCACTCCAATTGAAAGTTTTTCATACTCAGGTATTCACTTAATAAATAACCAAGTGAATTATCGTCTTCCACCAATAATATTCTATTATTTTCCATTTTTAAGCAGTGGTAATTTTATGGTTACTATAGTTCCTTCTCCAAGCTGACTGTCTACTGAAACATTCCCTTTGTGCAATTTGATCACCTGTTTCACATAACTTAAGCCTAGCCCATACCCTCTTACATTTTGCAAGTCACCGGATGGAATCCTGTGGAATTTCTTGAAGATGTTTTTTAGTTCATTTTTCGCGATGCCTATTCCATTATCCTCCACAACAATATACAAGAATTTTTCTTGTGTGTAGGCCTTCAATTGGATCACTTGATGCTTTGATGAATACTTCTTTGCATTATCTAATAGATTCCCTACCGCATTTGAAAGATGGCTATCTTCGCAATTCAGCCAATAACGAGTGTCCTCGAGGCTGTACTTAAATTCAATATCTTCCAAAATTGCAAAGGCTGCAAAAGTGTTCGCCAACTTCTCCAGCGGGGGATAGAAATCACCCGGACTCAATTTTAGTATCTTTTTATTAGTTTCCATGCCTGACAATTCCAGAACCTTATCGATGTGCGTTTTCAATTTCTCGTTTTGGTCCCTAATCATCCCAATCAACTTCTGTTGGTCCTCCCCTGCCTTTTCTTCCAGTAATTTGGTAGCTAAACCTATTGAAAAAACCGGTGTCTTCAGTTCGTGAGTGAGATTATTGATAAAGTCATTGGTTGTGGTGATCACATTCTTTTGCCAATACATCGAGCGTATCACCCAAATAACTACAATGATAATAGCCACTATAAATAGTAAACTTGGTATGGTCAGCCCATTGAGTTGCGATAAAAAATATTTACTTAGATCTTCAAATTGAATATCAAGTACCAACCTCTTATGAACCGTCTCCGGCAAATACCCATTGAGTAGCATCGGAAATTTCAATTCCTCTTCCTCCAGTTGTTTATAGCCGGGAGATAAAAAAATGGTACTATCCTCAGAATGCAAACGATAGACAAAGTCAGTTTTTATCCCTTGCTGTAAAAACCGGTCCACTAAAAAGTCATTTAAAAAATAGCGTGTAGCATCTTGAATACTATCCAGGCTCAAATTAAAATGAGAATCATCCTTATTTATAGCCTGTGCCATCAAGAAAGTAAGTTCGTTCTTGGTACCTAAATCGGTCTTGATGGTTTGTAAAGCTTGTCCTGTTTTGGTATTGAATTGGAGCTTGGCAAGATTAAGCCCTATTCTTAAATATTGATATTGAATAAAAGCCAATCCGATGACTGATATTATAAAAACAACTATATATCCTTTTTTAAGATTTAACATCACAACAAGTAACTAAATAATTGCATTCCAGATTTTAAATTTAACTTTCATTAATACAATTAACTTTTCATTAATCTTTTTGAACTCTCCTTAACCTAAACAAGTAGCATTATTGGTTACTTTAGTAGTGTTCAAATAGTTCAAAATATTTCTTTATACAATTATCCAGAATAGCTGACTTCTCAAGTTGGCTTTTTTTGGTAGACAAAGCAAGAAACGAATTTGTTTAGATAATTACAACGTAATTTACATTTCCTTTGATGGTTATAGATCATTCCGTAAAATTAGTACTTCTGTCCCTTTTACTCCTACTCTCTTGCAACACATCAGAGGAACGACTTTTCACGCTTTTAGATAGAAGTGAAACAGGAATGGATTTCACAAATAAACTTACCAATACTCCAGATCTAAACATCCTTAACTATCTCTATTATTATAATGGGGCGGGTGTTGCTGCGATTGATTTCAACAATGATGGTTTGATGGATCTCTACTTTACCGCTAATCAATCTTCCGACAAGCTCTATCTTAACCAAGGGGATTTTCAGTTTATAGATATTACAGATAAAGCAGGCATATCCAATGCAGAAAACTGGACTACCGGGGTGACCGTTGTAGATATTAATAATGATGGTTGGATGGATATTTACGTTTGTAGGGTCGGTAACCTATCGGAAATCAAGTCACATAACCTGTTGTATATAAACCAAGGCCCCAACAGTGAGGGCATCCCTCGATTTGTAGAGGAATCAGAAAAATATAAACTCAACATACACTCCTACGCCACACAAGCTACTTTTTTCGATTATGACCTTGACGGAGATTTGGACATGTACCTACTAAACCACTCCTTATACCCTAATCGTAATTACGGCAGTGGAAAGAAAAGGTATGAAATCGATTCCTTAGCAGGCGATATGCTCCTTAGAAATGACAACGGAATTTTCATTGATGTTTCTCAAGAATCGGGTATTCACCAAGGAGGAATTGGTTACGGACTTGGTGTTTCAATATCTGATCTTAACAACGACGGCTATCCGGATATCTACATTGGTAATGATTTCTTTGAAAACGATTACCTCTATACCAATCAAAAAGACGGAACATTTAAAGAGGTTATAGCCAACAACGAAACAAAATTTGGGCACACTACCCATTTTTCCATGGGCAATGATATTGCAGATATTAACAATGACGGTTACACTGATATCGTTTCTGCAGATATGCTTCCCCAAGATTTAAAGAGTTACAAAACTTCGGGGACGGAATACAACTATCAAATCTATAGCAGTTATTTAAAAAATGGTTACGCTCCACAATTCATGCAAAACACTTTGCATATCAACAACGGCGGGCAGTATTTTCACGAAACCGCATTTTTAAGCGGCATCGCATCAACCGAATGGTCATGGGCACCTTTATTGGCTGACCTAAACAATGATGGTTTTAAGGATGTGTTTATCTCAAATGGTATCATAGGTGCGACTAATGACATGGATTTTATCAGTTTTATCGCAAATGAACATATTCAAAGTCGGTTAAAAAAAGGTATGGGTCCCCAAGATATGGCTTTCATTGACAAGATTCCGACAAAACATATCCCAAACTATCTATTTCAAAATAACGGAGATAACAGCTTTACTGATATGACGGAAGAGTGGTTTTCAAAAATCCCATCCTATAGTAATGGAAGTGTGTATGTAGATTTAGACAATGACGGTGATTTGGACCTTGTCGTCAATAATGTAAATGAACCTGCGATGATTATAAAAAACAATACTGATCAAATGCTGCCTGACCATCATTATCTAAAAATAAAATTCAAGGGGAGTGAGCAGAACCGTTTTGCCATTGGGGCTAAAGCCACTGTCTATACGGGCGACAAATCCATTAGTAGCGAAAATTACACTAGCCGGGGCTTTATGTCTGCGGTAACTCCCGAACTTCATTTTGGAATCGGAAAAAGCACAACCATAGATTCGGTACATATAATTTGGCCAGATAGAAGGTTTGAAAAAATATACCATCAACCAATCGACACTACCCTGGTTGTCGATTATAAAAAGGCACTTTCCAAATACGAGAATATCCGCCCTAATGAAATTTCGGGATTATTAAAAAACAGAAAATCTCCAGTTGATTTTCTGCATAAAGATCATACCTCAATTGAATTCAACAGAGATCCGCTAATTCCTTTTGCAAACACCAATCAAGGTCCAAAAACTACAGTGGCTGATGTAAATAATGATGGCCTGGAAGACTTCTTTATTGGTGGCGCCAAAGCACAAGCATCGGAATTATTTCTTCAACAAGCTGATGGAACATTTCAATCCACTCAAAAAGATCTCTTTGACAAAGACGCCATAAGCGAAGACGTGGACAATCTCTTTTTTGATGCTGACGCAGACGGTGATCAAGATTTAATTGTGGTCAGCGCAGGAAACGAATTCATTACAGGAGAACCACTATCTCCAAGGCTGTACATCAATCTTGATGGAAAAATGGTCCGAGACAGTATTGCGTTCAAGGACGTATTTATCCATGCTTCAACAGTAACTGCGGTTGATATTGATAATGATGGGGATCTTGATTTATGCATTACTTCCAATGGGATCCCGAGGGAATTTGGTAAAACCCCAAAACAATATATCTTTCAAAATAACGGACAAGGTGTCTTTGAGGATATTACCGAAACCTATGCGCCAGAGTTTCAAAACATCGGCTTAGTACAAGATCTCAAGTGGATAGATCTTAACAATGACACATACATGGACGCTGTAGTAGCGGGACATTGGATGCCTATTTCAATCTTCATTAATGATGGAAAGAGTCTAAAACCACTCAACAGCAACTTATCTAAAACTAATGGCTGGTGGAATTCACTAGAAGTAGGGGATTTTGACAAGGACGGTGACATGGATATCATCGCTGGAAATTGGGGATTGAACACCCGGTTAAAAGCCTCAGAAACACAGCCTATTACGCTATATAGAAACGATTTTGATGACAATGGACAGGAGGAGCCTGTTATCACCTATTTTTATCAGGATACAGAAACTACCTTTTCTTCAAAAAGTGAACTTGTCAAGCAAATTCCAATGCTGAACAAGAAATTTCTTTCTTATAGTGATTTTGCCAATGCCGGCTTTGATGAACTTTTTGACAAGGAAAAGATAGAGAATGCTTATAAAAAACAAACCTTTGTTTTAGCATCTGTCTATTTTGAAAATGATGGATTTAATAACTTCTCACCACATCCACTTCCTTTTATGGCTCAGACATCGAGTGTTTTTGATATTAAAAAAGACGACTTTGATCAGGATGGTTTTGCCGACCTACTACTGGTTGGAAATAATTATGAGATCAGCACCCAATTAGGAAGGCTTGATGCACTTCATGGGCTGATCCTTCGCAATGATCAAAAGGGATTCTTTGAAGTAATTCATGAACAGAATTTTGACATCCCGGGGCCTGCAAGAAACATCAATACCATAAGAATTCAAGATACCGTCAATTATATGATCACTATCAACAATAATAAAACTGTTTTTCTTAAAAAATCACGATAATGAAGCACAATACAACGCTATACTCCCATTCGATAAAGACAGTCTTAAGTCTTAGTTTTTTATGCCTCCTGTTTTCTTGTGATAAAAAACAGACAACAGTAAATGGGCTAGAGCAAGAAGAGATGCTTTTTACATTAGTTTCTTCCCAGGAGAGCGGTATTGATTTTATCAATAAGATCGAAAATCAAAAAGACTTTAATATTTTCAAATACAGAAACTTCTACAATGGCGGTGGAGTTGCCATAGGCGATATTAACAACGATGGTCTTGCTGATATCTATCTGACAGCCAACATGGAAAAAAACAGACTTTATCTCAATAAGGGTGATTTTAAATTTGAAGACATCACAGATAAAGCAGGCGTAGGTGGAGACAAACCCTGGTCAACTGGTGTGACAATGGTGGACATCAACAACGATGGCCTTTTGGATATATATGTTTCTAATGCTGGAAATATGGAAGGCAATAACCACAACAACGATCTGTATATAAATAATGGCGACTTAACCTTTACCGAAAAAGCCGAAGAATACAATTTGGCAGAAAGTGGATTTACCACTCATGCGGTATTTTTTGATTATGATAAAGATGGAGATTTGGATGCCTACATCTTGAACAATAGTAATATCCCTGTAAGTAGCCTCGGTTACGCAGGTCAACGGGAGGTCAGAGCCCAAAACTGGGAAGGTATTCCGGATATTTTTAGAGGGGTTGGAGATATGCTATTGAGAAACGACGGCAATAAATTTACAGACGTCAGTGAACAGGCCGGTATATATGGTAGTTTAATAGGTTTTGGTCTAGGGGTTATGATAAGCGATATCAACAACGATGGTTATCCTGACATTTATGTATCCAACGACTTCTATGAACGTGACTATTTATATATCAACAATCAAGACGGCACTTTTAGTGAAGAAATTAAAAATTGGACTTCCCATTTAAGTTTATCATCGATGGGTGTGGATATGGCGGATATCAACAACGATGGCTTGACGGATATTTTTATAACCGACATGCTTCCTGAGGGAGATACACGAGCAAAAACTGTAACGATTTATGAGGGTTATAATATTTTCAAACTCAAACAAAGCAAGGACTTCTATCAACAGTTCATGCAAAACACACTTCAACTCAATAACGGAAACGGTTCTTTTTCAGAAATTGCCTATTACAGTGGCGTCGGTAAGACAGACTGGAGTTGGGGAGGTGTGCTCTTCGATATGGATAACGATGGTTATAGAGATATCTATGTTGCAAATGGTATTAATCACGACCTAACAGATATTGATTTTGTAGATTTTTTTGCCAATGAAATTATCCAGAGAATGGCATTAACCGGGCAAAAACAAGCCATTGACTCCATCCTTACAAAAATGCCTTCTACCCCCATCCCTAATTATGCATTCAAAAACAACAAAGATCTTACCTTCACTAATAAAGCAGCTCAGTGGGGCTTAAGCACTCCAGGGATGTCTAATGGAGTAGCTTATGGAGATTTAGATAATGATGGAGATTTAGACTTGATTGTCAATAATGTCAATATGCAAAGCTTTGTTTACAGAAACAATAGTGAAAAACAAACCGAGAATAATTATATCAAACTAAAATTGACTGGTGAGAAACCCAACACTTTTGCAATCGGTACCACGGTTAATTTGTATTATGACGACCAGACTCTTTTATATGAACATATACCCTATCGCGGCTTTCAGTCGTCCATGGATTATACAGTCACCTTGGGAGTTGGTAGTACATCAGTGATTGATTCCATCCGAGTGGTATGGCCAAACGATTACACCGTTAAACTCGATAGTATCAGCACAAACCAACAGCTCCAATTGAGTCAAGCAGAGGCTACTGAAAAATATGATTACAGTATTCAAAGTGTTTTAAAGCCCTTGCTAACAGAGTCCGAGGCAAACAACTTCGAAGCTCACAAGGAAAATACATTTGTAGATTTTGACTTTGAAGGAATGATTTCTAAGATGACTTCTCGTGAGGGACCTTCTTTGGCAGTTGGGGATGTAAACGGGGATGGTAATGAAGATATTTATATTGGAGGAGCCAAAAATCAGCCTGGGATACTATACCTGCATAAAGGAAATGGCGATTTTGTAAAAACTGAACAAGTGGATTTCTTAAAGGATCGTTTATTGGAAGACACTGCCGCTTCATTTTTTGACGTCAACGACGACGGTCATTTGGATCTCATGGTAGGTTCGGGCGGAAACGAAGAGGTGAATGCATTACAATATAGAACCAGGTTATACATCAATGATGGCAAGGGTAATTTTACAAAAAGTAGTCAGGAGCTTCCAACAACCTATCACAATACTTCAGTTATCGCTCCCTACGACTTTGATGGGGATGGCGATGTCGATGTGTTCATCGGATCTAGAAGCGTTCCGGGTATTTATGGCATCAACCCAAAACATTTGCTTCTCGAAAATCAAGGTGATGGAACATTTATCAACGTAACAGAAAGCATAGCCTATGATCTAAAAGAAGCCGGAATGGTAACAGATGCAATATGGGTTGCCCTTGATGGTGACCGAACTAAAAAAAGTTTGGTATTGGTCGGGGATTGGATGGCTCCGATGGTGTTTGAAAATTCTGGCAGACAACTCTCCCATAAATCCACCGCACTTGATCAATATGGAGGATGGTGGAATACAATTGAAGCTGCAGATTTGGATAATGATGGGAAAATTGATCTTATCCTTGGAAACATGGGAAGTAATATTGCCTACAAGCCTTCTAGTGAAGCCCCAATGAAAATGTATATTAACGATTTTGACGACAACGGAACTATTGAGCAAATCACCACAAGAACTATTGAAGGAAAGGACAAGCCTATCCACATGAAGTCAGAACTTACGGCACAACTAAGCTCCTTAAAGAAACAGAATATCAAAGCATCTCAGTATTCCGGAAAATCCATACAAGAGCTATTTTCGGAGCAAAAGATGAATCAATCTATAGTAAAAACAGTTTCACTTTCAGAATCGATCATCGCATGGAATAAGGGCGCTGGAGATTTTCAAGTCAAAAAACTCGATAAACGCGTACAGTTCTCTTGTGTTTGTGGTATCAGTTGTAAAGACATTAATAATGATGGGCATTTGGATTTAATCATGGCTGGGAACACCTATGGTTTTAAACCACAATTTTCAAGACTTGATGCTAATTACGGTAGTGTTTTGTTAGGAGACGGAACGGGTAACTTTGAATGGCAAGATTATAACACCTCAGGGTTACACGTCAAAGGTGAGGTGAAAAAAATCCAATTTCTAAATGATAGTTCCGGTAATCAATTCCTCATTCTGGCCATCAACAATCAGAACCCTAAACTATTTAAAATCAATGATTAAAACAACAACATATCTTTTGATTTTAATAACCTTATTCGCCTGCAGCGATCAAGGAGAGCTATTTAGCAATCCATCTGCGCAGGATACTGGAATCGATTTTATCAATACCTTAACCGAAAATGATCAGATGAATATCCTAGATTACCTTTACTTCTACAATGGTGGTGGAGTAGCTATTGGTGATATCAACAACGATGGTCTAGCTGACATTTTCTTTACATCAAATCAGGAAAAAAACAAACTGTACCTCAATAAAGGAAATCTTCAGTTTGAAGATATTTCCGGCTCAGCAGGAATACAAGGCAACAGTACCTGGAATACTGGAGCCATTATGGGAGATGTTAATGGGGATGGGCTACTAGATATTTATGTTTGTGCCGTTGTGGGGATTAACGGTTTCAAAGGACACAATGAACTCTATATCAACAATGGCGACAATACCTTTACGGAAAGTTCCGCAGCATACGGATTAGATTTTGACACCTACAGTTCAACAGCCGCCTTTTTGGATTATGACAATGACGGCGACCTTGATATTTATCTCTTAAATCACGCTGTTCACACCCAGGAATCTTATGGGAGTGTAGAACTTCGCTACAAGAGATCCTACCCAACCGGTGATAAATTACTTCGCAATGATGGCAGTGTATTTACAGATGTCAGTGAGCAAGCTGGTATATTCAGCGGTGTGAATAGCTATGGATTGGGTCTTGCTATAGCTGATTTTAATCAAGATGGTTGGCCTGATATTTATGTGGGTAACGACTTTCATGAGGATGACTACTATTATATAAACAACACAGACGGTACATTTAGTGAGCGCTTGAAGGAGAATTTTGGACACATCAGCCGTTTCTCAATGGGGAACGATGTGGCAGACATCAATCACGATGGCTTTCCTGATCTACTTTCATTGGACATGTTACCTGAAGATGAAAGAGTTTTAAAATCATCTGAAGGGGACGACAATCCACAAATGCTTAAAATGAGAACTCAGGTATTGGGCTATCATTATCAATTCACCCGCAATATGCTTCATATAAACCAACAAGAGGCAGGGTACACAGAGACAGCTCTATTAAGCGGTGTGGCTGCAACCGATTGGAGTTGGTCGGCCTTGTTTGAAGATTTCAATCAGGATGGCCAACAGGACTTGTTTGTCGCCAATGGTATTCCAAGGCGTCCAAATGATCTGGATTATATCAAATTTGTATCGAGTCAAAATATCAAGAAGAAACTTGACAATACTAGATTGGTTGACAAAAGAGCATTGGACATGATGCCCAGCGGAAAGGTTCATAATTATATCTTCGAAGGATCTGATTCCTTGGTTTTCGCCGATAGATCAAAAGTTTGGATAAAAAATGACACCCTAGTTACTACTGCTATGGCTATGGGTGATCTGGACAATGATGGGGATATTGATATTGTCACCAACAACATTAATTCGCCTGCAAGCCTATACATTAATAAGATAAACGATAAGCGTAATTACTTAAAACTCCGATTTAAGACAGGCACAAAAAACACTTTCGGAATAGGCACCAAGGTTTTCTCCTATGTTGATGGAGTTGTCCAATATAAAGAATTATATACCGTACGGGGCTTTCAATCATCTTCCGAGCCTATACTCCATTTTGGATACGGAAAAGCGAGTACAGTGGATTCACTTTGGATCATATGGCCAGACAATACTTTTCAAAAACTTCGCGAGGTAGCGACGAACCAGACCCTCCTTATAGAACCTGAATCCGAAAGAAAAGTCTTCGATTACGAGTTGCTGAAAACAAAAAAGGAAAGATTATTCGAAAAGATTCCTGATAATATCGGAGTAGATTTCGTGCACTCTGAAAATAATTTCACTGATTTCAACCGCCAGAAATTAATACCATATCAAATTTCCGATCGCGGTCCCGCTACAACCGTGGGTGATCTCAACAATGATGGGAAAGACGACATCCTTTTTGGCAGTTCCAAAGGGAACCCAATCCAAATTTATATTCAAACCGATAGCATTTTCATAGCCACAGACTACCTTGAAGTTAGTAAAAACACGGACACAGAAGTGGTGACTGCTGCAATTTTTGATGCCAATAACGATGGTAAAAATGACATCTTCATGGGATCCGGCGGTGGTGAATACTACAACAGAATGGCTCCCCTACTCGATGCATTTTTCATACAAAATGAAAACGGGATGCGTAGCGTTGAACTTCCTGAGTATTTTGAAAACGCTTCAATAGTAAGGTCAAATGACTTTGACAACGATGGAGACATTGACCTATTTGTAGGTAGCAATGCCGTAAACAACGACTTTGGCAATATTCCTAATTCATACTTACTTGAGAATACCAATGGCGCTTTCAGTATACTCGAAAATAACCAACTGCAAAAATCAGGTATGGTCACAGATGCAGTTTGGGACGACTTTGACAATGACGGCATCAAGGATCTGATTGTGGTAGGAGAATGGATGGCACCGAAATTTTTCAAGAACAACAATGGTGTATTGGAAGAAATACAGCCTCTAAAAGAAAAACTCAATGGCCTTTGGCAAAGTATTACGCCATTTGATATAGATAATGATGGTGATATAGATTATCTATTAGGAAATTGGGGAACAAATACAAAATTCAAAGCCTCAAGCCAATATCCTATGAAAATGTATTATTCCGATTTCGATGCTGACGGTGCAACTGAAACCGTTATCGCAACCGAAAAAAACGGTTCTTACTATACACTTGCAGGTTTGGATATCCTTTCCAGTCAGATGGTACGACTAATGCGTAAGAAATTCACCACTTATGAATCATTTGCAGGAAAAACCATCGAAGAAGTGTTCACTCCAGAGTCACTTAGAAAAGCTGAACTATTGGAAGTACATACCCTTGAGTCCGGTTGGCTAGAGAATAAAAATGGAAAATTTGTTTTTAACCCCTTTCCTATTCAGTTGCAAATGGCTCCAATCACTGCGTTTTTAAATTATGATTTTGATAACGATGGTAAGGAAGAGGTTTTGGCCGCTGGAAATTATTTTGGCGTCAAACCATATCACGGACGTTTCGATTCCTTTTCAGGAGCAATGATTTATAACAACACAAATATAGTTTTAACTCCTGCGCTCGGATTAAATCTGTTGAGCAAAGCAGTTACACAATTGAACACCATAACAGTCAATGATCAAAACTACCTGATCGTTACGATAAACAATAAGGAAGCCGAACTTTATAAGTTAAAAAAATAAGAAGATGAGACGTATTACACTATCCCTCCTAAGTATTCTTGCAATTGTTGTGAGCTCTTGCGTGAAAAAAGAAAAACCGATCGATGTGAGCACAGAAGATCTACATCATTCCATAGATGAAGTCGTAGAAGTCATGATTCATGATATTTTTTCACCACCTGTAGCCAGTAGAATCTTTGTATACCCCAATATTGCCGCCTATGAGATTATCGCCTTAGAAGATCCCAATTACCAATCAATGGTAGGGAAAGTCAAGGACTTAAAGCCAATACCCGAACCTGAAAACCCTGAGGCAATCAATTATCAGGTTGCAGCAATAATTACGCATAATGAATTAAGTAAAAGTCTTATTTTTTCGGAAAATCGCATTGAAGAATTCCAGGACAGCCTCTATAGCAGTTGGAAAGAAATCAATGAAAGAGAGTTTGAAGCCTCTAAGGTATATGCTGACAAAGTTATTCATCACATAAAGGCTTGGATGGACAAAGACAACTACAAACAAACTCGAACCATGCCCAAATTTACCGTAATTTCAGAGGATCCTGCTCGTTGGCAGCCTACACCTCCTTCATATATGGATGGCCTTGAACCGCATTGGGATAAAATACGAACCCTTGTCATCGACTCAGCCTCCCAGTATAGACCGCTGCCACCCCCAGAATTTTCAATGGAAAAGGATAGTGAATTTTATAAACAAGTCATAGAAGTATACAATGAGAGTAACAGAATTACTGCTGAGGGAGATTCCTCAGAAGGTATTGAAATTGCACAATTTTGGGATTGTAATCCTTATGTCTCAGTAACTAGAGGCCATCTAATGTTTGCCACAAAAAAAATATCCCCGGGTGCCCACTGGATTGGCATTGCTAAAATTGCATCTAGAAAAGATAATGCGGATTTCAGCAAAACCCTGTTTGCCTACACCAAGACAGCCATTGGTATATTTGACGGTTTCATTTCTTGTTGGGACGAGAAGTACAGAAGTAATTTAATACGTCCAGAAACCGTCATCAATCGATATATAGATGAAAATTGGAAACCCATCCTTCAAACCCCACCCTTCCCTGAATATTCTAGTGGTCATTCTGTAGTTTCAGGAGCATCAGCAACAATATTAACTTCTATATTTGGTGATAATTTTGCCTTTGAGGATGATACCGAACTCCCTTTCGGAATACCAGTAAGATCCTTTAGTTCATTCAATCAAGCAGCAGAAGAAGCGGCCGTTAGTCGCATGTATGGAGGGATTCACTATTCAGCGGCCATTGAAGAAGGGCTTGTTCAGGGCATCAGTGTAGGAGAGCATGTCATTAATCGGATGCAAGGAATAAACAATCAAAAGGTAGTAGTAGAAAAATAGACCTGATAAATCATGAAGAAAATTATTGGGTTAACCAGCCTTATCATGGTCTGTATCATGATATGGTACCTAGGGTTTAAGAAAGCTGATTATATCTATAATTTTTCGGAAAAAGCAAGTACCGGAACGGTATATTACAGTATCTCAAATTGGGATAAAGCAAGTACTATGGTAGCTACCAAAACATTGGACAGTACCTTATACACACAACTCACACAAAAACTCTATTACAAGGGTAAACAGTATTTGTTATACTGGGACATGGAGAACGTGAATGATTCAATTACAGCTGTTAGCGTGGGTGTAAAAGAACCCGATCATAGTTTATACAATAGAGTAACGGCCCCTTTTTCAAACACAGAATTCAAACAGCATGCTGTTGCCATGCTTACCGATTTTAGATCCATCCTTTCCAAAAACCTATCGACATTCAAGGTAGATATTTTAGGATCATCACACACGCCTAAAAAATCTTGTGCCTGTGTAAACGTTACAACAACACCTCAAAACAAAGCCGCACAAATGATGCGTTATTACAATTATATCAATTCGTTTATCATTACACATGATTTACAATCGGATGGCTTTCCAATGGTTACTGTTAACACCTTTGACAAACAAACCAATCGTATAGATATGGACTTTTGTTTCCCCATACGTGGGGTTACCTCTTTACCGGCTTCCAAAGACATCTATTTCAAGAATATGACTGCTAGACCTGCTCTAAAGGCGACATTTAATGGTAATTATATGTACTCCCATCAAGCTTGGTTTAGTCTATATGACTATGCAGAAAACCACGGACTACAATTGACAAATAGGATCGTAGAACAATTTTTTAACAACCCTAACTTAGGAGGGAATGCCTTGGGATGGAAGACTGAAATTTATATTCCTATAGTGGAACAATAGCACCACAACTTCCACAACTCGCCCTTTACCACATGGCATAAAAAAACACTCCTAGGAGTGTTTTTTTATAAACTGTAATTGAGTTAGATTCGTGAAATTACGATCTTAATATAGCTCGGCGCGGTAATCTTCAATTTCAGACATTTCTTCCAAAGCACTATAAGCCGCAAAATTTGATCTATTTCTATTCAATGTTTTTTGTGTATTGGCAAATGTTGCATAACTCTCTAAAGAAGGAGCAATAGCTTTTTTGCTAACAGTTAGCATAAACACTCCGTTTTCCCCTTCGATTAAGCCAGATTGTTCGCCTTCAGATAATCCCATGGCAACACCTACAACTTTAGGCTCTCTTCCAGCTCCTAAAACAGTAGGGGTTTTCATCGTTAATTCAGAAGCAGCTTTCACGCTTACATCATTGCTCTTAGCTAGTTCATCCATAGACTTCCCGCTGTTGTTCTTCATGATAAGGGCAGCTTTCTTTTGTTTTCTTAAGATAGGTAACACTCTAGCCGAAGCATCTTGAGCAGTAGCTAATCCCTCGCTGCGTTTTCCTGTAAGTTGAACCACTGCATATCCGCTAGTAGTGCTAAAGCGTTTCACCGCGCCAACTTTTGTGTCAAGATTAAATGCCCACTGAACAATAGTACGCTGATTTCCTAAACCAGGGATATTCTCATCCAAGCCATTCAATCTGTTTACAGGTCTAATTGTGTAATCCCCTGCTTTGGCAGTTTCTCCGAAATCTCCATCGATAGAAGCCATTTCAAAGGTAGTGGTCTCATTAAACAGATCACTAATTGATTTTTCAGAAGGCTCAAGACCTCTTACTATAGTTGCAACACGAACTACGTCGTACTTGTCTTCAATTTTGATAATGTGGAATCCAAAATCAGTTTCTACAAGTCCAACAGAACCTGTTTTATTGTCAAAAATATAGTCATTAAACTCAGGAACCATTTGCCCCTCAGGAATATTGTCATAGGTACCACCTCTAGTTGCAGAGCCCGGATCTTCTGAGAACTCAAGAGCCAATGCAGCAAAAGCTGAAGGATCAGCCTTAACTTTACTCAATACATCTTCTGCAAGAGCTTTAGCTTCTTCTTTAGTTCTAGGCTCTTTAGGTTGAGCTCCTGTTCCTTCATACGAGATTAGAATGTGGCTTGCTTTCACAGAACCGCCTTCTTTTTTTGCAACCATACGGCTTAACTTGTAAAAGTTACCGTCTTTATATGGCCCAAACACCTCACCTACACTCATATTGTATAGTGTATCGGCGAAAGCAATTGGAAGTTGTGCTTTGGTTACAAATGTAGTATCATATTTAACATCAGAATTTCTATTTACAAAATCCGCGATATCAGTGGTGGTTTTGAAACCGGCAACGGTATCATTTTCTTTGGTTGTTTGGTTGTAAACAACACTCGAACTTAGCAATTTGCTAAGTGAAGATTTAACTTCTTCAATATCAGCATCAGATGCTTTTTCTTCAAAGAACACATAACGTATGTCTCTAGAACTTTCTTGAGTGAATTCTTTTTCGTGTTGTTTGATATACGCTTCCACTTCACTGGTTGTAACAGTCACTGCACTATCAGCAACAGTGCTATAAGGAATTTGAACATATTTGATGTCTACCTTGTCATTTTCTAAATGATAAGCCAATTCACCTTCTTTTAAAGTAGCTCCGACACCAGCTTTAATCAAATTGAAATAAGACTGCTCTTTAGAAGCGTTGATCAAAACATCCTCTTGCATTTTCCACTGCTCATAACCCATAGGATTATTAGCCTTTAAATCCGCAATAAACTCGATGAATTTCCCTTCGTCAAAAACTCCAGCTTCATTTTGGAAATTTGGGTTAGAAGCTATGCCTGGGTTGGCTCTTACCACATTAAGGATTTGGTCCTTTTCAATATTGATTCCCAGTTCGTCAAACTGTTGCTCTAAAACAATGTCCCTAACTTCTTGGTTCCACACCTGGTTCACAACCTGAATTGTACTAGCGTTAGCACCATATCTTCTAGACATATTTTCAACCTTGAAGGCAAAATCTTGTCGCGATATACTTTCTCCATTAACCTCTCCTACAGTTGTTTTTCCTGTTCCTCCATTGTTACTGAAAACACCAGAGATCACAAATGCAAACAGAGCCAAACCGATCACGATAATCAAAAACACCGACCGACTCCTTATTTTTTCTAGAACTGCCATTTATAAATTAAGTTTATTGTATAATTTCACAGGGGGCGAAAATACCACTTTTTTGGAATAATAAAAACCTGTAGTTGTAATTATTATAGAATTTTACTATTGATCAAGCACTTTGAGATGTATTATTTCAATTTTAGTAGTACTTACCTCAAGAATAGTGTACTCATAACCATCAAATTCTACAACTGCCCCTTTCTCCGGAATTTCTCCCAACTGGCTCAATATCATACCCCCAAGGGTTTCATAATGCTCAGAATCAGGAAGTCCTAGCTTATAGATCTCATTGACATAGTCCACTTCCAGACGAGCTGAAAATCGATATTCATTATCCGATATTTTTTCTTCGAGCAATTCCACAGTATCATGTTCGTCTTCAATCTCTCCAAAGAGTTCTTCAACGATATCCTCCACAGTCATTATACCTGAGGTTCCGCCGTATTCATCAAGAACAACGGCTATACTTTTGTGTTTTTTTGTAAGGACTTCCAGTACATCGCTGATTAACATCGTCTCTGGAACAAACTCCACAGGCATCATAATACTCTTAATTCCTTTTGGCTTTTTGAAAAGATCAAAGGAATGTACATAACCAACAATGTCATCAATAGTATCCTTATACACCAGAATTTTGGAGTAGCCAGAATTGGTGAATAGCGAACTTAAACCCTTTGGTGATTCATGTAATTCAACTGCTGTAATCTCGGTTCGAGGAACCATTACCTCTCTAGCTTTTACCTCTGAAAACTCTAAGGCATTTTGAAAAAGCTGTATTTCTGAATCCAATTCCTGATCATGATCTACCGCGTCCATTTGTTCAGAAATATAATCTCCCAACTCCACTTTAGAAAAGGCATACTGTAACTCACCGTTGTTAATTTTAAAGAACACCCTCGATATCAATTTGGAGATCCACATAATAAACGAGGTGATATACTTCAGTAAACTATAGCAAATGAAAACGGGGATCGCTAGAGCTTTTAAAAGAGTATTGGCATATATTTGGAATATGATTTTAGGTAATAATTTAGCCAACACAGCGAGAACCAAACCGCTACATAACGCAATGAACAATAAATGCTGAATAGGTAGATCCGAAAACTGTTCAAATTCAGGATAAAAGTAGCCTGTGATTAATTCTGCGGAATAAATAGAATACACCACCAATGAAAGGTAATAACCCACCAACATGGTCGCGATGAATTTAGAGGGTTTTAGAGTCAGCCTGGTCAGTACCTTAGCCATCAAACCTCCTTGTTTTTTCTCTATCTCAACATGGATTTTATTAGCAGAAAGATAGGCTGCCTCCATACCTAAAAAGAAAGAGCATGATAACAGTGATACTACTATGACTCCTATGGTGAAAAGCATCAATTATTTTTTGATCTGTTTCCGAACTTTTTACGATAATATCTTCTAAAGAAAAACATTCCTGTAGACACTACTGCAAATAACACCATAATATAGGCTCTATTGCGATCTACAGACCACATTCTTACCGCTTCAATAGTGGCTAAAATTGCGATGACCAAATACGCAATTTCAAAAATCTTAAAATATTTCATAAGCTTGAATTAATAACCAAAAATACGCAAAATTTTCGCTGTACATCAGACAAATGTTAGAATTATCTGAAGTATATTACTTAAAAATAGTGGCCAAATGGCAAATGTGGTTTATAGCTAAAATCAGGAAATCAGATTACTTTTCCTCAGTCTCTTCAAAAAGAGCATCTCCAGTATTTCCGTGTGAATTAACCACACTGAAATCCCTGTTAAAATCTATCCCAACACCTTGAATATTGAGGTCCTCACTAACAAAGGAATAGTTCCCTTCAGTGAAAACCCAATGATTTCTTTGATCCCAGTACAACTGATCAGAAAGTAGTTGTCTGCCATCATGAGTTTGAAGAATTACATTACCCTGCATATCGATGAGATCTGTTTCCAGATATATAATGCCATAGTCAGCTTCTATTGAGCTTTTCTGATTGTCATCATCATAGAAGTCCACATGAAATCCATCCGGGAATTCTCTGTAGGGAAATTGTTGATTGCTAAAATCCTTGTAAAGAGGACCACTGACCACAGCTACTAACTTTGTGGAATCAGTGTATTTTAATACATAGTTCTCAGCTATACCGATAGGGTTTTTATTCAAGGCATTAATCTTTTGAACCTCTTTCAAATTACCCTTACATGAAAAAAACATTGTCACAGTAAAAACCGTGACAATGTTCAATATTATATATTTACTTATCCTATTCATTAAAGGCTTGGAACAGTAATACTTCCACCTACCCAACAATTAAACTGAATTGTTTTTCCAGCCATACCTGAACTGAAAATGTCAGTTTTACTTGGGGCTCTTCCTTCGTAACTAGCTGCTGCACTAGCAGCTTTACTACTAAGTGAAGGGTCAACCTGTCCAGCTCTTCTGGCAGTTTGAGCTGCTTTCCAGTACATCGCTCTTTTTTCAAAAGCAGTTCCACCACAATCATTTGCGCTATTAGCATACAAGCTCGCTAGGATTAAATATGGAGTACCTCCAGCTGGATTCAACTGTAATGCCTCATTAGCATATTTTCTAGCTTCTGACTTACGACCTCTTTTCGCTGCTTTACTAGAAAGGTTAGTAAGTTTTTTAGCTTTTTTAACAGGGTCAGTTTCTAAATCAACTGATTGTTTGTAAAACTCAAAAGCTTTGGTGATATCCCCTTGCTCATCATAAAGAGAACCAAGGTAATATTTTGAACTTGCAGAAGGTTCGATCTGGTCAAGAGCCTCAACCATTTTCACGAATAATGGGTCACCCGCACATCCTTTAGCATCCATTCTTCCAGCAGCACTTTTTAACCATTCAGCATCACCTTTACGCGCTTCGAAATTCTTTTGGTATAATGGAATTAAGTTATCACAATCTGCTAACTTACCTAATTTCGCATCAATACTACCACTGATTTTCTCGTAGTTCTCACCGTTTTTTCTAACCGCTGCTAAGACTTTTTCTTCTTTACTAGTAAGAGTTCCAGCCTCTTCCTTTTCAAGATACCTCACAATGGTTTCACCAATTTCCTGGTTTTCCTCAGCAATCTTACCCGTTACATGATCATAAGTATCAAATACTTCTTGTAATTCTTTCTTACCAGCATCGTGTAAATCTACCAATTTAGAGAAGTACAAATAAAGTGCCTTAGCGTTTTTAAACTCTTCAGGATTGTTTTTAAATGCCTTGTCTAAGATTTGATAAATTTCCTCATCAGTACCTAACTTATAGTCATTAAGTAATAATGCTTGATCGATCAAACTTCCAGTCTCATTATATCGGTCTGGGAAATTCTTATACGATGTTGCATATAATTCAGTCAACATATTAACGTATTCTGCCTTATTAGCTGGGTCACTTTCAATTTTGTGTTTCAAAATGCGTTCCCCATAGTGATACGTCGCCCAGTGTAAAGTTGGACAATTTTCATACACCATCTTCCAAGGCTCATACGCCGCATCGTAATTTTTGACTTTTGCATGTCCCGCAAAAATCGAAAGGTTCTGTGGACATTCTGGGTTTTGGGCATTTCCAATGCTAAAGAAAGCAAGCCCCAAAACGCAAAATAATATAGAAACGTTCTTTTTCATTTAATTAATTTTATAGGTTTACGTGTTAATCTTATTATCTAATTAAGTTCTTTTGGAACCATCTATCATTTAAGGACAAACTTATGAAAACATTTAAATAATTTTCTTCTATCCTTCCAAGATAAGTACTTCCTCGTTTTCCAAATTCGACGCCGACATTCAGGTTCGAGAAATCTCGTACTGGTAATCCTAAACCAAAAGACATGCCAAAGTCGTGTACGGGTACATTATTTACCATAAGACCCGTTCTTGCATTATGCACTCCAACCCTGTAGGTAACCCGTTTCCAATAACTTGTAAATGAGTCATAATCAGGCACCCAGAAACCTCCAGCAGAGAATCGCTCCCCGTCCTCATAGGTTCCATTTGGTGTTGAAATAAAGTCGTTTCTAAATTCACTGGTTTTACTAATTTCGTATTCAGCCCCTAAAAACCATGTATACTTTTTACCAACTCCAAGTCCAAAACTGTATGATTCGGGTAAATGCAGGTAGGTTGAATGTAACCCACTCCCTCTTAAATCAATTTCGTCAGTAAAGCCTGGAATCTCTGTTCCCGAGGTATTTCTGGACACCGTAGCGATTCTTCTCGAGTTACTCGAAGTGATCTTGTTCGCAGGTGTATACATAATTGAAGATTGTAAGTTAAGATTTTTTCGAATTTCAGCTTCGTAATGTAAAGAAAATTTAAAATCAAATCCACTATATTCTGAAGCATTCTCAACCAAACTACCATATTGTATTTGATCTAAGTAACTCACAGTCCGATTTGTAATGGTTCCGAAATTGAAATTAGCTAAAGCACCTACGCTGAAGTTATTCAGAAATTCATAGCCTAGAGCAAAGTGAACTTTGTTGATTCCACCCTTTCCTTCATACTTGTTGTATTCTGAAGGCTCTGTACTTTCGTCCAAGGCTTCAATACGATATCCAACTGAGGTATGTGGTCTTAAGCCAAAGCTCATTCCCAAATTATTACCCAATGGAATACCCAATGCGATGTAATCAAAAGTAAAATCTGAAGCAGATTCACTCTGATCTGTGGTTTTTAGGCTCATGGAGCTGTAATTCCCACCCACGCTAAAGGTCGTAAGGCGAAGCTTACCAAGTGAAGCAGGATTATTTAAATTTAGGTGAATACTGTCTGCGTAAACACTAATTCCTCCCATGGAGCGGTTTTCACTCGTTCCCTTGAATCGCATGTCTCCAGTTCCGTAGTACGAATATGGAGAGACACTACCCTCTTGTGCAAAACTGTAACTACAAATAAAGAGTACAGTGACAATAATTATCTTTTTAATCATTAGTGTTTGTTGAGTTCTAAAATGCAATTTATTCCCCTAAGGAGTAAATTAGGATGGGCAAATATGCTACTTTTTAATCTTTTAGACAAAAAATGACTATCTCCTCCTGTTAAAATAACTGTTAAATCTTTAAATTTGTTTTGATATTGACCAATTACAGCATCAATTTCGTTTATCGAACCGTTCACTACACCTGAAATCATACATTCCTGAGTATTGGTTCCTATAAAGTCCCGAAGTTCAAATGAATCTACCAAAGGCAGCCCCGCAGTAAAGGTATGCATTGCTTTAAAACGCATCTTTAAACCTGGTGCTATTGCACCACCCTTATAATGGCCTTCTTGATCAATAAAATCATAAGTGATACAACTTCCGGCATCTATGACCAAGCAATTTTTATTGGGATAAATCGTGTAAGCGGACGCAATTAAAGCGATGCGGTCCACTCCCAAAGTTTCAGGAGTTCCATAATCGTTTTTAAATGGCAGTCTCAATGTGTTTGATAACATTATAACCGGAGCGTACACCTCAAGGGACTTTATTACCGAAATCGGTAAATGTCCCACTGAAGAAACCATAATATGACCAATGCTATTAAATTTTTTTAAAAAATTTTGCACCTGCCTCAACAAGGTATCCGCTTGCATCACAGCTTCACTCAAAAGCTCATCTCCCTTAAAAACAGCTACTTTGATTTGCGAATTTCCAACATCAATAATTAAATTCATATATAATCATTAAAGTTGCAAATTTACTAAATGCTTTTTTTGTAAAAATGTTTTGGTAATATTAAAATTGAATTTATATTTGCACCCGCAATCAAGCGACTGGTGCCTTAGCTCAGTTGGTAGAGCAAAGGACTGAAAATCCTTGTGTCCCTGGTTCGATTCCTGGAGGCACCACCAGTAAAAACCGTAACAGATTCTTTAAGATGATGTTGCGGTTTTTTGGTTTTAAAAGGGTGTTATTAAGGATCATACCGGATCAAGTCAAAAAGAGAAGTTTGCTAAAAAGATCCGCAGGGATGCGCTGTGGGAAGAAGAGAATGAGCAGACCATAGTGGGGATCACCAATCAAAGGTCTTGGATAGCAAACACCATAATGGAACTTTACAAGACCACATGGCAGGTGGAAATTTTCTTCGGAGATATTAAACAGCAATTACACATAAAGTCTTTCATCGAAACAAGTGAAAATGCGGAGATGATACAAATATGGATTGCATTAATAACCATTCTCATTCTAAAGGCATTGAAAGCACAGGCAAAGCATCCTTGGTATTTATCAAATCTGGTGGCCTTTATTAGACTTAATCTTTTTATGAAGGTAGATTTACACAAATGGCTTGATAATCCATTTGTGAAGAAACAACCGCCTCCCAATAAATACATACAAGGGGTTCTTTTTTGAAAATCAGTCAAAATAGTGCTGTAAACCAGTAAAATGGTTAGATTTCAGGTGCTTTAAATTTATTTAGGACAGGATTGATATTAAGTTTAAAATTCAAATAAAAAGTCATGAAAAATGCTTATATTTCTAGGTATTTATAACACCCTTATTCTTCCTTTTCTTCCTTCAAAATAATAAGCGATGAAAAAGTATAAAAATCCAAAAGAAAAACAACTGCATTCTGATGCTGTTGACAATCAAGATCAAAACCTGACTACAAACCAGGGGGTAAACATCCATGACAACAACAATACCTTAAAAGCTGGGAACAGGGGGCCGTCTCTGCTGGAAGATTTTATCTTCCGTGAAAAAATATTTCATTTTGACCATGAACGCATCCCCGAACGTATTGTACACGCCCGGGGAAGTGGCGCCCACGGGGTATTTAAAGTTTATAATTCCCTGAAAAAATACACTACTGCTTCCTTTTTGCAGGATACCCAAAAAGAAACCCCGGTATTTGTCCGCTTTTCTACCGTAGCCGGCTCTCGCGGTTCTACCGATCTGGCACGTGATGCCCGGGGTTTTGCCGTGAAATTTTATACCGATGAAGGCATTTTTGATCTGGTGGGCAATAATATTCCCGTATTTTTTATCCAGGATGCCATTAACTTTCCGGATCTGGTTCATGCCGTGAAGCCTGAACCAGATAATGAAATGCCCCAGGCTGCTTCGGCCCATGATACCTTCTGGGATTTTGTTTCCCTAATGCCCGAGGCTGCACATATGGTTATGTGGACAATGTCTGACCGGGCCATCCCAAGAAGCTTGAGGATGATGGAAGGATTTGGCATTCATACCTTTCGCCTGATAAATGATAAAGAGGAGTCGTATTTCGTGAAATTTCACTGGAAGCCATTATTGGGAGTGCACGGAGTAGCCTGGGACGAGGCCCAAAAGATCTCTGGCTTCGATAGCGATTTTCACCGTCGCGACCTGTGGGAAAATATCGAAAAAGGGAATTACCCGGAATGGGAACTCGGGCTTCAAATTTTTAGCCAGAAAGAAGCCGATAAATTTTCTTTTGATGTACTCGACCCTACTAAACTGATTCCTGAAGAACTGGTACCGGTACAACGTGTCGGAAAGATGATTTTGAACAAAAACCCTGAAAATTTCTTTGCAGAGACCGAGCAGGTGGCTTTTCATCCCGGACATATTGTTCCCGGGATCGACTTTTCCAATGATCCGCTTTTACAGGGGCGGTTGTTTTCTTATTCTGATACACAACTAAGCCGGTTGGGAAGTACCAACTTTCACGAACTCCCTGTGAACCGCTCACTAAAACCAGTGCACAACAACCAAAGGGACGGATTTATGCGGCACGATATTGTAAAGGGAAAAGTCAGTTATTTTCCTAACAGCCTGGGAGGTGGGTGCCCATACCACGCAATGATTCAGGGAAAGGGTTTTCAGTCACACCCCGAACCTATCGAAGCTAAAAAAACAAGAGGGCGGAGTGATAGTTTTGCAGACCATTTTACCCAGGCACGGTTGTTCTACCAAAGTCAGACCCCGGAAGAGCAAACCCATATAGCCAATGCCTATAGCTTTGAGCTCGGGAAGGTAAATACAGTAGACATTCGTAAACGCTATCTGGGAATTTTAGCAGAAATCGATAAAGACCTTACCAAAAATGTAGCCGCCAACCTGGGGCTTCGAGTCCCTAAAGGATTGGCGAAAGAAACCATTCAGTTTGCCCGATACAATCATCCGGACTATCCGCTTAAAACACCCAAACCCCAAATTACCGATTCACCTGCCCTGAGTATGGAAAAAAGCAAGGGAAAAACCATTGCCACCCGAAAAGTTGCCTTTTTAGTAGCCGATGGGGTTAGCCAAAAATCTATAGACAAACTAAAAACATCTTTGGAAAAAGGTGGCGCCGAAGTTGTTTTTGTAGCACCCAAGGTAGGAAGCATAAAAACAGAGGAAGGAGAAACCTTGGAAATTCAGCATAGTTTTTTAACCGATGCTTCCGTGCTGTATGACGCAATGTTCCTTCCTGGAGGAAAAAAATCGGTAGAAAGGTTAAAAAAAGAACCCGATGTATTCCATTTTTCCAATGAGATGTTCCGCCATTGTAAGCCGCTGGCTTTTTCTAAAGATTCGGAACCTTTGATAGATAAAATGTATTTTGAAAAGAATAGGGATGACTGGGCCTTGATTACCGAATCGGACAATGCTTCTTTGAAAAATTTTATAACCGCTCTGGAAAAACATCGCATCTGGGAAAGGGAAAACTCCCGGAAAGTTCCGGTCTGATCCTGTATAAATAAGAAAACACAAGGTATAATCGGAATATTACTTTGCACTTTCGAACTAAACTTCATACTACTTTATACTACCAATTCCCCAATGAGGGGATAATAGTCATTATTAATTGCGAATCATTTGCATTTGGACATATATTGCAGTGTACTTTGGTTCCCTAAAGAGATAACAGTGCAATCAACATATATAAATAAAAAGAAGGGGATACTAGACTGTGTCGGGGATACACCCCTGGTGCGGTTGAGCCGTATATTTCCACAGGACCACATTCGACTGTATGCGAAGTTAGAGATGTTCAATCCCGGTGGCAGCATAAAGGACCGAACAGCAGATTATATCATCCGTAAGGCAGAGGACAAAGGAGCCATTGGTAAAAGTACCATCCTGATAGAATCTACTTCGGGCAATATGGGCATTGCCCTGGCTCGTATTTGCCACTACATGGGGTTAAAGCTGCTTCTGGTAACCGACCCCCATATCAATCCTTTGGCAGAGAAAATCATGAAAGCCTATGGTGCCGTAATCATCCCAGTAGACCAGGGTGATGGTAATGGTGGATACCTTAATGCCCGTCTGGAAAAGGTACAGGAATTGCTCAATGAAATACCCGATAGTTTCTGGCCGGACCAATACCATAACCCTAACAACCCTTTAGCCCATGAAAAAACATTCCAGGAAATCCTGGAAAGTCTGGGTCATGTTCCGGATTATATATTTATTCCTGTAAGCACTTGCGGCACCTTGAGAGGATTTGCCAATACCATTGAAAAATATAATGCCACGACAAAGGTTATTGCTGTTGATGCCGTGGGGAGCGTTATCTTTGGAGGCGCCCCCGGACGAAGGCTTATCCCAGGAATGGGAGCCAGCCGCCCTTCGGATTTTCTAAAAACAGAACAGGTATTCGATATGGTAACGGTTTCCGATAGGGAATGTATTGAGGGTTGCAGGGAATTACTGGAAAAGGAAAGTATCCTGGCCGGTGGTTCGTCGGGAGCGGTCATTAAGGCCATTGAAAAGAAATTACCCGAAATTTCGGCCAATGCAACCGTCATTGCACTGCTGCCGGATAACGGAGAGCGCTATCTGGATACGATTTATTCCGAAGAATGGGTAAAGGAACATTTTGGAAAATAAGGCCGAAAAAGATATAAAAATTATCATGGAATGATTTGGAACCAAAATCACATATCTGAGTCGGCAAATAGGGGTGAAATATTTTTTAAAGAATACTTCATCGCCCAAAAACTACCGCACGACTCAAAAAACAGTGCTTTCCGGATAGCTATTGTAGGTGGTGGACCAAAAGGATTGTATGCCCTTGACCATCTCCTGGAAAACATCCGACGTGAAAATGCTACGGATTTTATAGAAGTTATTTGGTTCAATACTACATCAGATTTCGGTTCCGGCCCAAATTATCAGGTTCATCAACCGGATTATCTGCTTATCAATTACTGTATAGGCAATATCGACGCCAGGCATCTCCAATATAAATACAACACCTTTCGTCTCAACTTGGTCGAATGGATAAAAAAGTACAATACCACTACCGAAAAGGTAAGCCCAACAGATTATGCTTCTCGGGCTTTAGTAGGTCGTTATTTACAGGATGCTGCAATGCGGGTTATTCAGAATGCTCCTAAAAACGTGAAAGTTTTTCTGGTAACAGGTAAGGTTACCGATATAGAATACCACGATAAATTCAATCTTTGGATCGACAACCGGAAATTTTCATTTCAACTGGAAAATATCCTGTTGGCCACAGGACATTGTTATAGCAACCCCATCCTGTCCCAAGACGCCTTACCCAAGCCTCAGGATAACTATATTCCCAACGCCTACCCTGTCACTAATTTAAATAAAATTCCCGGCGGAAGTACCGTGGGAATTATCGGTATGGGCTTAACATTTATAGACGTGGCGTTACAACTTACCGAAGGAAAAGGAGGATATTGGCATGCTGACGGGGCGTATCAACCCAGTGGCAATGAACCCGTACTTTATCCTTTCTCCAGGAGCAATTTTCCTATAATCCCCCGGGCTCCGGCGTATGGAAGTTCCGGTTATAAACTGTATTATCTGGATGAAGCCTGGTTTCTTAAAATGAAAGAAGTCCGTAGTAAGCGTAAAATCGATTTTACCCGTGAGGTTTATCCGCTTTTGCAAAAGGAAATCACCTTTGCCTATTATAGTACGCTATGGCAAACACGCGACAAAAACAAGATAGAACGCCGCCTGGAAAACATTGGGAAACCGGAACGCTTTACCCTTGAAAAATTGCTGTTCCCAAAGGTAAATCCGAAAGAAAACCACCATGAACATATGCTGGATTACCTTAAATATCAAATAGCCGAAGCCGAAAAAGGAGAACAACACAGTCCGGTAATGACTGCGGCGGCTGTTTGGCGTGAGACCACCCCTATGATTGGCGAATTATATAAAAACGGCGGATTTACAGGATCTTCGCAGGAGTTTCTGGATAAAAAATGTTTTGGTTCATTCTGCCGTGTAAGTTTTGGCCCCCCCATAGCAAATATGAAGAAAATTCTTGCTCTGGCAAAAATGGGAATTATTAGTTTCAGATTTGAGGAAGAAGTGAAAATTTCAAATCAAAATCAACAATTTTTAGTACAGTCTACACATGCAAGTCAATCGGTGGACTACTTGATCGATGCCCGTATAGCCCGTCCTTCATTATCCTATCAAAACTCAGACTTTTACAACCGGTTGTCTAAACGTAACATCATCACATCCTTCCTCAATCAGGATTACCAGCCCGGATGTCTTCATATTAATGAAAACGGGCAAGTGGTTACTCCTGGAAAAAATATTCCTTTGTATTGTTACGGAAGCAATACCGAAGGTATTCTGCTCGACAATGATTCCCTTTCTCGACATAAAAATGATTTGGGATCGGTTTGGGCCCAACAGGTTTTAAAACAAATCAATCATTCCAAACCCTCTTATGTATGAATACCGGTTCGAACACAGAACATATCGCACTTTCTCCCATTTTACACCACTGGGTTACTGGTTTACTTTCTAACCACACGGCATTACTTGATCTTATAAACAACGAAGGTTCACCGGTAAACATACATTGCTTACAGCCTTTTACGGAGAATTTAGAGAAATACCGTTCGGTTCTTAAGAAATACGACCTCCGCCACCGGATTTATTTTGCCCGTAAAGCCAATAAGTGCCTAGAATTTGCCCAGCAATCTTTTGCCAGCGGAGAATGCGTAGATACTGCGAGTTATAACGAGCTTAAACAGTGCCTCGATACGGGCATTGAACCTCGCCAACTAATTCTTACAGCAGCCATAAAAACACGTGATGTATTGACATTGGCCGTAAAAAATAAGGTGACCGTTGTTTTAGACAATGATGATGAATTTGAACTGCTGAAGGAAGTAACGACAGAGCTGCAAACTCCGGTAACGGTAAATATACGTTTAGGTGGATTTTATTTTAAAGGTAAAAAACTACATTCTCGTTTCGGATTCTCTCTTAAACAAGCTTTTGCTCTTATTTTGAAAATTCACCACTCGGATATGGAACTAAATTATAGCGGACTGCATTTTCACCTCAATGGATATTCAGTGGCAGAACGAGCAGCGGCCATAGAACAGTGTGTCGAACTGATAGACCAATTGAAGGAGAAAAATATACCCACCCATTCTTTAGATATAGGAGGTGGATTTTTGGTGAATTACCTGGAGGAAAAAAGCCAATGGCAAACATTTTTTCATGAACTAAAACGGGCATCGCTCGGAAAACGACCTCCGATTACCTACCGGAATGATGCGCTGGGAATGGTAAAAATTGGGGGGGAATTATATGGAGAGCCTTCGGTTTATCCCTATTATAACAATATAGGCAAAGAAAAATTCCTGGAGGGGATATTGCAAACACCTTCTGAAAAATATGGAAAACCCATATATGCATTAATCAAGGAGCAAAACCTTGAACTTCGGATGGAACCCGGACGATCTTTACTGGACCAGGCGGGAATTACCGTGGCAAGGGTCGCTTTCAGAAAAAAAGATAGCGAGGGAAACCTTTTGGCAGGTCTGGAAATGAACCGTACGCAACTGCGCAGTTCTAGTGCTGATTTTTTATTAGATCCTATCCATATTCCCCGACAGGAAAATGCCCATACGGATCGGGAATCCTGTTATGGGTTCCTTGTCGGGGGGTATTGTTTGGAGCAGGAACTGATCCTAAAACGGAAAATCCGGTTTGACCAGTTCCCGGAAATCGGTGACCTGATTGTTTTTCCCAATACGGCCGGTTATATGATGCACTTTTTCGAGTCGGAAGCCCATCTGTTTCCATTGGCAAAAAATGTATTTGTTCAGCCTTGATAATACCAAGTTCGGAAAACTTTTTGTACTGTCAAAAAATGTTGTATTTCTATAATTTTAAATTAAGATCAAATGTGGACTACCTATTTAATTATGAGCGGCATACTTATTTCAAGTAGTATATTCCCTTACTTCCCCAGTCGTCACTGGGTTTTCAGGGTATGTAGTTTTGGAAAACTACAGATTGCTTTTTTAATACTCCTCACCCTTGGCAGTGGTTTTTTGTTTGTCAACCCACCCGGAATTTTTTGGTTTGTGCAGGGCGCATTACTGGTCACGCTAATCGATCATCTGGCAACCCTGCTCAAATATACGCCCGCTTATCCCCGAAAAAAGGTAAACCCTACCAGAAATGCCTCCGAAAAAATTACGTTGATCTCAGCAAACGTGTACCAGTTCAATAAGGATTTTAAAAGATTCATATCCCTTATACGAAACCATAAACCCGATATTTTCCTTACGATGGAAAGCAATAAGGATTGGGAGCAAGCACTACGGGAACTGGAAAGCGATTACCCGTATAATCACAAAGTGACTTTGGAAAACACGTATGGGATACACCTATATTCGAGGATAGCGATCGAAAAATCTAAAACCCATTTTTTTGTAGCAGATGATTTACCCAGTATCGAGGCCCATATGAAAACCTGTGACGGATACCGTTTTGTGTTTTTTGGCCTGCATCCGCCACCGCCGAGCCCTACCGAGGAAGAAACCTCCAAAGAACGTGACGGCGATTTACTTAGTGCCGCCAAAAGGATCAAAGAACTTCGTAAAACAACAATGGTTGTGGGCGATTTTAATAACGTGGCATGGTCTAAATCTTCCAACCTTTTCAGGAAAACAAGCGAATTGATTGACCCCAGGGTGGGTTATGGGTTTGTATCTACTTTTCACGCAAAATACAAATTGCTGCGATTTCCGATAGATTTGATGTTTCATTCCAAAGAAATTTTTATACAGCAACTAAAAACTCTGCATAACTTTGGGTCGGATCACCTTCCAGTATATTGTGAATTTTATATAGATAGAGGTAACAATAGTCAAAAAGAAGAGGTGGAAAAGGCATTTATGGAAGAAAAAGAAGAAGCCGAAAAAATCATTGTGGAAGGAAAAAAGGAAGAGGGAGACAGAGATGTGGTAGCTAAAAAGTAAACTACTTTAAAATAATAATATAAAATGGTTAATGCAGGATAAGGAGGTATTAATTACATACTATGATTTCTGCCACTGATCTGTTAGTTAGTAATAATGGTTATTTATGCGCATTATCGATATGTGCTAATTTCATCGAACAAGTAATTTAATAAAATAAGCTGTTTTTTATACAATTCTACTACCTTATGCCCACTGTTTTCCTCCAAATCAACCACTAACCTTTCCTGGTCTCACAACGTAAAATTAGGAAACACCATAACAAAACTCTTATGCTGGTTGTTCTATAAACATTGTGCAAAACATTGTCGTCATAAAGGCTCAAAAAAGGGGGCGTATCTCTGTAATTTTTTAAATAATAATACGTTATAATGTAAACCGTCATATTCCGATTGGAATGTGCAATGCGGCTTTAGTTAGTTTAAACAAGGAAGGAGGGATAAAATGGATTCTGAACTTGAAAAGATTCGTAAGGTATTAAGAATGGTTGCCCCATCATTGATGCGCAAACAAAACGTTATAGCAACAGGTATTGGATACAAAGTGGTAGCAGGCAAGACCACTTCTGAGCTTTGCATTATCTGCTCTGTTGAAGTCAAAAAGCCTTTCTCTAAATTGAGAGCCGGCGATGTAGTCCCACAACATGTACAGGGAGTCCTTACCGACATAAAACCCGTTGGAAGTATCCGAGCGTTCCAGTTACCCACAGAACGATTCAGACCTGCACCGGGTGGCGTTAGTCTAGGTCATTACCAGATAACCACGGGGACTTTCGGTTGCGTAGTTGTCAGGAACGGAGAAAAGTATTTACTATCCAACAATCATGTACTAGCCAATAGCAATGAATCTCAAATCGGGGATCCTATCCTCCAGCCGGGACCACACGATGGAGGAACGCTCTCAAAAGATAAAATTGCTGAACTAAGTGAGTTCATACCGATAAAGTTTGAAATGGAGATTGGAAATGACCAGTCATGCAATCCTACTCGTTTTATTGCCGCAACCGTCAACACCATTGCTCAGTTTTTGGGTAGTAAAAATAGACTCAAACCATACTTGGCACAACAACAAGTCAATAAGGTCGATTGCGCCATTGCCAAACCCATTATCCCTTCAGATGTGGAAGAAAGTATCCTGGAAATAGGAAGTATTACGGGTAAACAAGAGGCAACTTTGGGGTTGGAGGTTCAAAAAAGTGGTAGAACAACAGGACATACTACTGGGGTCATCGAGCAAATAGATGTTAGTGCCCAGGTCAGCTATGGCGCTAATAAAACAGCCCTATTCCAAGATCAACTTATGGCAGGTGCGATGAGTCAAGGCGGAGATAGCGGATCAGTAGTACTAGATAAAGACAATAGACTCATTGGACTTCTCTTCGCAGGTAGCGAAACAACGACCATTATCAACCGTATTGAAAATGTATTCAACGCCCTCCAGATCTCCTTACCCTAAAAACCAGCAGCCCTATGAATGATGTAATTACAATAAAACAAAGGTACGAACATGACTGGATGGCTATTCCAGAGGTCGTTGCTATTGGTGTGGGCAAAGTAGAAAACAGCACCATAGGGATTATCATTTCGGTAATAGGCGATGTAGATTCTGTTCGTAAACAGCTACCAGAGCTCATAGATGGAGTAATCATAAGAGTTCAGCGAAGCGGAATATTGAGAACCACCTAAGTCCAGGGAAAAGCCGACCTTTTAAATTATGATTTATCAAGGTAATACCCTTTATTGTTTTCTTGACCATCGACCATTCTTTTAATATTCCCTGCTCTTCGCTGCTCTTCGAAGTACAGTTCTTCATAATCTTTAGTGTATAAGGCGTCAGGGACGATGTTAATATCAAATATAGCTTCCTTGGTATCATGAGTCTCAAAATTGCCGTAGAGCGTTATATAATGCTTTACAAAGCCCACATTCTTTTTACTATCGTAATTCAACCTCAGCACTCCTGTTTCCCCTCTGGGAACAAAACCCAATGTAGATTTATCTGATAGATGTAGACACCCACAGGAAGTAATAACCTCATCGATAATTAGTGGGAATTCTCCAGTGTTCTTGATAAAGAAAACAACCTCCAACTCCTGCCCGGTCAATATGGGCCAATAATGTCTATTATTGTCAACTATTTCTATGGAGGTTTTTCGATTTTTGATATCCGTGCCACAAGCGGATAATGCCAATAAAAAGACAGATATCAATAACCACATTTTTGTTTTCATAACTACTACATTTATAATTGGTATTTACTTTATAAGTTTTATCTCATCTAAGGCCACGGTTGATTTACCCTCAACTTTGCTTTTGAATATACTGATCCGCACTGCTGTTGTTTTTTTAGGAAAATCTACCGCTACCCGAATACGATATAAGGATTCTGTAAGCTTTATAGGAACTAAAGTGTACAATAATTGGTCACCATCACTGATTTTAACCTGCTCCGGTGCTAATATCCCGTGTTTAGGAATATTTAAAAAACGCATCTCCAGAACTCTTGATGAAGCCCCACTGGGAAGTTGAACTGCGAGCTCCCATGGATCACCTCTATTGATTACCCAACCTTGGTGATAGTCTGACACAAATCCGCCTAACCCATCGTAAAGTAGGCTAGCATCTTGATAAGCTTGATCAGCGGCAGACACAAAAGAAATGTCCCCTTGTGATATTAAATTGGGTTCCAGCCCATGCTGTTCCAATTTCTCCCATTGATCAATATAGGTGTGAAGGCTCCCATAAACTTCACGATAATTCGTCATGTCCTTATATTTCCCGTGGCGTTTTAATCGTTCTATAACTTCTTTAGTTTCAGATTTTAGATGTAATTGATTCGCTATACTTACAAGTCCACCTTGTTCACCTAAATCTTGATGATAAGCTATCTGTAATCGCGTATAACTTAATGCGGTTATCAATTTGTCTAAACTGAGGTGTTCTGCACCTGAGGTTTGTGGAAGTAATGCAATAAGGGCCTTGTAGAAACATACAAATTGATCGGTATGGAGATAGGTGTGTGCAATCTGATCGAAACCTCCATACAAAGGCCAGGGTGTATTAATTTCTGCGTATTGATCTTCGAGTTCGAGGTAATAATTTATCAACAACTGTGAAGATTTTGGATAAAATTTATCCAAATACCTGCTCACAAGAATCTCCACATCTACATCCTTGTCAATCATCAAAGCAGACAGCACATAGGTTTTCACATCATCAAAGGGAGAGTAATCATAGCCACTACCGTTCAAAAACATGCCATTGACTCCAGCTTTCTTATAGCTAGCTAACTGTAGTTGAAACCCTTTGAGAATTGGCAATGGACTGAGGTAATCATCGAAGTTTGAGATATAATCCCAGAGATAAATTTGAGATGCCATTTCTCTCCAATCCCCAAGTTCTTTTTTCCATTTATAAAATTTTGGTACCCCCTCCAAGGTGATTCCTTTTGGCAAGTCTATAGTGGTAAAAAACACCCCCGTATTTGCTACCCAAGTGTCTTGAGGAGCCTTCTGAGTGGTTCTATAGGCCAGAGTGAAAAAATGGTGTTCTGGATATTCATTAGCCAACTTATTTACCAAATACCCTACTGCAGGGGTAGCCGACTGGTTCGTATTTCCCAATTCAAGACATTGTTCACATAAGCACACCAAATCGTTATCATTAGGTGCAATCATAAACCAATATGGTTTTTTCCTGCCATCTCCGAATTGTTCACCTATATACTGCTTAAGTTGCCCATACAGCGCCAAGGAAGAAAAGCAATACTGCTGCTTATTAGAAGCACCGTCAACTCGGGCGTAAATCGCTGGATCTTCGACAAGTACCTTATGTAAATTATGGCCCCATATGCCCCAATTATCATCAAGGTTATTCGCTCCCAAAACAGCAGCATATTCGGCGTCGGTATTGGGTTCTAAATGCGGTTCGCGATAGCCAAAATCAAAGCTTCGACATTGATCGCTAAAGTTTATAAATGCAGGTGGAAGGTCTTGGACGATAATATTAGGATCAGTTTGACCGATACTCTCAATGAGCTGGTAGGTTACAAATAGCATTACTTGTTTATTTTTTACACGTAGCCTTAGAGCATCTCCTTTCTTGGAAAAACAATAATCGTATTCCAGTTCTGGATCCACCTCCAGGTGTAATTTTTTGTCCGCATGTGAGCTAATGAGATCATCTGATCGTAACACCTTAGATTTGTCTGTACTTCTCTTGTTAAGATGATTGTATAGATACGTCGCCCATTGTCGGCTCAAGTTATCCTCAGCACCGCCAATACTATACGTAAGTCCTTGGGCATTGATACCCCAGTGAAAACACCCTAGCAGCATACAGAGAAGTAATCTAGTTCTCATATTAGAACAAAATATTTAGCTGCACATACAGATTGAGCAAATTGCCATATTGCTGATCTGAAATTCTATAGTTATTTACACTACCCAATATGGATCCAGAAATATTTTTATAGATCGTATGACCAAACCCTGCACCAATCATACTATTTGGCACAGCATAGGCCGCATACAGCTGATAGTTTATCAGCTCTACATCAGGTGCTGAACCTATGCTTGCCACAGCCATGATGTAACCGTTATAAGAAGTGAAATAATGCCTTGCGTCCAACGATAGATTGTAAAGTAAAGTTCCATCTAAGTAGAATTGGTGGTACTTTGTATTTAAACGAAATCTCTCCAACTCCTTTGTCACCCCAAAAACGGCATTGTACATCTCCAGATCACTTATACCTTCAGCTGGTTGCTGATCACGGAAAGACCTATACCCTACACCTAGTTCGAACTTTAGTCCACCAAGAATCTCATAATACCTGTACAGGGAAGCGTTTGCATTTACATTAGGAAAGAAATTATTTGACCAGGCGACGTTAATCAGGCTTGATGTTCGCTCGCTCCATTCCCTTAACCATTCTCCTTGGATCTGAAGCCCCCTTCCAATCGTTCTACCGGTATAAGAAATTCTTCCCGTGTAGGTATTTTTTCCTTCTAAACGACTATAGCCTACAGATGAAATTGAATTACTTGTAGAGGTGTTGTTTTGATTACGGCTTCGAAAGTGGGAAAGCACCACCTGGTTTTTATGGGTTTTGTTTTGAAGGTAATTCAAATGACTTTTAAACTCTAAGCGTTCCATATCCGATGGCTCATAGAATGCCTGGTAATAATAGGCAGAATCATACTGCTTTAGTTTTTCGTACACCAATCCTTTTGTGTAATTCAAAGGCTTACTGCTCGGCTCATAGCCAATAGCTGTATTAATTTTATCCAATGCGGTTTTAGACTGCTTTTCCTGGATCAGTGCAAGACTGTAATCTGTGGTGGTCTGGGAAAATGCTTTTATCAGCATCTCGTGATAAGGATTCGCTTTTAACTCCGAAAGCAAACTTTGGTATACCCTCTCATAGGTATTCAGATCAGCATCCTTGATTTGGAGCTCAGCCAATTTGATCTTAAAGAAGATACTTTCTGGGTGATAGTTACCAGCTTGCTCTACATAGCTACGCATCTTATCTAGCTTATTGGTCCTATGAGCCAAGTTTACTGCATATACCAACGCACTCTCATTGCTAGGATCATTATCCAGCCAGAGTTCTGCAAAATACAGAGCATCGTCATACCTAAAATCTTTGTTTAGATTACTAATTACCTGCTGAGCCATATCAGCAAATCCACCAAGGTATACAGCCTTCTGATTATCATCAGTCATTACAATAGCCTTTTCATAGGAAGTAAAGGCCCGTAAATAGTCTTTTTGCTGGAGGTATAGATCAGCGCGTTTCACCTCCAATTGCGGGGTGTTTTTGTCTATTGCAACAGCATCCAATACACCCATAGCATTCCTATAGTCGCCCTCTGCGAGATAGGCATTATACAAGGAGTTTTGTGCCACAGCTTTCAACTGGGCTTCTGCGTACCGTACCACTTGCTTTAAATAGACGATGGCCTGGCGATAGTCCTCAGCCTCCATTTTTATCTTCGCGTTGCGATACATGGCATTGACATAGGTCTCTCGCACGCTCAAATCATTTGGAAACCGTGTAAAGAGTTCTTCTGCCAAGCGTTTTTCATCCTCGTTGTTTCCCATCTTATTGTAGAGCATCATTTCCTTTAAAACCAAGTTTTTGGAGTTGCCTCTTGCGCTTTGATGATCCTTTAGAACATGTAATGCCTCCTGATATTGTTGATTTCTAATCGCATCATTAAACATATAATTGAAGGCCTCCCTATCCCCTGGTTTGGCAGTCATAATTTTACCGTATAAGGTTATCGGTTCTTTATCTTTAGCATCTCTAGCTGCCTGTTGCAAATAATAATAGTATTGCTGGTTGCTCCCATTGCGTTGTAAAAACTTTAGAAGCTCATTATAGCGGTATTGCTGAGCGAGAATCCCTGTTTTTTTATCGATGAGAAGCTCATTTTCAGGAAAGCGAACCAAACCTCGTTCTACAAAAGCTAATGCACCCTCTTGATCACCTGTTTTGAGATAATCATTCGCTGCATTGACATAGTTATTAATGTTTTCTGGACTTTCCATTACCAGTTCCTTACGAAGCAGAATCGCTTTATCTATATCTCCAGCAGTTCTATTTGCTTCGGCTTGGATTTCCAATTGGTAGAGGTAATCATTTTTAAGGACACTGTCATTTGGAAATATCTGATTGATCCTCTTTTGCAATCGATCAGCCTCTACGGTATTACCTTGCTTGCGATATAATCCTATTTTTTTTCGCCACAGACCCTTCCAATAAGGATTGACCTCTAGAAGCTCATTGACATAACATATGGCACTAGAATATCGCTCGGTTTCCGTCTCAACGGTGACTAGTAAATGTCTAGAATCGACATTTTCCCCATTGTATCGTATTGACCGATTGAGTTCTAGACGAGCCTTATCATAATCCTTGTGATGTAGGTAATATTTCCCGAGTAGCATTTGCATATCAGAGTCCTTAGGATACTTATTTAGGTTTTCAAGGACACGCTCTTTACCCTTTTCCCAATTTCCATCTGCATACAGCTGGTTGATTTGTCTTACCACAGCACTCTTATCACTTATGACGATTTCAGTTTGTGCACTAAGGTTATAGGGCACCACAACACCAAGCAGCAATAATCGGACAATCAACACTTTTATTGAAAGCTCCATAAGGGAGTAAATCTTAAAGAGAGGCAATCTCGTTCCTAATTCTTTTATTGATACCATCACTTGTTTTGTATTTTATTTGCTAACCTGAAATTTACTTTGAGGTTTATTATTGGAATGCCCTTGTCGTGTCATTTCTCCCCATTTGAAATTTCTTCCAGTTAGAAACTGCACATAGCCCCTAAGAGTAAACATCACTATTAAAGGGTGATAAATGAAGGCTTCAAGAGATGCAAATACGATGAGTTTAAAGTAATCGTAGATACTGCTGTATAGTTTTTTAACCGTCAAATCATAAGTAATAGTGATCAGGGAAACACAAGCCCCTAGAAGATAAACATAACTCAACATCAACCAAAACGTATTGAAGTTTACCTGCTGCGTCCAAAGGAGATAAAAAAGACAAATCAGACCAAACAACTCAATAATTGGTGCTAGAAACTCAAATATAAAGATGTAGGGCATCATTACCCATCCCATTCGGCCGTACTTGCGGTTAAATAAGAACTTTCGGTGCACGAAGAAGATTTGCAACAAACCTCTTCCCCAACGGGTTCGCTGACGACTGAATACCTTGAGACTTGGTGGTCCTTCTGTCCAGCAGAGCGTATCAGGTACCTGTACAATTCTGTATTGTTCATGATTGTCACGCTTGTGTGCAATTATCCTTAGGGTCATGTCGAGATCCTCGGCGTGAGAGAGCGGATCAAATCCACCGGCATTAATCACGAGATCTTTATTAAACAATCCGAATCCTCCTGAAACATTAGGCACTGCATTGATCCTAGCCCAGCCCATCTTGGCGACCAAATAGGAACGCATATATTCAATTTCTTGAAAGGTCGGGATAATCCCTCTTGGTGGCCGTACTTCAGTGATTTCTCCATTCTCAACCCTACAACCGTTTGACATACGCATGGTAGCTCCGACAGCAATTACCTCAACATCGGAATCCATCACCGGTAGAATAACCTTAGTCAAGGTGTCTTTTGCAAGCAAACAATCTACATCCGTGTTTATGAAATAATCGTATTGGGCAACGTTAACCCCAGCGTTCATGGCATCCGATTTGGTACCACCGTTTATCTTGTCGACCACTATCAATCGTTCAAAACGGGGGTCTGTGGAACGGAAAATACGCTTTACAGGTTTACAAGGCACCTTACTCACATAGGCATAAGGCACATGGGTAAGTGAAAAATGTTCGATAAGCAACTCCAAAGTTCTATCTTTACTTCCGTCATTTACAATCACCACCTCAAAATTGGGATAGTCTAGGTTCAACAATGTCCTTACATTATCTATAATAATCACCTCTTCATTAAAAGCCGGTGCAACTATAGATATGCCTGGAGATAACTCAGGATGTTTTTTAAGGATCCGCTCCTCTTTAGTGCTATAACTTTGCTTACTGCGTAAAATGTTGAAGTAGGCTAGTATAGCCAGGCTACAATATACTAGGGCAATAGCGGTAGCATAGAAATAGATTACGTATTGATAAAAGGTAAAAAAGGTTTCCATAACTTAGTGTTGAAAAAAAGGCATCAACCTACGCCCTTTCGCCACAACCATGCGACAATAGGCAGATCAACAAACCCAAAAGTGTGTGTTAATTTAATTGATAATCGATTTGGGCATATAGTGCTTGATCAAATTCACTTCTGTCAACAACTACTGCCTTTAGACGTGATTTACCTTGAGTACCATACTGACCAATAGCGTAGGCTAATTGCATCTTCGTATCACTGTCGAAAGTCTGATTATAAATCGTAATTAGGAAGTCTAGCACTTCTATACCTCCTAGATTAGGTAAGGACTTTATAATGCTTCGTTGTACCAATTTATGTGACACCTCGTAGCTTTCCATAAAAACACCCTTGGCCAAGCTATATTTCATGATACCCAAAGCCTTAACAATCTCACATTTCACTGAGACATCGTTTTCAGTCTTAAAAAGTTCCAATAGGGCTCCACAACTACCTGTTTGTTTAAAGAAGCCTATTTCACGGATCAAAAACGATCGGTATTTGGTATCTGATGAATCCACCCAACTTATTAGTTGCGGCAAGGCACTTTGTTCAGCTTGTCCACTTAGAAAATAATGTAAGCGGATTTCATCCATGGCGTTAAAACCCGCGTCAAACCCCTCTTGCAAAAATTTATACGGATCATTAATGTTGTATTTCATCATGGCCGCCCTAGCGTTTTTTCTCAGGTTCCCATTTTTGTGGTAAACAGATTGCTGAATCGAAGCTCCAGAGAGTCCCACATTTAAATCATCTAAAGCTCGTATAGCTTCTTGTTTTAGCTTTGGACTGCGAGCACCCAAAATTTTGTTCCAAAAGTCGATAATCCCAAAAGAATCCAAAACAATGACGTAATTATTAAGGTTCATTTTGTTGCGATCTGCGTGTCCTCTAGCACTCATATCCACCATAAAATGGGTAAATACTCGCTTCTGATAATTTCTCCTAACTAGGTTCTTGTCCTCTTTGAAGAGTTGATCTATTTCACTTTCTTTAAAATTTTTAGAGTCAAATAAGATGTTTTGTAATCGATCAATCAATTGACTTTCTTGATTGTTCCTAGTACGCTGATAATTACTTTTAACTTTGTGCGTCCGAAAAAATCGAAAAAATGAAAAACAATACATCAATAGTAATACACCTACTAAAACCATGGTCGTTTTAATGACCATCGGGTACCCAGTGAACTGAGATGATAACCAGTTCCAATAATAACTCATGTAGAACATAAAATCCATATACTTTTATTAATAACCAAGTCGTTATCTATGTGTTCAGGTTGGTTGGAGGGACTTAAAAATAATCGTCTATAATTCATATATTCTAGACATTTTGGTCAATAATACGTGCAGTAGTAGGCATGATTCGGTCGTTGATTAAATTCGGTGCAAATGTCACCCAAAGTGTTAGTTTCAGCAAAGGATTGACTATACGGTTTCATCAATACGACTAACCTAATTACGTAAAACGACTATTAATTGTAATTTATTAATTGTTGATAACCAGTGTTTTGTAAATTATTATTGTACAACTGTACAAATTTTTGATCAAATTACAAGTCAAGGATTAACGGTTTTAATTCGTCGGTGAAACTCTCAATAATACCTGAAAAATTCCAACTTATCGATGAGATTTGCGCGTCATTATTCACTAAAGAGATTAATTCTTGTAAAAAACACCAACTATAAATTAATCACTTAAGATTCCTGATGTTCTACCCCTACTATCGATTAACGTAAATTCCTATTAAATGTAAACTTCACATATATAATGTGTCAATCCTTGGTGAAATCCGGGTTTAGCCCCCATAGAATAAAGTTTGACAAAAAGGTCAGCGCAATAGTGTGGATTGGAAATTATTTGTATTTTAGTCATTATATGCGCCTAAAAATGGAAATCTAGTACCATTCTCGGTAAGAATGAAGTATTAGCGTAAGATGCTATAAAAGAAATCATCCATATAAAGACACATTTACCACCAAATCAATATTTTAAAAGATCAATATTTTAATTATCTGTTTATGTCCTTTACTGAGCAAAAGAATAACCATATGGACACAAAGAATGCGACCTACAGCATCCCATCATTATCGCATATAGGCCATATACACCTAAAAGTTGCAGACATTCAACGGTCTTTAGAGTTTTATTGCGGACTTCTAGGTTTTCAGGAAACAAGTCGCCATGGATCTCGGGTCGTATTCATATCTGCTGGTGGTTACCACCATCACATTGCCCTTAGCACTTGGTACAGCAAAGGTGGAAAACCTCCCCTTACAAACAATACAGGGCTTTCTCAGGCCTCCATACGCTATCCGACTCGGTGTGACTTGGCTTGTATTTTACAACGCTTATTAGATTTTGAACACCCAATCTCAGGAGTTTCAGATCACGGGGTGTCTGAAACAATATACATTGAAGATCCTGATAAAAATGTAATCGCTCTATATTGGGATAAACCATATGAACAATGGCCACTTCACGAGGATGGTTCCATTGAGATGTACAACATTCCATTGAATATCAATCAGCTTTTAGAAGCCGTATCACTATAGGCCTAAGACCTCCGTTGTGTGTGTTCTTGTATTGAGTCTCGTACAGCACTACTCTGCAAACCCGTAATATATAAAGATGGCGTAATCCCGGTAACAGCTCTAAAGGCCGCAGTATACTTGCTGTGAGAAGAAAATCCGTATTTCTCGGCCAAATAGGCAATCTTATAGGTCCAAAGTTCAGGATTCTTCTTAAGGTCAGCTATACTACGATTCACCCTAATCTCATTGATATAACTATTGAATCCTACACCTTTGAGGTTATTGATCACATAGGAGACATACCTACTATTAACGTTGAGTTTACTTGCCAAAACCGAGAGGGTAACATCACTCTGCAAAAAGAAGTCCTGCTGCTCTAAAGCTTCTAATTCCCTCAAGATACGATCCATCGTTTCCTTGGGTATGTATTCCTTGGAGGATAAATCCTCCGAAGTAGCCTTGTTTTCTTGAACAGCCTCCTGTTGAGTAGCACTTTCTTTTTTCCGTTTGCGCATAAAGTAGAACATACCCAAAACAATAACCAAAAGCACTAAAACTACTAGTATTACGCTAACAGCATTACGTGAGAAAAGGGCTTGCTCCAACTTCTTATCAGCTTTGGCAACTACCTTATTGGCATATTCCCTATCCTTCTTTGACTTTATATTGATAATATCAAGGTACTTCTCATTGTAAAATGTATAATTCTCAATATCTCCAATAAATTTATAGAACTCCATCATGGCAAAATACACGGCAGTCCTTAGCTCAAGAAAATTTGAAGACTCTGCAATCTCCTTTGCTTTGGACAAGAATTCAAAGGCATCCTTTTCGTTGTTGTTTGAAATAGCTATTTCTCCTAGGCCTTTATAAATAAAACCTTTCATCACAGTTTCTTCTTCAGAAGCTATATTTTCAAGTTCCAAGGCGGTAATATAATGAAGCTTTGCAGAATCTAGCATTTGTAGTTTAAGATAGTTAGCCCCTATTCGTTCATTGCTCTGTGCCCTAAAGGTAGCCTTGTGTGGAGAATCCGGTAAATTCAGTAGGATTGTATCTGAAGCTCTAAAGAATCGAATGGCGTTTTCAATGTCATTTTCTTCCTGTGCATAGTACCCTTTCTCTTGGTAGATCTGTCCTTGAAGCTGTGTAGACACAGTTTGTTGCTCTATCATTTCACTAAACTCTAGTGCTTTTTCTAGGTATTCATATCCTTGTTTAATTAGTCCGCTTTTACGATATTGTGTAGAGAGTACCCCATATATTCTTGCTCGCCACATGGTTATACCAGCCTTGGAAGCTATCTTATCTGCCTTTAAGGCGTAGTATACGGTTGAATCCCTATTTGATTTCCTGTAATGCATGTCAGAAATAAGCATTAGGGAACGGATTTTCTGGATATCAGTCGTCGAAGTTCGATATAGTGAATCAGCGACTTCTAGGGCACGATCAGGATTTGTAGCCGCAATATTTAAATAGGTAGCATAAAATATGCTATCAAAATCTTTTTGTTGCAAATCTACTGATTGCGAATAACTTAGTTGGACTTGGAAGAATACAAAGCCCAATAATAGAGCAAGGCATTTCATAGTATGCACTGTCTTAGGTTGGTGGTAATCATATGCCATTAATTCTCTAATCTTTAAAATGAGATAATCACAAACAATCTTTTTGATATCATAGCTCAGTAGGCAATAATAAAAGAGGCGACCATGTGTTCAAATGAATTAATTACTGCTTGTACATAGGGCAAATTGATCAATAATCATCACGCGAAAGTTGATATTTAGCCTATACATCAAGGTATAAAATATAGAAAACATCAAATATATTATATAAAAAATTGTTTTTTGCTAAATAAAAGAGTGAAATGGCGCACAAAGGGTTAAACACGCAGTTTTATCGACAAAATGCATTTTTGTATTATGGTAAATTCATTTCGAAAAACACCATTAAGAACAACGGTATTACTACTTTGTACTGCTTCGCTGACAATGATCATTTTAGAGGCACCATAGGCATTCAATAAGTAATTTCCACGGTTGCAATCCAGCTTGGGCGATGAAAAAAAACCAAAAAAAAAGCCACCTATTTTAAATAGGCAGCCTAACTTATAAAAAGCAAACTAAATCTAATTAGTCAACTTTTAAAGCTTCTTTAGTATCATCTGCAGCTTTATCAAGAGCCTCTCCAGCATCATTAGCAGCAGCGTCAATTACCTCACCTGCTTCAGTTGCAGTGTCATCTAATGCGTCACCAACTTCTCCAGCAGCGTCTTTTACATCATCAGCAGCACTTTCTACTGCATCTTGAGTTTTCTCTTTAGTTGTTTCTTTACAAGAAACTACGGTAAGTCCTAATACAATGGCTAAACCTAAAATTACTTTTTTCATAATAGTTGTTTGTTTATTATTATTTAATTTTGTGTCTCGAAAATATCGTAACCTGAGTTACATTCTCGAACTTGTTTCTTCAGCAAATTATTTTATCTATTTGACAAAGAAACTTTAAGTAATTTACGAATATAATTGCCTATTTGGATTTTTGCACCCGTCTTTTTTTCTATATAATTTTTATTAATCTCGCCTTTTTCATCCATAACGGCTTTATTATCAAGGATATAATTTAGTTTTTTGGTAAAATCCCCTTCTCTGTAAATCGGCTCAATCCCGCCCAATTCGACGAGTTTTTCCGCTTCTATAAAGTCTTTAAAGTGCTTTCCGATCAATACCGGAACACCAAAAACCGCAGGTTCCAGGGTGTTGTGCAAGCCAGTAGAGCCCATGCCTCCACCTACATAGGCTAGATCAGCATAGCTGTAGATTCTGGTCAATAAACCAATAGTATCCACAATTAAAACCTCAGCATCCGCTATGGTCTCCAACTTAAGATCAGAGTAAAAAACCACTTTTTTCTGAATTGCATTTTTAAGTTTTTCGAGTGGTTCTCTTTGAATTTTATGTGGCGCTATAACTACTTTCAAGTCTTTCCTAGAACTGGTGTTAATATAGTCTACCAGTAAGACTTCGTCCTCTGGCCAGGTACTGCCCGCAACCAAACAATAGGATCCCTTTGTGAATCGCTCCATAAAGTCCAGCCTATTATCTCTATCCAAAATCTCCACTACACGATCATATCGCGTGTCGCCACTAATGGTGACATTCTCAAAACCGATGCCATTCAGTAATGATTTTGATGCTTCATTCTGCACAAAGAAATGTGTAAAAGCCTTGAGGGATTTTCTCATAAAAGCACCATATCCTTTAAAGAATAACTGCTGATCTCTAAAAATACCTGATACCAATAAGGTGGGAATATTATGCTTTTCCAAAAGATTTAGGGTATTGGGCCAAAACTCATACTTGACAAAAATGGCTAGCTCAGGATGAACCAACTCCAAAAATCTTTTCATATTGGATTGGGTATCCATAGGAAGATAACACACTAAATCCGCTGCCTGTGTGTTTTTTTTAACCTCATAACCAGAGGGAGAAAAAAAACTAACCAGTATCTTATGTTCAGGATACTCCTTCTTACATTGTTCTATAATGGGAAGACCTTGTTCAAATTCACCCAAAGAGGCCGTATGAAACCAAATCACACGATCATCCTTGGATAACTGCGCCTTTAAGTAATTAAAGGTACCTTTTCTACCCTGGACAAAAAGTTTTATTTTATCATTAAACAATGCCACTACAGAGAGCACTAGTATGATGATATGTACCGCGATATTATATAAAAAATACACTTTCTCCCTTTTGTCGCTAAAATACGTTACTTTCTGTTAATACATTGGGTGAGGAAACTTTATTTTGTAATTTTACGACCGTTATTTAAGAAGAATCCAAATGAGGAAAATACAGATGGTTGACTTACAAAGTCAATACCAAACTATAAAAGATCAAGTCAATAATTCCCTAACAGAAGTTTTAGAATCAGCAGCCTTTATTAACGGCCCACAGGTTCAAAACTTTCAAAAAGAATTAGAAACCTATCTCGGTGTAAAGCACGTAATTCCATGTGCTAACGGTACGGATGCGCTACAAATTGCTATGATGGGTCTGGAGCTAAAACCTGGCGACGAAGTCATTACTACAGATTTTACCTTTGCTGCCACAGTAGAAGTTATTGGACTACTACAACTCACCCCTGTTCTAGTAGATGTTGAAGCGGATACTTTTAACATCGACATAGCGGCCGTAAAAAATGCAATTACTCCAAAAACCAAAGCTATAGTCCCTGTGCATCTATTTGGTCAATGTGCCAATATGGAAGCCATTATGGAAATTGCCAAGGAGCACAACTTATATGTCATTGAAGATAATGCGCAAGGCATCGGTGCTGACTACACCTTTAGCAATGGCGAAAAGAAAAAATCAGGAACCATAGGACATGTTGCTGCGACCTCCTTTTTCCCATCAAAAAATTTAGGTTGCTACGGAGACGGCGGTGCAATCTTTACCAACGATGACAACTTAGCTCATTTCATACGAGGAATCGTAAACCACGGAATGTACGAACGTTATCACCATGATGTAGTAGGTGTTAACTCTCGTCTTGACTCCATTCAGGCAGCGGTATTGCGAGCCAAATTACCACTATTGGATACCTATAATACAAAGAGACGTCATGCAGCCATCAAGTACAATGTGGCATTAAAAGACAACCCAAATATTATAACTCCGGTTTTAGCAGACCGAAGCGAGCTCACTGAGGCTAACAATCAACATGTTTTTCATCAATACACCCTGAGAATCATCAATGGTCGTCGTGATGAATTGGTCAATCACCTCAACGAAAATGGAATTCCTTGTGGAGTTTATTACCCAATACCTTTACACCTACAAAAAGCATATACCGATTCAAGGTATCAAGAAAAAGATTTTGAGGTGACCAATACATTGGTCAAAGAGGTCATTTCTCTTCCAATGCACACCGAGCTGGATGACGAGCAAATCGATTTCATCACAGCCCAAATAAATTCATTTATAAACTAATACAAAACACCAAAACTAATGAGCATTTTAGTGACCGGGGGTCTAGGGTTTATTGGATCTCACACCGTAGTAGAACTTCAAAACAAAGGATTTGAGGTCATCATCATTGACAACCTCTCCAATTCTTCTGTCGAAGTACTTGATGGCATTAAAGCCATTACCGGGAAGACACCAATTTTTGAAAATCTAGATTTAAGAGACAAGTCTAACGTATCAGATTTCTTTAAAAGACATACAGATATCGAAGGGGTTATTCACTTTGCAGCCTCTAAAGCGGTTGGTGAGAGCGTAGAAAAGCCTTTGCTTTATTACGAAAACAACTTGAGCACTTTAATCTATCTTTTACAAGAGCTTTCGGCTAAGAAGGATGTTTCATTCATTTTTAGCTCGTCTTGTACGGTATACGGCCAAGCGGACTCCTTACCTATTACAGAAGATGCTCCGGTTAAAAAAGCAGAATCTCCTTATGGTAATACTAAACAGATTGGAGAAGAGATCATTCAGGACAGCTGTAAAGTATATCAGAATATCAGAGCGATTTCGCTTCGGTATTTCAATCCAATCGGTGCACATCAAAGTGCAAACATTGGAGAACTCCCTATTGGTGTTCCACAAAATCTTGTACCCTTTATCACCCAAACAGGTGCCGGTATTCGTGAGCAACTTTCTGTATTTGGTAACGATTACCAAACGAAAGATGGAACTTGCATCAGAGACTATATCCATGTAGTGGATTTAGCAAAAGCACACGTGATCGCATTAGAGCGTTTAATTGGAAACAAAAACCAAAGCAATTACGAGGTATTTAATGTAGGTACAGGAACTGGAAGCACCGTTTTAGAGGTTATTGCGAGCTTTGAAAAAGTGGCAGAGCAACCATTGAATTACAAAGTTGTAGACCGAAGAGCAGGTGATGTCGTTGCAGCATATGCTGACACTACAAAGGCAAACAACACCTTAGGCTGGAAAGCACAATCAACCCTAGAGCAAGCCATGGCTTCAGCTTGGAAATGGGAACAAAAAATCAGAAGCTAGGTAGCAACTATAATGCTATATGCTTAAAATAATGGAAACCTCGCTGTCTTTTACACGAGGTTTTTTTGTGTTCAAGAAGGTTTTCAGAACCTTAAAATTCTTCAAAGCGTTAATTTTCAAGAGAAGATCTTATCTACTATCTTTGCAAAAATTTATTTTTAGTGGATACTGCTACCAAACAATCAGGTATAAGACAGCTTTTATCTTTATATCAAGAATCTCTGCAACTTCAGAAATTAGGGAAACTTATACCCCAGCCTCAACAAAAAATACAACTTAGCGGACTCGTTGGGTCCTCATTATCGAGCGTTATTGCCAATGTATTCAAGGGTACTGAACAGCCCTTTTTGGTGATTTTTAAAGATAAGGAGGATGCAGCCTATCACCTCAATGACCTCGAGTTAATGCTAGGCGATAAAAATGTACTCTTCTACCCAGGTAGCTATCGAAGGCCCTATCAGATAGAACAAACAGATAACGCCAACATCTTGATGCGCGCTGAAGTTCTCAATCGAATCAACTCAAGAAAGAAGCCTGCGCTAATTGTCAGTTACCCCGATGCCTTATTTGAAAAGGTGGTCACCAAAAAAGAATTAGAACGCAGTACCCTAAAGATCAATCTGAATGATAAGATCTCCATTGATTTCTTGAATGAGACATTATTTGAATACAAATTCAAAAGGGTTGATTTTGTTACGGAACCAGGAGAGTTTTCAGTACGAGGAGGTATCGTAGATGTGTTTTCCTTCTCAAACAACGAGCCCTATCGTTTTGAATTTTTTGGAGATGAAGTAGATGGAATTCGAAGTTTTGATGTGGAGACACAGCTTTCTACAGAGCGCCTAAAAAAAGTGACTGTCATTCCCAATGTAGAAAACAAATTTTTAGAAGAAGATCGGCAGAGCTTCTTTAATTACATACAACCAAATACCACAATATTTGTCAACAATATTGAGCACCTACAAAATAGAATACAGGATTTATTTCAGAAGGCTATTGTCGCCTTTGGTGAACTATCAAAAGACATCAAACACGCGCCCCCGGAAGAATTGTTCTGCGACGCATCCGCAATAGCAAAGGGCTTAGAAAAATATACCACCGTAGAATTACAGGGCTGGAAGGAGCAACATGAGCGAGTGCACTTTAACACTGCACCACAGCCCTCATTCAACAAACAATTTGAATTGTTAATTGAGAACCTCAATGACAACCATCAAAAGGGATATACCAATTACATCTACTGTTCGAGTGAGCAACAGGCCAAACGATTTAAGGATATCTTTGAGGACATCGGTAAAGAGGTACACTACCAAACCATAGTTTGCACCCTATTCCAAGGCTTTATTGATCACGATCTCAAAATTGCCTGTTATACGGACCACCAAATATTTGAACGTTACCATAAATTTTACCTCAAGAACGGCTATGCTAAAAAACAAGCCATCACCCTTAAAGAACTAACCAATCTTGAAGTGGGTGACTATGTCACTCATATCGATCATGGTATAGGTCGTTTTGGAGGCTTGCAAAAAATTCAGGTGGAGGGAAAAATGCAAGAGGCAATCAAGCTTATTTATGGAGAACGCGATATTTTATATGTCAGCATTCACTCCCTACATAAAATCACCAAATACAACGGAAAGGACGGAAAAACTCCGAAAATATATAAACTAGGGTCCAATGCCTGGAAAAATCTCAAAAAGAAAACCAAGGCAAGGGTAAAAGAAATTGCGTTTAACCTCATCAACCTCTATGCGAAAAGGAAAACAGAAAAAGGATTTCAATACGGCCCTGATAGTTACCTTCAGAACGAACTAGAAGCCTCCTTTATCTATGAGGACACTCCAGATCAAAGTAAGGCTACTGAAGAAGTAAAAGCCGATATGGAAAGGGAACAACCTATGGATAGATTGGTCTGTGGAGATGTTGGATTTGGAAAAACCGAAGTCGCCATCCGGGCAGCATTTAAGGCTGTAGATAATGGCAAACAGGTTGCAGTACTCGTACCTACGACTATTCTTGCCTTTCAACATCACAAAACATTCAGTGAACGACTTCAAAATATGCCAGTCACCGTTGATTACCTCAACCGTTTCAGAACCACAAAAGAAAAGAAAGAAACCCTTGAAAATCTAGCGGCCGGTAAAGTTGACATCATTATTGGCACTCACCAATTGGTCAATAAGAATGTGAAATTCAAAGATCTGGGATTGCTTATCGTTGATGAAGAACAGAAATTTGGAGTTTCGGTTAAAGACAAGCTAAAAACTATTAAAGAAAATGTAGAGGTACTTACTCTCACCGCTACACCAATTCCAAGAACACTGCAGTTTAGCCTTATGGCCGCACGTGATCTATCGGTCATCACTACGCCTCCACCAAACAGATACCCCATTGATAGTAATGTAATCCAAATAAACGAAGAGATTATTCGTGATGCGATTTCTTACGAGATTCAAAGAGGAGGACAGGTCTACTTTATCCACAACCGAATTGAAAACATCAAAGAGGTGGCGGGCATGATTCAACGCCTGGTTCCCGATGCCAGAATTGGAATTGGCCATGGACAAATGGAAGGTAAAAAACTGGAAGACCTGATGCTGCGTTTTATGAACGGTGCTTTTGATGTACTGGTAGCTACTTCAATTATTGAGTCAGGATTGGATGTACCAAACGCTAACACCATCTTTATCAATAACGCCAATAATTTTGGATTATCTGACCTACACCAAATGCGAGGACGTGTAGGTAGAAGTAATAAAAAGGCCTTCTGTTATTTTATAACTCCTCCATACTCGGCAATGACCGATGATGCCAGAAAACGAATTCAAGCTCTGGAACAATTTACCGAACTCGGAAGTGGATTCCATATAGCCATGAAGGATTTAGAAATTCGGGGGGCTGGAGATATTTTAGGTGGAGAGCAAAGTGGTTTCATCAATGAAATAGGATTTGATACCTATCAAAAAATCATGAACGAAGCCATCGAAGAACTCAAAGAAAATGAATTTGCAGAATTATATCCACAGGAAGAAAGCACCAAGGTATATGTTAAAGAAACGCAGCTTGATACCGATTTTGAATTGCTATTCCCTGATGATTATATCAACACAGTCACAGAGCGTCTAAAGCTGTATAATGAGCTCAGCAACATTCAGACAGAAAAAGAATTACAAACCTATATGGACCGGCTTATTGATCGTTTCGGTCAATTGCCGGAACAGGCTCAGGACCTCTTAAATAGCGTTCGAATTAAATGGATCGCTACACAGATGGGACTGGAACGACTTTTGCTTAAACAAGGTAAAATGGTGGGTTATTTTGTTGCAGACCAACAAAGCAGTTATTATCAGAGTAACCGCTTTAGAACGGTGCTCCAATTTGTGCAAAATCATCCGACTCATTGTAAGTTAAAAGAAAAACAAACCCGCAATGGTCTGAGATTAATCATTAGTTTTGAAAACATAAAATCAATAGACAAGGCATACAACGCCATCAAACCATTTGTCCAATAAGATACTTTTCGATGAAAAATATACTAATATTTCTGCTGCTACTCCCTTTATTTTGCAGTGCCCAACATAAAATTTCCGGGACATTTTTTCCTAAAAACACCTTTACAACGGTCTATTTATATCAGATAAACTCAAAGTCTCCAAACTATTTAAACTACATTTCACATAAGCGTTTGGATGAGAATTCAGAGGTAAGTATCCCGCTATCTGAAGAATTAACACCAGGCATGTATCAGCTTAATTTTGGCATTCCAAGAACTGATTATCATTTTAACTTTATCTATAATGGAGAAGAGGATATCGTTTTCCAGTATTCTCAGGAGGATGGAGTCAGTTATTCCCAAAGTGAAGAAAATATCGTCTATCTCGATTATTTAAATAAAACTCAGATGACAAATGAATTACTCACTGCTGTGTTTCACAAGGGTGTTTCAAAGAAAGACTACGATGCTGTATTTGATGCCATCGATGAAATTCAACATCATTTTGAAGTTCGCAGTCTGGGACTTATGGCCAATAGCTTTATCAAGACAGGTCGATCTTCGCGTCCTAAAAGCCAGATAGGTCCCGCCGAGTATTTGGCCTTGGAAAAAGCGCATTACTTTGATGCCATTAATTATAACGACCCCGCTCTAAAGAACTCATTACGCCTGGTCAATCTTTCCATACTATATGTTCTAAGATTTAGCCAAGGGCAGGATATCAATACCCACTTTCAAAACATTGATGAGGTAATGAGGCAAATCGGTGATGATTTATATCTTAGAAAAGAAGTAGCGACAAGACTTTGGGTTAACTATTCAATGGATCAGGACAACACACTTTCCAATTATATCGCAGATACTTATGTGATCCCCGTAGCTAAGCAATTAGGGGACTTTACATTGATTACAGAGATTCAACAATTTCAAAGGACCGCTTTGGGAAGTTTGGCACCAGATTTCCAAATATCCCAGGGGCGTAAGCTCTCCGATCTTAGTGGATCAGATCGCTATCTACTTATTTTTTGGAGCAGTACTTGTTCACATTGCTTGAAAGAAATTCCACAAATTCAAGAATTCGTAAAGTCAATAGAGTCGAAAAAACTCCAGGTTATTGCCTTTGGCCTAGAGGACCAGCTCTACCCTTGGAAAGCAACCATAGAAGATTACCCCAATTTCACCCATGTGTATGGGGAAGGTAAGTGGGATAATAAAACTGCTGATGCTTATAACATCAACTCTACTCCTACCTATTTAGTACTAGACAAAGACAAAATTATTCGTGCCAAACCAGAGTCCTTAGAGGAGCTGCTAGAAACATTGAAGCAATAAATTGCTTATAGGCTTTTTAAATCTTTGATCACTTTAAAGGCAACATCAATTTGGTCTTCACCTACAATGATGGTAAATTCATTGGTGGTGGAGATTACCTCATGAAGGATGATACCTTCCCAGGCCAAACGTTGGAAAATAAAGTAATAGATTCCGGGAATCACAACATTTTCCTCTGGCAATTTCACACTGATAGAAGATAGTTTATCGATCTTTTGGGTGCGCTTTTCATCTTTGAATATCTCTTCTACTATAGAATTCATTGAATTACTTACCACAATATTGGTCTCATTGACTCCTCTAGAAGAGGTGTAAAACACATCTTTATTCTCATTGATCTCCTGTAACAATTTTGCTTGCTTGTTAAGGATGGTATCCGAGATTAAAAAGGTATAGTCAGTAAGTGATGAGCGAACGGTAATTTCACCAACATTTTTAAGTACTTTTAAAATACGGTGAGTTGCTCTAAATTCTAGTTCTGCTGAAAGTCGCTTTAACGCCATAACGATGGCACCATTACGTACATCCTTTCCTAATTGCTCTTCGATGTCCGGTTTAATAGTCCTGGACAGGGAGGTGAGGTTGATGATTCCTTGCGCCAATGCCGTCTGGAGAAAGGGTTTTGATTTGATGTAGTTCTCAACTACGGATGAAATTGTTTTCATTGTTAATGTGGTTTGGTCCTTTTATGGTGTAAAAATAAGTTAAGTTTTCGTTAAAAACAAAAAATAAAACTAAATGTTTTAAATATAACAATGTGTGTTTAATTTTAACAAGCCAAGAATCGTACTATAGAGCATCTACAAATAGATTGTTAAGTTTCACTATCAAAGCCTCTCTCATTATCATTTTCTCCACAGAAAATCATTACTTTTGTGTCCTTAAAATTTAACAATTCAATGAAGTACAACGACGTTGCTAAAAATAAAAATCGGTTTACCATTACCGCAGCCCTACCCTATACTAACGGCCCTATCCATATCGGACACCTTGCGGGAGTTTATGTACCTGCTGATATTTTTGCCCGTTACTTGCGATTGCAAGGAAAAGATGTAGCCTTTATTGGAGGTAGTGATGAACACGGAGTAGCTATTCCTATGAAGGCTAAAAAAGAAGGTGTGAGTCCTCAACAAATTATTGATAAGTATCACCATATTATAAAGGATTCTTTTAAAGAGTTCGGGATTTCATTTGACAATTACTCAAGAACTTCCAAACCTGTACACCATAAAACCGCCTCTGAGTTTTTCAAAAAACTCTATGAGGAAGGCAAATTTATAGAAGAAGTCACCGAACAGCTGTACGATCAAGAGGCAGAACAATTTCTAGCAGATCGCTTTGTCACAGGAACTTGTCCTAGATGCCAATATGAGGCAGCCTATGGTGATCAATGTGAAAACTGTGGAAGTTCATTAAACGCCACTGATTTGATCAATCCTAAATCAACAATCACTGGCAGCAAACCTGTTTTAAAACAAACCAAGCATTGGTTTTTACCCCTTGACCGTTACGAAGAGTTTTTACGTGAGTGGGTTATAAAAGGCCATAGAGATGATTGGAAACCCAATGTTTACGGACAGGTAAAAAGCTGGATTGATGAAGGCTTAAAACCTAGAGCTGTAACCAGAGATTTAGACTGGGGTATTCCTGTTCCGGTTCCGGGTGCTGAAGGAAAAGTTCTTTACGTGTGGTTTGATGCTCCGATAGGGTATATCTCGTCCACCAAAGAATGGGCAGAGCGTGAAGGAAAAGATTGGGAGCCTTACTGGAAGGATTCAAGGTTAGTTCATTTTATCGGAAAGGATAATATTGTATTCCACTGCATCATATTCCCATCAATGCTTCAGGCACATGGTGATTATATACTTCCGGAAAATGTACCTGCTAATGAGTTTCTAAACCTCGAAGGTCAAAAACTTTCCACCTCTAAAAACTGGGCAGTTTGGCTTCATGAGTATTTGGAAGAATTTCCGGACCAACAAGATGTATTACGTTATACCCTTACAGCCAACGCTCCTCAAACAAAAGACAATGATTTTACCTGGAAAGATTTTCAGGCTAAGAACAACAATGAGCTCGTGGCAATTTTCGGTAACTTTATAAACAGAGTTACTGTACTTACCCATAAATACTATAATGGTGTAGTTCCAGCGGCTGATCAATTAACCGATCACGATAAACAAACCTTGGAAGATTTGAAATCTTACCCAGGAATCATATCAGGTTTGATTGAAAAATATCGCTTTAGAGAGGCAGCTGCCGAACTGATGAATGTCGCCCGCTTAGGAAACAAATATTTAGCAGACGAAGAACCATGGAAAGTTATCAAACAAGATGAGTCACGCGTAAAAAGTATTATGTATGTATCGCTACAGATCGCGGCGGCTCTTGCTGTTTTAAGCGAACCATTCTTACCTTTCACTTCTAATAAACTTAGAGACATTATAGCCTTCGACACTCTAAAGACACAACCAAATTGGGAGTCTATAAAAAAAGAATCTGAGTTAATTACTGCAGGGCATACCATTGGTGCCTCAACCTTATTGTTTGCTAAAATTGAAGACGAACAAATCCAAAAACAATTAGATAAACTGGAGGCTACTAAGAAGTTGAATGCTGAAGAAAGTCATGCGGCCAAAGCAGTAGAACCTCAAAAACCACTAATTGAGTTTGATGATTTTGCCAAATTAGATATCCGAACTGGAACCATTTTGGAAGCAGAAAAAATGCCTAAGGCAGACAAGCTACTTATTCTTAAGGTAGATACCGGAATTGACGTAAGAACAATTGTATCCGGAATTGCTAAGGACTTTAAGCCTGAAGATATTGTAGGTAAACAAGTCACTGTATTGGTTAATTTGGCTCCTAGAAAATTAAGAGGTGTTTTTAGTGAAGGAATGATCCTTATGGCTCAGAATTCCAAAGGTAAAATTGTATTTATAAACCCAGATGAAGACATGGTAAATAACGGAACTGCTATTAGCTAAGGCTCCGTATTTACTATAATAAAACAAGAGGGTTTTCATAAACCAAGACTGCTTATGCTTTCCATGCTCGATTATATTAGTTCGCGAACGTCCATTGCCAACAAGGGGATTCAAAACACCATTAACCTCCTGGATCAAGACTGCAGTATACCTTTTATTTCAAGGTATCGCAAGGAAATGACAGGTAATTTAGATGAAGTTCAGGTTGGTTCTATTTCCAATTTAAAAAAGGAGTTTGAAACCCTAGAGGCTCGAAAATTAAGCATCTTAAAAGCCATAGCAGAACAACAACAGCTAACCGACCAACTCAAACAACAGATTGATAATTGTGAAGAAATGGCTGTATTGGAAGACTTGTATCTTCCCTATAAAAAAAGCAGAAAAACAAAGGCGGATACGGCACGAGAAAATGGATTGGAGCCCCTGGCAAAAATCATTATGGCTCAAAATGCAACTGACCTAGACTCCATTGCGGCCCAATACATTTCTAAGCAAGTTGACTCTAAGGAAACTGCTCTTGAGGGAGCACGTCAAATCATTGCGCAATGGATCAGAGAACGTATTGACATTAGAAATCAGCTTCGAAGACAGTTCGATCGCCAAGCCGTTCTACAAACCAAAAAGGTAGAGACTGTTGACAATCCAGAGGCTGCTCAAAAGCACAGTGACTATTTTAATTGGAGTGAACCTCTCGCGAAATGCCCTTCCCATCGCTTATTGGCGATTTTAAGGGCAGAATCCTTGGGGTTTATAAAAATTAAAATTGAGATCGACGACCAAAGCGCACTAGACACCATAAACAATAGACTTATCAAGGGCAGAAATCACTGTACCCAGCAGATAGAGCTAGCAGCCCTAGATGCCTATAAACGCCTCCTATATCCAGCGCTCTCCAAAGAGTCTTTGTCCACAGCAAAGGAAAAGGCAGATGACACCGCTATTGTTGTTTTTGAAAAGAATTTAACCCAACTACTGTTGAGTCCACCATTAGGAGAAAAACGAATATTGGCCTTGGATCCTGGTTTTAAAAGCGGCTGTAAATTGGTTTGTTTAGATCAAAAAGGAATTCTTTTACACAATGAGACTATCTACCCTCACCCCCCTAGAAAGGAAGCTTCTCAGGCCATTAAAAAGATAATTACCCTTATTAATGCCTATAAAATAGAAGCCATAGCCATAGGTAACGGAACAGCTTCTAGAGAAACAGAACAACTCATAAAACGCATCGCTTTTGAAAAGCCAGTTCAGGTTTTTGTTGTCAGTGAAGCAGGTGCATCCATATATTCAGCTTCTAAGATCGCAAGAGCAGAGTTCCCAAACTATGATGTTACTGTAAGAGGTGCGGTTTCCATTGGTAGAAGATTATCAGACCCCCTTGCTGAGTTAGTAAAAATTGATGCCAAATCCATAGGTGTGGGCCAATACCAACACGATGTAGATCAGCTTAAACTACAACAGCGTTTAGATCGCGTAGTTGAGAGTTGTGTCAATAAAGTCGGAATCAACCTGAATACTGCCAGTAAATCCCTATTGCGTTATGTCTCAGGAATCGGAGAAAAGTTAGCCGAGAACATCATAGATTACAGAGAACAAAACGGTGCTTTCACTTCTAGAAAAGAGCTTTTACATGTAGCCCGACTGGGCGATAAAGCTTTTGAGCAAAGCGCAGGTTTCCTTAGGATTAAAAACCCAATTAATCCATTGGATGATTCTGCAGTACACCCTGAGCGGTATACTCTTGTAGCGCAAATGGCTAAAGATTTGGGTACTGGGTTAGACCAACTTATAGGGGAACCACAGAAAATTGATCAAATCCCATTAGAGCGTTATACCAGCGACAAAGTTGGAATGCTTACCTTAAAGGATATTATAGAGGAATTAAAAAAACCAGGTCTTGATCCAAGAGCCAAAGCCCGTATTTTTGAATTTGATCCCAATATTAAATCCATCAAAGATTTAAAAGCTGGTCAGATCCTTCCGGGGATCATTAATAATGTGACCAATTTTGGATGCTTTGTAGATATCGGTATCAAAGAAAGTGGATTAGTACACATCTCAAACCTCAGTGATACTTATGTATCTGATGTCAATGAAATCGTTAGTGTACAGCAACATGTAAAGGTGAAAGTACTTGAGGTGGATTTGACTCGTAGCCGCATACAACTCTCTATGAACTTCTAGAAACGCTAAGCTATAATTAGACTGTTTTTAAATTAAAACTACCACACTAAATTACTTCAGTTCCAAAGGATAATTTTATAACTTTAGCTTTAAAAGCAGATATTATGATAGTAAAGAAGGTTGAAGAATTATTAAACAAGCAGATTACGGTAGAAGCTGAATCATCACAAATCTATTTAGCTATGGCTTGTTGGGCGGAAGTAAAGGGATTGCAAGGTGTTGCTCAATTCATGTTCGCTCAATCTGACGAGGAAAGAGAGCATATGCTCAAACTAGTCAAATTTATAAACGAACGTGGTGGACATGCAAAAATATCAGCTTTAAAAGCTCCCAATGTGACTTTTAACAGTTTTAAAGACATGTTCCAAATGCTACTCGATCACGAGATCTTTGTATCGGAAAGCATTAATGAATTAGTTCATCTTACCCTGCAGGAGAAAGATTATTCCACACATAACTTCTTACAGTGGTACGTGGCTGAACAAATCGAAGAGGAGGCTATGGCTAGAACTATTTTGGATAAAATCAATTTAATTGGTGATGACAAGGGTGGCCTCTATTTATTCGATAGAGACATACAACAAATGACAGCCAATACCTCAGCTACATTACCTGCTGGATAATTTTAGAAGATATTAGTGTTAAAGTTTATTTAGATTTAATTTAAATAAATATATTTGCCCATTGTTATACGAAATAGGTATAGTCTTGGGCAAAAATAAGAAAGACAAAAAGGACAAAAAGGATAAAAAAAACAAGCTTAAAGATCTTAAGACAAAAGGTCTTAAGTCCAATTGTTGTGAAAAATATCGAAAAAGCGAATCTAAACGCTGTGGCAGATGTCCTTGCTTCGACTTAGTAAAAGAAAAAGCTGCTTAGGTTAAACCAAAGTCGCTCGGCTACCATACCAAAGCGACTTTAGGTGATAGAGACACTTTCCCACCTCTTTGCTTTACTTTTTTTCCTAAATTAACAACTGTTAAGGCAGTCTCTTTTTTAAATCGACTTCCCTCCTTCCCCAAGCACGCAAAAATTCAATATATCTAATATGGAAACCATCAACAAACTTGAAGTTCGGAATTTAGTAATGCAGGACTATTTAGAACTGCGGACTTCCATGATAGAAGCCTATAATGGGATTGAAGATGCACCCTGGAAACAAAGTGAAATTCGTAAATTACTATCGCTTTTTCCCGACGGTCAATTGGTGGTTTTGGTAGACGACAAAGTCGTAGGCTGCGCCCTTTCTATTATTCTAGATCAATCCCAAATTGACGACAACCATACCTATGAAGAAATCACCGGGAATTATACCTTTTCAACACACAACCCTAAAGGGAATATCTTATATGGAATCGATGTATTTATACACCCCAAATACAGGGGTCTGCGATTAGGAAGACGGCTTTATGAAAAGCGAAAAGAGCTCACTGAGCAATTAAACCTAAAGTCCATTATGTTTGCCGGCCGTATTCCAAACTACAATAAATACGCCGACCAAATTACCCCTAAAGACTATATTGAAAAGGTCAAAATGAAGGAACTATTTGATCCAGTACTGGCTTTTCAATTGAGTAACGATTTTCACGTCAAGAAAATCATGAAAAATTATTTGGAAGGCGACGTCCATTCCTTAGAATATGCTGTTCTTATGGAATGGCACAATATTTATTACGACCAAAGTCCTAAATTGATCAACCTAGAAAAATCAGTGGTTCGACTTGGACTTATCCAATGGCAAATGCGGCCTTTAAAGAATCTTGAATCCCTGTTTGATCAGGCGGAGTTCTTCATAGACGCGGTATCAGGTTATGGCAGTGATTTCGCACTATTTCCCGAGTTTTTTATTGCCCCATTAATGGCTGATTACAATCACCTCAATGAAGCGGATGCCATAAGAGAGCTGGCAAAATACACCGAGCCCATCTATCAGAAGTTTCAGGAATTTGCCATCTCATACAACATCAATATCATCACCGGTAGTATGCCACATATTGTAGATGGTAATTTATACAACTCTGGCTTTTTGTGTAAACGCGATGGTTCTTCAGAGATTTACACAAAAATACATATTACACCCAATGAAGTTGCACATTGGGGAATGAAGGGTGGTGACCAAATCAAAACCTTTGACACGGATTGTGGCAAGATTGGTATTATGATTTGTTATGATATAGAATTCCCAGAACTCAGTAGAATTATGGCTGACCAAGGAATGCAATTGCTCTTTGTCCCGTTTTTAACTGACACTCAAAATGGCTATACCAGAGTTAAGAGCTGTGCGCAAGCAAGAGCTATTGAAAACGAATGTTATGTCGTAATTGCGGGCTGCGTAGGTAATTTACCTAAAGTCAATAATATGGACATACAATACGCCCAAGCGGCAGTTCTCACACCCTCCGATTTTGCCTTCCCAAACGATGGCATTAAAGCACAGGCAACTCCGAATACAGAAATGACTCTTATCGTTGATGTCAATATGGACTTATTAAAGGAACTCCATCAATACGGGAGCGTTCGGGTTTTAAAGGATCGCAGACACGACCTTTATGAGGTGGTTAACAAACAGCAAACCAAAGGTTAGAATCGACTCACTGCAGCACACCCTAAGGATTAATAATTATGACTATTGAGTTTTAAGGCTGCAATAACCACATCCTTTCTACTGATCTGACCAACAAGTTTACCCTGATCCATCACCGGTAGACGACGTCTATGTCCATTGTAAAACTGAGACGCTGCGTCAAAGATATTCATATCGGAAGGAATTGTCTCTACCTGGGTGGTCATAAACCTTTCTACACTTTTATCTAAAATAGGTTGGTTGAAGTAACGACTTTCTGAAATTTGCTTCATACAATCAGCTTCGGATATTATACCAACTAATTTTCCCCTATCATCACAAACTGGTCCCCCTGAAATCTTATGTTTCACCAAAAGCTCCATGACCTCCAGTATGGATTGCTCGGGTTTAAAGATCACCAAATTCCTCGTCATATAATCTGACACCAATATGGGAGCGTGGTACTCCTTCTTTTGATCTTCCCTGGCTCCCTGAAAACTTTTAATACCCATCCTGCTCTGTTTTTTTAAATTGCTGTAAACATTAAATATAGTGAAAATATTTGGATATTTTATAAATTATTCGCAATTATATCATTAAATTTTGTGCGTATTACTAAAAACATAAAATCAGGAAAATAGTACCAATTAATAATATATTCCGTATTTTTATGAAAGGTCATCAAAACAACAGTGTTTGAAAAAATTTAGTCTTATCATATCCTTTCTTATTCTACTAGCTGTTTGCGCATGGCGATTTTATGATCTAATGCCGCAAGAGAATAGTAGCACCTATGGTTATTCGATAGAGACTGTGCAAAAACACATCAAAAAAATATCCGGTCGTCCCCATTATGTAGGGACCGAAGCACATAAGGAAGTACAATCGTATTTGATTGCTGAACTTGAGTCGATGGGATTGCAAGTTGAAACTCAACATGGCAGTAGCATCGGGAATTGGGGAAACTACACCAAGGTGAGTAACATACTGGCTAGGATTAAAGGGACACATTCATCAGAGGCTCTATTGCTATTATCCCATTACGATAGCAGCCCACACTCTTCCCTTGGTGCGAGCGATGATGCTGTCGGAGTCAGCGTAATTCTAGAAGGAATAAACAACCTTATTAAAAGTGGAAAAACACCGAAAAATGACATCATTGTTCTTTTTAGCGATGCAGAGGAGATCGGACTGCTTGGTGCTCGATTATTTGTAAGTAAACATCGCTGGGCAAGGGATGTTGGATTGGTATTAAACTTTGAAGCCAGAGGAAGTGGTGGACCTAGTTATATGCTATTGGAAACCAATAGTGGAAACCAGAAGCTCATCGAAAGTTTTGAACAAGCCGGGGTTGAATATCCCGTCGCAAATTCGCTCACCTATAGTATTTACAAAATGCTACCCAACGACACAGATCTAACTGTTTTTAGAGAAATTGGTAATATCGATGGCTTTAATTTTGCATTCATTGATGATCACTTTGATTACCATACTGCCAATGACAGTTACGAGAATGTGAATCAAAATACCCTGCGTCATCAGATCTCATACTTGGCTCCTCTTTTAGACTACTTCGCCAATACGGATCTTAGCGATTTAAAATCTAATAAGGACAACGTCTATTTTGACTTTCCAGTATTTAATTTCGTTTACTATCCATTTAGCTGGATCGTTCCATTGCTAGTTCTAGCTACACTTCTATTTTTATATATTTTCTATTTAGGAATTTCCAACAGAAGTATAAATTCAAAAGGGATCTTTAAGAGCTTATTTGCCTTTATTGGTTGTATCGTAATTTGCGGAGCAATTGGCTATTTTGCCTGGCCCCTACTCAAGACAATCTATCCCAATTATAGCGATATATTACAAGGTTTCCCATATAATGGACACTATTATATCGCTGCCTTTACCGCGCTTAGTTTTACCGTCTGCTTTTTCATCTATTCAAGGTTAAAAGACGTCGAAATCGCAGAACTGGTCATTGTTCCTATTGGACTGTGGCTGCTTTTGTGCCTCGGAATAGCGTTTTATCTTAAAGGAGCTAGCTTTTTCATCATACCCGTATACGCAACCCTAGGTTCACTTTGGATGTTGATTAAAAGTGGTGAAAAAAGGCCTCCTATAGGATACCTGATTGCACTATGTATCCCAGCACTTTGGATCCTTGCACCTCTAATCCAAATGTTCCCAGTAGGATTAGGTATGAAATTATTAGGTAGTAGTACTGTAATTAGTGTTCTCCTATTTGGATTGTTACTACCAGTGATAGGACAGTATAAAAACAAAAGAAATTATTCCGTAGTAGGACTCAGTATTACAGCTGTATTTTTAATAGCAGCACACTTACAGGCTTCGCCTACCAAAGAGACACCACACCCTACCAGTCTGGTGTATCAACTGGACTTGGATACCGAGAAAGCATATTGGGCCACCTATAACAATAAACTGGATCCCTGGATTCAACAATACATATCAGACACCATAAAACCCAGTAGGCTCTCCGAAGGATTGACTAGTAAATATGCAACCAACTATACAAAAATTGCACCTGCTCCAGTTAAAGATATTAAGGGACCTACAATAAAAGTTATACAAGACACTACCATTATAGGTAGAAGAAAGATAAAAATACGCATCACACATAATAGAAAAGTAGATCGATTAGAAGTTACCACCTCAGCTACTAAAATAAGTAAATGCACCATTAATGGTGTACCAATACCATTGAATTACTTATTCCAAAGATCAGATCGGCTTTTCACCCATTATATCAGTGAGAATCAATCTACCGATATTGAACTAGAGTGTAGCCAACAAGACCAACTAAGCTTTGAATTTTACGAGGCTTCTTATGACCTTTTAAACCACCCTTTATTCAGTGTTCCGGATCGACCAGTGAACACCATTGTAATGCCCTTTGTTTTAAACGATGCGGTACTCACTAAAAAAACTCTAATATTATAATGCAAAAAACAATTGGGATTTTGGGATGCGGATGGTTGGGATTTCCGCTGGCTAAACACTTTGCAAACAAGGGCTACCAAGTAAGGGGGTCAACAACCTCTGTTGATAAAATCCTATCATTAGCCCTACACGACATAAATCCTTTCCTTATCGCGGTGCACAATCATCACACTGAAGGAAATTTGGATTATTTTTTGAAAGATCTTGATGTCTTGGTCATTAACCTTCCTCCAAGATTAAATTCTAATCCGAAATCAAATTTCGTATCCAAAATACGAACATTGATCAAAAAAGTCCAGGACACAACCACCAAAAACATCATCTTTATCAGTAGTACATCCGTCTATGGAAACGCTGAGTGTATGGTGGATGAAAACAGCCTTACTCGACCACTTACTGAGAGTGGAAGGCAGATTTTGGAAGCGGAAAAATTATTGATGGATTGTGAGAATTTATCTATTAAAGTAATTCGGTGCGCAGGACTTTATGGACCGGGAAGACATCCGGTGTTTCAACTCGCCAATCGGGACAGTTTACAAAATCCAAATCAGCCAGTGAATCTGATTCATTTAGAAGATTGTATTGGCATCATCCATCATGTGATGGACAATGTCATCGATAGTCCAATCATTAATGCTGTTGCACCCTCACACCCGACAAGGAAAGAATATTATTCTAGAATTGCAAAAAAGTTGGATCTAAAGCTACCTCCTTTCGAAGGGGAAGAATTGACCCTAGGAAAGACCGTAAATTCCATTTATATTAACAGTAAGTTAGGATATGAATTCAAATATCCAGAGCTGGATATGTGACTTCCGTTAAAATCCTTAACACATAGACTATATTCCAGTTAAATAATGGTTAAACCAATTATAAATGATCAAGTTATGCGTCTATGTTTAGTATCTTTACACCAGTGAAGAAAAAGAAAAAGAATTATAGTTTTCATTTTTTGAACTTATAAGATTAGGTTAGGTTTTTAAGTTAGTTTAGATTAGTTTATTAAGAAAGAGAGCGGTTTTTAACTAGCTCTCTTTTTTTTATACACATGGTTATCATCTATTATACAACGACATAAATTATTGGGATTCTACAGTAGTGAGTCTGTAGGTGCAAATAACCTTAATTGCGTATAGGAACTCTTAAAAAAATACACAGCCAGCATATTAAAAAAATTAATAGCTTTGCGCTAAACTACAATAGTACAACGAGGTTAAACCATAACTAGTTAGAGATGAAGAAAACACTTACTACAATTATGCTTTGTTCTTTTTGCTTTGGATTCTCCCAAAGCAATTCGCAACTTTTTACGCATTACAAAGCTTTTTACGAGCAAATGAAGGAACAAGGTGATGTGCAAGGCGTTATTAATGCATTAACGCACATGAACGTACTACAACCCAATGAGGCTCGTAAGGACACCCTTGCTTTTTTCTATAGTAATTCAGGACAACATGTACAAGCTATAAATTTACTAGGAACAGAAAATGACCCAAAGGCATCGGATTTGGCAGTAGAAGTCAAAGCACGCTCACTAAAGGCTTTAAATCAGCCTCAACTAGCCGTGGCGCAATTTGATATTATGTTCGGAAGAAAACCTGATATTTATGTAGCCTACGACATAGTTGATCTCAACCTACAAATAGGTAAGACTGCGGAAGCTGAAACCTATATCAAATATGGTTTGGAACACGCTACAGATAAGGATGTGTTACCATTTTATCAATCAAACCCTCCTTACCAAGTTCCCTTAAAGGCTGCATTTACGTATCAAAAAGGTTTGTTGGCATACAATAAGGATAAAACTAACATCGATCAGGCGATCACCTATATTGACCAGGCGATTGCAATAGCTCCTAATTTTAAATTGGCGCTTCAAATCAAAGAGCTTTTACTAAATCAAAAGGCTCAAGAGGCTACTCCGGCTACGGAACAGAAATAAGCTTTAAAAGTTACTCCTATATTACAAAAGGCATCCAGAGTAAAATAAGGATGCCTTTTGTTTTGTTATAACGAATCATGACTTCTTCATCAAGAACTCCTTACCAAATCTTAACGCGCTCTTCAGGATTGAGGTATATAGCATCCCCTTGCTTAATATCGAAGGCTTTGTAAAACACTTCCATGTTAATTAAAGGTTGGGTTGCACGATACATCCCTGGAGAATGTGGATCTGTTTTTATTCTAGTTTTTAACGCCTCATCTCTCATCTTAGTTCTCCATACGGTTGCCCAAGACATAAAGAATCGTTGCTCTGGAGTAAATCCATCGATTAATCCAGGTGCTCCGTGCTCCTTAAGGTGTAATTGTAAACCGTCATAAGCAGCATTCACTCCACCAAGATCTCCAATGTTTTCACCAAGGGTAAACTTACCATTGATAAATACATCTGGAAGCACTTCAATACGACTATACTGTGCAGCCAAAGAATCACCCAAAGCATTGAATTGGGTTAAATCTTTATCGGTCCACCAGTTTTGAAGGTTACCATCGGCGTTGTAATCCGCACCACTATCATCAAAACTGTGGGATATCTCGTGCCCGATAACTGCACCAATACCTCCATAATTCACAGCAGCATCAGCCGTAAAATTAAAAAATGGTGGCTGAAGAATTGCAGCTGGGAATACGATCTCATTAAACGAAGGATTAAAATACGCATTTACCGTTTGAGGTGACATAAACCACTCCGATTTATCGACAGGCTTACCTAACTTGTCAATGGTACGATTAAAATGCCATTTTCGAATGTTTAGGCCATTTTGGAAGTAGGATCCACCTTGATCAGCTACTTTAATATCTATTGCAGAATAATCCTTCCATACATCAGGATAACCAACTTTAACGGTTGTTTTTTCAATTTTCTCAATGGCCTTTTTCTTGGTCATTGGATCCATCCAAGGCAATGCATTGATTCTTGCTTCATAAGCCTCAAATACATTCGCTACCATTTCTTTTGCGATAGCCTTTGCCTCAGCCGGAAATTTCTTCTCTACATAGAGTTTACCTAAAGCCTCACCCAAAGATCCGTTTACTCTTTGAAGTGCTCTTTTCTCAAGCGGTTCTTGTTTTTTAGCGCCTCTTAACTCTTTGCTATAAAAATCCCAATTTGCACGCTCCATATCCATGGATAAGTTGCTAGCAGCCCCGTTAAGCAATGACCAGCGAAGGTAATTTTTCAATGTTGCAACGTTTGACTCTTGGAATACATCTTGTAAAGATTCTATATAAGCCACTTGGCTGATATCAATGGTATCTACACTAGGAGCACCAATGGCACTCAAATAACCCTTCCAGTCAAATGCTGAAACCTTTTGCTGTAAATCAGCAATGGCAGTTGGATTATAAGTTGTATTAGGGTCTCTTCTTTGAACCTTATCCAACATTGGTTCTGCCAATTGCGTTTCAAAAGTAAGAATTTCTTCAGCCTGCTTAGCTGCTTGCTCTTGATCTAAACCAATGAATTGAAGCATTCTGGTAATGTGGGCAACATACTTCTCTCTAATCTCCTTACTATCATCGTCTTGGTCTAAGTAGTAATCACGGTCAGGAAGACCTAAACTACCAGCTCCGAGATAAGCAGTATTCTTATTACTATCCTTGGCATCTGAACCTACACCAAATCTGAATATGGTTGGCCCGGTAACAGGGGTCATTTCGGTTAAATAATTTTGTAGATCGCCAACATTTTTAATCGTCTCTATTTTATCTAAATAGGGCTTTAACGGACTTACGCCTTGCTCATTTCTAGAGGTGGTATCCATGATAGATTGGAATAAGCGTACCGCTTTTGCCTGATCTGAATTCGGATCCAAATTTGGGTTCTTTTCAGCTTCATATAAAACGGCCAAAGCATCGTTATCGGTTTGAACACGTAGTTCATTGAAACTCCCCCAGGTAGTTTTATCATCTGGGATTGTAGTTTCATCAAGCCATGTTCCATTAACATATCTGAAAAAATCTTCTTTAGGGCTAGTGGTAGTATCCATATAGGATAAATTAATACCGGGAATAGTTTCCACTTCAGCCACTTCCTTTTTGTTCTCAGTCTTACAAGCAGTCACTAGTAAAACTGAACTTAACCCATAAAACAAAGGTTTTTGGAGATTGAACTTCATATTAGAATCGTTTTGTTAAAAATTAAGGCAATTTAACATAATTTGTTATTCTTCAGAGAGTTTAGTTTTTAAATTAACAATATATTAGGGATTTAAGCAACAATGGATGGATTTAAGTATCATAAACTCTTGAAATTATGGATATTCTTAGGATTGATGTATAGATGATGTATTAAATTTCTTGTAAGTGTGTACTGGTTATAGGTAGTTTAGCAATACAAATTAAAAGCAATAGCCTAATGTTCATCGATACACTATATTTTCAGCGGTTTAATTTTCTACTATGTACAATTACTATCTTATGGACTACTTCCATGGTAGCACAGCAAGAAATACTCGCGAGGGACTACAAAACCTATTGTAATCCTATCGATATTGATTACACCTATATGTCGCATTATAGAGCCAGTAGAAACGTTTCCTATCGTTCGGGTGCGGACCCTGCAGTAGTAAACTTTAAAGGGAAGTACTATATGTTCGTGACCAGATCGCACGGTTATTGGAGTTCAACAGACATGAGTAATTGGAATTTTATCCGTCCCCAATCTTGGTATTTTAATGGGAGCAACGCCCCGGCAGCAGCAGTGCGCAATGGAAAAATTCTTGTATTAGCAGATCCTTCCGGAAGAGGAGCAGTCATTGAAACCGATAATCCAAAACTCGGGGATTGGAAAACAAATTTCGCAGTCATCAACACCAATAACGGTGTCCAAGACCCAGACATCTTTGTCGATGATGATAACCGCGTCTATCTTTATGAAGAATCCTCCAACAAGTGGCCGATTCGTGGTGTTGAGCTAGATACAGCAAATTATTACATTCCTATAGGAGAGCAAAAGGATCTCATAACCTTGCATCCGGATAAACATGGATGGGAACGCTTTGGACAAGACCATAAATCTGAGCTAAAACCCTTTATTGAAGGGCCTTGGATGATAAAGCACCAAGACACGTATTATTTAGAATATGGAGCGCCTGGAACGCAATGGAATGTCTATGCCGATGGCGTGTACACATCAAAAAATCCTCTAGGTCCTTTCACTTATGCACCATATAACCCAGTTTCTTATAAACCGGGAGGCTTTCTAAAAGGATCAGGACATGGAAGTACCGTAAAAGACCATCAAGGAAATCTTTGGCACTATGCCACCATGGCGATCTCAGTGAATTACAAATTTGAAAGGCGCATAGGTATGTATCCTGCAGGTTTTGAGGACAACGGTCAAATGTTTGTCAATACTGCTTACGGAGATTACCCACATTACTTACCATCAGTGGAGGTTCCAGACCATAAAGACAGATTTACTGGGTGGATGTTATTATCCTACAAAAAGCCAGTAAGCACGAACTCCCCCTTAGTTAAAGGTCAGAACAATGTTGCTGATGAAAGTGAAAAAGGCTATATGCAGGAACAAATTAAAGGCTTTGAGATCGATAAAATCAATGATGAAGAAATACGTTCCTATTGGGTATCTGTTGCAAATAATGACTCCATTTATGTAAAAATTGACATGGAAAAACCAATGGATGTCAAAGCAATTCAAATCAACTTTCAAGATTATAAAAGTGCAATTTTCGGAAAACCAGACACCTTGAAACAACGCTTCACTATTGAGGGGTCATTGGATGGACAGAAATGGTCAACCATTGCAGATTACTCTAAAAACAATAGAGACATGCCTCATGGCTATATCGAATTAGAAGCTCCTGTTGAAGCACGTTATATCCGTTATAATCATATCTATTGTACAAATAAGTATTTGGCGATTTCTGAATTTAGAGTCTTTGGAAACGGAAAGGAAAACAAACCCAAGATGCCGAAAAATTTTGAGGTGGTTCGAGATCAGGATCGAAGAAATGCTCATCTTAGCTGGGAAAAGGTAAAAGATGCCATGGGATATGTGATTTATTGGGGCATAGAAAAAGACAAACTCAATTTATCCGCATTGATGTACGGGGAGCCTAATTATGAACTTAGAGCACTAAGTACCGCTCAGGACTACTATTACCGGGTGGAGGCGTTTAACGAAAATGGAATATCAACAAGCAGCAAGATTCTGTATACAAAATAAGTGTTGCTCCATAAAAATACCTTGTCATTTGGAAATGGACTCCTTATCTTTGGTGTGTATGTAAACACATTTGCGTTGAAAAGATTTCAATATATTTTAATAGTGTCAGGCTTATTACTCTCAGTAGGCTGTGGAAACAATAAAGAAGGCTCACAAGATCAGGATGTTGAGATAGACTCTACTGCGGTGAGTTATAAGGCCCTTCCCCCTATTGCCTCCATCAGTCAAGAGAAAATGAACACTATCAGCGAATGGAAAAAATTTAGAGAACTGAGTATCCTTATGGAGCGATTCCAAAGACAGGATCACGGAGATTTGACATACTTTGCAGAAGAATTCTCCAGACTTAACAATGAACTCGCAAAAGATTCCTTAATACCGCAAAAATTTGATAAACCAGCGGTAAACAGTCGAGTATTGGTCCTAAATACCTATTCTAAACAACTCATGAATCGTCTAGAAGAAAATGCTGTTATCGACTCCATAGAGGTCTCAAGATCACGTGTATTGAACTCCTACAACGCCCTGCGATTACAGCTAGCTGAGCAACTTAAGAGTAAGTTGTTTGAGGAGTTTCTTAAAAAGCAGGATAAAAATAACAGTACAAAAAAAGACACGAAATAAGCTCCATCTAAAATCTTCTCATCCCTAGAGCTACAACATGTTACTTCTTTAGGAATCGATCCTTTTGTCTTATGTTCTGCTGCTGTAAGAATGAAAGGTATAAATTAATAAATACATTCACTAACATTATCGTAATCCCAAAGCCGTGACTATAGCCGAGGCCTAGCACCAAAACCACAAAGCAAATTAGAACATATGCAATAAGGTGGCTAATTTCGGCTGATATCATTTCACTACTCAAGTTTTGAAAATCACTAACTTGAATTCTTCGTTCTAACTTAAGGTTTGGCCTAGGGTTAAATTGCTTAATGAAGGTATTTTGACAATCCATTTAAGAAAATGGAGTCCGATATAACCATTGAGATTTTCAATTTTAATAAAGTTGATGTCCAACAATCTCCAGTGGTGGAATTCAGTGTTTTATATGGGTAGATAGAAAAGCATTTGGAAGATCCATGAAAAAAAAGAGGTAAAGATACTTATGCCAAAGTATATAATAATGCGTGATTTACTATAGGTTATGAAAACCAAAATACTTAAATACACCAATCTAAATTGGGAATATTTTGAAGAATTCCAAACAACCTATATGCACCATAAAAACAGATCCCTATTTGAATAACCAATATTGAAAACTGAAGCCCCTCTCAAGGGTCTCATGTCAATACCATTTAGGGCCTTTTAAAGCCAATTACAGGACCTTATCCAAAGTAACCGACACATCCCTATAACCTAAAAAAGCCATCCGAAGATGGCTTTAACTATATGACAGTCTTTTGAATATAATTTAGTGATTAAATTCGTCCTCATTTTCCTGTAGAGGAATGTGTTGAGGAACAAAATCTTGACCTGGTAGCACATATTCACCATCCTCATTAACCTTACTGTAATCATAAGGCCATCTGTGAACTTCAGGAATCGCACCTGGCCAATTTCCGTGGATGTGCTCTACTGGAGTAGTCCATTCAAGCGTTGTTGCATTCCATGGGTTTTGAGTAGCTTTCTTACCATAGAATATACTGTGGAAGAAGTTATACAAGAATACGACTTGAACAAGTGCAGCGATAATTGCAAATACAGTCATCACAATTTGAATGTCAGTTAAGTCATCAAACATAGGGAATGCTGTATTGGTATAGTATCTTCTTGGCACACCTGCCATTCCGACAAAGTGCATTGGGAAGAATACCCCATAAGAACAGATTGCGGTAATCCAGAAGTGGATGTAACCTAAGTTCTTATTCATCATTGTTCCAAACATTTTAGGATACCAATGATAGATACCAGCTAACATACCGTATACTGCAGATATACCCATTACAAGGTGGAAGTGAGCAATAACGAAATATGTATCGTGAACATTAATATCCAAGGCACTATCTCCGAGAATTATCCCAGTTAAACCTCCGGTGATGAATGTAGAAACGAAACCAATAGACCACAACATGGCTACGTTCATTTGAAGGTTACCCTTCCAAATGGTAGTAATCCAGTTAAATGCTTTAACCGCTGAAGGAATTGCAATCAACAGCGTTGTGAAAGTAAACACAGATCCTAGGAATGGGTTCATTCCAGATACGAACATGTGGTGTCCCCAAACAATAGTTGATAAGAATCCAATAGCTAATATAGATGCTACCATCGCTCTATATCCAAAAATTGGTTTTCTAGAGTTGGTAGACAAAACTTCCGATACAATACCCATTGCAGGTAAAATAACGATATATACCTCTGGGTGACCTAGGAACCAGAACAAGTGTTCAAAGAGTACTGGTGAACCACCTTGATAGTGTAAAACTTCGCCTTGAATAAAGATATCCGACAAGAAGAAAGAAGTTCCAAAACTACGGTCCATGATTAATAGTAAGGCAGCTGCCAATAATACTGGGAAAGATACAATACCGATAATTGCAGTAACGAAGAACGCCCAAACAGTTAAAGGTAATCTTGTCATTGACATTCCTTTTGTACGTAAGTTCAATACTGTAACTACGTAGTTCAATGACCCAAGTAAAGAAGAGGCAATAAAGATACCCATAGAGATCAACCACATTGTCATCCCTGTCCCTGAACCTCCTTGAGCTTGTGGTAATGCACTAAGTGGAGGATAAATGGTCCATCCTGCAGCTGCAGGTCCAGCTTCTACAAAAAGTGAAAGAAGCATGATTACTGCTGATATAAAGAACAACCAGTAAGACACCATGTTCATAAAACCAGATGCCATGTCACGTGCACCGATTTGAAGCGGTATCAATAAGTTACTGAAAGTACCACTTAGTCCTTGAGTCAAAACGAAGAATACCATGATGGTACCGTGTATCGTTACAAGTGCCAAATATATATTAGGATCCATTACGCCTTCAGGCGCCCATTTCCCAAGCAAAATTTCGAATATTTTAAATGACTCTCCAGGCCATGCAATCTGCATTCTAAAAAGAACCGACATCATAATCCCGATAACCCCCATAAACAACATAGTAATCAAATATTGCTTAGAGATCATCTTATGATCCATGCTAAAGATATACTTTGTTATAAAGCTCTGTTTATGATGACCATGATCATGTGCGTGATCTTCCATATGCGCTTGTGATGTTGCTGACATAATCTTTCTCCTTTAAAACTATTTTATATATATTATTATTACCAATTACTGGGCAGCAGCCATTTGTTGTTTAAATGTATCTTGCTGCTTAATCCAGGCGTCAAATTCTTCTTGTGTCTCAACTATAATTTTCATTTGCATGTTATAGTGAGAAGATCCACAAATTTTGTTACATAAAAGGATATAGTCAAATTCCCAATGATCAACATTATCTACTTCGCCGTCCGCTTTTTTGTCAGCCCTTATTTGATTAATATGACTAACTTTCTCAACCATATCAGGATCCATTCTCATGTCTGCTGTAGTTACAGAAGGTGTAAAAGCAAATTGGGTAATCATCCCAGGAACAACATTCATCTGTGCTCTAAAGTGAGGCATATAAGCCGAGTGTAAAACGTCTTGAGAACGCATTTTGAAGATCACTTTTCGTCCCACAGGCAAGTGAATTTCTGTTTGTGATACAACATCATCATCAGCATAAGGATCAGATTCATCGACTCCTAACATGTTATTTTTGTCAATATCAATCAAACGAACATTCGCACTTCCTAATACATTGTCATTTCCGGCGTAACGAGCTTTCCAGTTAAACTGCTGAGCATAAAGCTCAATAATAAGAGGATCTCCCTCTTCTTCGTCAACATTCATAACTGAAGTCCAAGTGAAAAGACCATAAAGAATTAATCCAGCCAAGGTAATTACTGGAATTATGGTCCAGATGAATTCTAATCTGTCATTATCAGCATAAAAAAGTGCTTTTTTTCCTTTCTCCCCTCGGTACTTATAGGCAAAGTAGTGCAGTAAAAACTGCGTGATAAATTGTACCGTAAAGATAAGAGCCATGGAAATAAACATCAAATTATCTATTTGTTCCCCATGCTCAGATGCTGGAATTCCAAGTAATACACCTCCCCACTCCCAAAAACAATATATGGTTAATAGGTAGATGAAAACCATGAAAGCAAACATTAAATACCCGTTAACCTTGTTATCCTTATCATTGGCTATTTGTGAATTATCAGCATTAACCTGAGACAATTCAAAAATCTTTGTCATCTGCCAAATCGCAATGGCAACAAGTAGAAGAACAATTATTATTAATACAGCAGTCATCGTATATATCCTGTTTACTATTTATTATTCAATTAATAATGAAAGTGTTTACTTTCTTCAATATATGGGTTCCTTTTGGCTAGTAATGATGGCGTCTTCGCGATAGCATTAAACACAACATATATGAATAATCCTAAGAAGAACAATACACTTGAGATCTCTGGAATACCGAAGCTCCATAGCTCGCCAACTGTAGAAGGCATCACCCATTGGAACACATCCATATAATGTCCAATTAGGACAAACACTCCAGCAATCATTACAAACCATCCCTTACGTTTGAAATCAGTATTCATCAGTATAAGGAAAGGGAATACAAAGTTAAATACCAGCATTCCAAAAAACACAATATTGTAGTGCTCAACTCGAGTCATAAAGTATGCGGACTCCTCAGGGATGTTTGCATACCAGATCAACATAAATTGACCAAACCACAGATATGACCAGAAAATACTCAATCCGAAAATATACTTGGCCAAGTCATGTAAGTGACTATCGTTAATAAAGTCTACTATACCTTTAGATTTCAGATACACTAAAACCATTGCAATTACAGTTACACCGGAAACGAACATACTCGCAAAGATGTACCAAGCAAATAATGTACTATACCAGTGTGGTTCTAGACCCATAAACCAGTCCCAAGCCATCAACGCTTCTGTTACAAAGAAAAATAACAAGAAAAAAACTGATGATTTGAATATCTTTTTATAAGGAGTGTAGTCTTCAGCCTCGTCTTGTAGTCTTGACTGTTTAACAACATAATATCTATAGAAACACCAACCTCCTAAGAACAATAATGATCTAATTAAGAAAAATGGTACATTAAGGTATCCTGATTTTAACTGAAGAATCTTATCATGGGCCATGATATCCGGATCCATCCAAATATACAAATGGTTCATTTGGAAACCGGCAGTCAATATGTAAAATACATATAAGATAATTGCGCCTGGTACCATATAGGCCGTAACCCCTTCCATAATACGGAATAAAACTGGCGACCAACCTGCGGAGGATACATGTTGTACAGCATAGAACACCAAGGCTCCTAAGGACAACATAAAGAAAAAGAAGGCAGCGATTAAGAACGCAGACCATGGCCTATTTTGTAATTTACTTAGCGTATGAGCATCATGTTCTGCATGTGCCTCACTTTGTGCTGTAGTATTTTCGTGATGAGTGGCAGCCTGAGCTTCCTCATGCCCACCACCGTGGTGTGCTTCCGTGGATGCCACAATGGCCTTAGCCTCTTCAATCGTAGAAGGAGCGCTTAAAAAACCATATCCTATCCCAAGAACACCAACTATCATTAAAATGAAAGATGTTATTCTTAATCTATTTGAAAACGTATACATATCCTTGAATCTTCTTTTTGATAGTTGATTTTAGTTATTTATTCTCTAAATCCTGCTTTAAGGTCAATACATATTCGACAACCTTCCAACGTTCTTCCTCATTAACTTGGTTCGCATATGAACCCATAGCGTTCAACCCATAGCGTATTACGTGATAGATACTTCCTTCAGTAATCGCACGACCAGAGTCGTCATAACTTGGAATACCCAACAATTTTTCACGTTCTACTAGGATACCTTGTCCGTCTCCTTTGTCACCATGGCATACGGCACAGTAGATACCATATAACTGTTTCCCTTCATTCAAATAGTCATCTGTAAAGGTGGAATCAGCATTTCTATACTCCCCAATAGGAGTTGGATTTTTCAAATTTGCTTTAGCTGCTGCATAACCTTCTAAGGTATTTGGGTACTCATAAGGCATATGTCCCCTAGCAACAGTACCATCAACCGGTAATTGTGCTACTATACCATTTCTAAACGCACTTGATTCCTGATAAGTCTCGTAACTTATAGGCTCGTACATATCTGGCATAAATTGATAATTTGGACTCCTTTTATCGTGGCATGAGGCAACTATTGCTGCAACTCCAAGTACCATCCCTATTTTTCCAAAAACTTTCATTTCGTATGATTAATGCTTTTCTGAAACTTTAACCTCTACTGCTCCAGTATCAACTAGAAGTTTGGTTAGTTCCTCTTCATTATTATTTAAAACTATTTCCATCATAAAATGGTCATCCGTAGTTCGAACATCTGGATTTTCAGCCTCTTTAAATGGCCACAACTTACTTCTCATATAAAAAGTAATAACCATTAAGTGAGCAGCAAAAAACACGGTCATCTCAAACATAATTGGAATAAAAGCTGGAGAGTTTTCTATGAAACTAAAGCTTGGTTTACCACCAATATTTTGAGGCCAATCGTCTATCATGATGAAATTCATCATGGCAATTGCTACTGTCAATCCAACACAACCATACAAGAAAGAAGTAATTGCAATTCTTGTAGGAGCTAGACCCATAGCTTTATCCAACCCATGGACTGGAAAAGGGGTATAAACTTCATCAATATGATGATGCGCATCTCTAACACGCTTTACAGCAGACATTAAAATGTCGTCATCATTGTATAGTGCCTGTATAACTTTTGAAGCCATCGATTTACGTTATTTTATTTGGTTGCTTGATCTGAACTGTTCGTATCTGTACTTGAGTAATTTGAAGTACGTACGTCAACAGCAGCTCCTGCAATTGATTTACCCTCAACGTCGCGAATACGTTTGTAACGCTCTCCTGAAGATTTTAATATTGTTTTAATTTCAGCCTGTGCAATCACTGGGAATGTTCTAGCATACAAAAGGAACAACACAAAGAAAAATCCTATCGTTCCAAGATAAATACCAACATCTACAAATGTTGGTGAGAACATAGCCCATGACGAAGGAAGGTGTCCTTTACTCAAGTTGATTACGATAATGTCGAAACGTTCAAACCACATTCCTATGTTAATCACAATCGAAACAATGAAAGACCATGTGAAATTCCTTCTTAATTTTTTAACCCACAGCGTTTGTGGCACGATAAAGTTACAGATAATCAGTGCCCAAAATGCCCACCAGTAAGGACCTGTAGCAGCTCCAATGGAAAGGTACGTATAATCTTCATAGTTCGTACCTGAATACCAAGCAATGAAAAACTCTGTGATATAAGCAACACTTACAATACCACCGGTAAGTAGAATAACTTTATTCATATACTCGATGTGTACTCTAGTGATATAAGCTTCTAAATTAGATACTTTACGCATGATGATCAGCAGTGTCAATACCATGGCGAACCCAGAGAAAATCGCTCCCGCAACGAAATAAGGAGGATAAATGGTACTGTGCCATCCTGCAACTACTGAAGTAGCAAAGTCAAAAGATACAATGGTGTGTACTGAAAGCACCAATGGAGTAGCCAAACCAGCCAAAACCAAGGAAACTTCTTCAAAACGTTGCCAGTCTTTAGCACGTCCTGTCCAACCAAAACTAAGTAAACTGTATATTTTCTTTTGGAAAGGTTTCACTGCTCTGTCACGTAACATGGCAAAGTCAGGCAATAGTCCAGTCCACCAGAAAACCAAAGAAACAGAAAGGTAAGTTGAGATTGCAAAAACGTCCCATAATAATGGGGAGTTAAAGTTTACCCATAATGAACCAAACTGGTTTGGTATTGGAAGTACCCAATATGCCAACCATGGACGACCCATGTGAATAAGTGGAAACAATCCTGCTTGGACAACCGAGAAAATGGTCATAGCCTCTGCCGAACGGTTTACCGCCATTCTCCATTTCTGACGAAATAATAAAAGTACAGCTGAGATCAGTGTACCGGCGTGACCGATACCTACCCACCAAACGAAGTTGGTAATATCCCAGGCCCATCCAACAGTTTTATTTAAACCCCAAACTCCGATACCAGTTGAAATGGTATAAATAATACAACCGATTCCCCAAAGAAAGGCAACTAAGGCGATTGAAAAAGCAATCCACCATAATTTATTTGCTCTTCCCTCTACTGGGGCGGCTATGTCTACAGTAACATCATGGTAAGATTTCTCTCCAGCTACTAAGGGTTCACGTATAGGTGCTTCGTAATGCGACGCCATAATACTTTATATAATTATACTTATTAAATCCTTTATTAAACTTCTTCTGTATTTCTAACTCTTGTATGATAGAAAACATTCGGACGAGTACCTTTAAAGCCAAGCAAGTGATACATACGATTACTAGCTTTTTGTTTAACTATTTCACTCTCCTTATCATTTACATCACCGAAAACCATAGCACCTGAGCTACAAGCTGCTGAACAAGCAGTTTTAAACTCACCATCCTTAATTGGTCTTCCTTCTTTTTTGGCATCAAGAATAGTTTTCTGTGTCATTTGAATACACATAGAACATTTCTCCATAACACCACGAGATCTAACTACTACGTCTGGATTCAACACCATTCTACCAAGGTCATCATTCATATGGAAATCAAACTCATCATTTTCATTATAACGGAACCAGTTAAAGCGACGAACTTTGTAAGGACAGTTATTCGCACAGTAACGAGTACCAACACAACGGTTATAAATCATTTGGTTTTGACCTTGACGTCCATGTGATGTTGCCGCAACTGGGCATACAGTTTCACAAGGAGCGTGATTACAGTGCTGACACATCACGGGTTGGAATGCCACCTGAGGATTCTCAGAAGGGTGCTCCAATTGATGGTAAGTACTGATAGAGTTTGGTGCAGCGTCAACTACATCCATATCGCCTTCAAAAGTTTCTTCTGAAGAATAGTAGCGGTCGATACGCAACCAGTGCATATCCCTATATTTTCTTACTTCGCTCTTACCAACTACAGGCACGTTGTTTTCTGCGTGACACGCAATAACACAAGCCCCACATCCGGTACAAGCATTAAGATCTACAGATAAATTAAAGTGATGTCCTATACTAGAGTCAAAAGTTGACCAAAGTGTCGCATCATCAGCAGGAACTTCAACGTGATTCAAAGAAACTACTGGTTGTGGATTCCAAAGTTCAGAATCTTTGGTATTAAAGATTTCCAAAGAAGTCTCACGAAGGATATCTCCCCTTCCATCCATAGTACTCTTCATTTGCACAGAAGCAAATTCGTGAATACCTGAAGTTTTCTCAATTTTCACTGGTTGGGATAAATCAAAACCGCTGTACAAAGCGTAAGCATTAACTCCTGTTTGCATTGGAGTTTTAAGTCCTAATTTTTTACCGTAACCAAATGAAAGTCCTACAGTATTTTTAGCCTGTCCTGGTTGAATTAAAACAGGAACCTTTTCAAGAGTCACATCACCAACAGTAACTTTAGCGTAATTTCCGTTTAAACCACCGTCAGATTCAGTATAGTTTTCAAAATCTAAACGCTCGGCATCTGCTAATGAAATTGTCAAGTAGTTATCCCAAGTATTTCTGGTTAACGGATCAGGCAACTCTTGCAACCATGGGTTGTTGGCTTGTTGCCCATCTCCCATACTTACTTTGGAGTAAAGCGTAAGCTCCATTCCTTCAACAGGAGTGGTTCCAGCCAAGGCTCTTACAGCATCACTAACAGAGACTACAGTTGCTTCCGCTTCAGCTTGTGGAGTTTCAGCAACTACTGGACCATTTTCAACCTCGCTAGCAACAGTTGAGGATTCGTATACCCCATCGTGTAACGCTTGATTCCAAGAACCGAGTCCTAAGATAGAAGACTCCCAAGTTTGTTTAATATAATCGTGATAGTTTATTGAGTTACCAGTCCATTTCAAGATAGCATCTTGGAATTGTTTGGTATTAAACAACGGACGAATAGTCGGTTGCATTAAACTATACATTCCTTTTTTCATTTCTACATCACCCCAAGACTCCAAATAATGAGGAGCAGCGGCAACAAACGTAGTCTTACTAGCCGTTTCATCTTCTTTCAACGAGAAAGCAACAGAAAGATCTACTTTAGCCAAACCAGCTTCAAACTCAGCTGCATTAGGCATTGTATATAATGGGTTAACGTTACTTGTTACCAAAACACCAACCTTACCTGAATTCATATCAGCAACAAGTTGGTTCAATGCTTTAACATTACCTTGTCTAGTCAATTTAGGCTTATCAGCATCCATGACTACACTTGAGATTGTTTTATTGATCGCCAATACAACTTTCTGTGCATTGACATCACTAATTCCGGTAACAACAACAGCTTTTCTTCCAGCTCTTGCGACTTGAGTGGCTGCAGCTTTAACAGCTTCATCAATATGAGCAGGAAGTGACCCAGCAACCGATCTTCCGTTTAGGTAACCGTAAAATTTAGCTAAAGCAACTTTTAATTCTGAAGGTGTCAATGGAACTCTCTTATCAGCGTTAGCTCCGGTTAAGCTCATATTCGATTCGAAATGAATATGGCGAGACATCTTCCCGTTAGTAGGGACACGTCCTTTTGCATAACCAGCATCATGTCCACCACCTTGCCAATCACCTAGGAAGTCAGCAGCAAAAGAAACGATGATCTCAGCTTTTGAGAAATCATAATCTGCTAATGCTCTCTTACCAAAAGTACTCTCAAAGGCATCAAGAGCAGCATCTTCAGAGATGGCATCGTACTGAATATGCTTCACATTTCCGAATTTCTCAGAAAATTCAGCAATTAGCTTATCTGTTGAAGGGCTCGCATAAGTTTGAGTCAATAAGGCAATTTGCTTTCCAGAGGCTTTTGCTGCATTTAAAGCAGCTACTACCTGAGTATCTAAATCGTCCCATGAAGTGTATTCACCTTTAGATTTAGGCCCTTGTACTCTCAAACTATCATAAAGATCTAAAACGGAAGCGAACACTCTCGCATTCGGACTACCGTTAATTTTAGCCTCTTTATTGTGCTCGACCATAATAGGTCTTCCCTCGCGTGTCTTAATTAATATGCTTGTAAAATCGAAACCATTCGCTATGGTAGTTGCATAATAATTTGCAATACCTGGGATGATATTTTCCGGTTGTACTACATAAGGGATAGACTTGGTAACAGGTCCCTCACAAGCTGCAAGTGAAGCAGCTGCAGTGGTAAAACCTACATATTTAAGAAAGTCCCTTCTACTAGTAGACGAAGCACCCAATGCCTCCTCATTTCCTAAAAACTCAGCTGTAGGGATTTCCTCAACAAACTCATTCTGTTTAAGCGTTTCCGCGATAGAACTATTAGGATTTAGTTCCTCAACACTTGACCAGTATTTCCTGTTTGATGCCATGTTATATATAACTATTTTAAATCGATCCTTTTACAGATCTACTTAGATTCTTAATTTTTAATGTTTACGAAATTCGATTGATTAGTAGTGACACTTAGCACATTCCATACCTCCCATTTGGGCAGCACTCAACTGATCAACACCATATTTTTTCGCCAATTCTTCGTGAATCTTGGTATAGTACTCATTACCTTCCATTTTCACGTTAGTGTCTTGGTGACACTGAATACACCAGCCCATTGTAAGAGGAGCATGTTGATGTAAAATCTCCATCTCTTGAACCTCCCCGTGACAAACCTGACATGCAACACCGGCTACACTAACGTGTTGCGAGTGATTAAAGTAAACAAAATCAGGGAGATTGTGAATACGCACCCACTTCACAGGTTGCGTTTCTCCAGTATAGCTCTGAGTTGAAACATCCCAACCTACAGCCTTATATAATTTAGCAATCTCTCCGTCGTAAAATTCTTTTGAATATTCTGCAGTAGCAGTGTTGTCAGCAACCTCAGGAATACTTTGGTGACAGTTCATACACACATTCAAAGAAGGAATTCCTGAAGTCTGCGACGTTCTAGCAGAAGAGTGACAATACTTACAATCAATCTCATTGTCGCCGGCATGTATTCTGTGTGAGAAATGGATTGGCTGAACAGGCTCATAGCCTTGGTCAACTCCAATCTGCATCATATACCCGAAAGCGTAGTATGCAGAACCCAACAATAACACAATAACAGTAACTAAAACTAAGAATTGATTTTGAACAAATGCCTTCCATAAGGACTGTCTTTTTTCAGGAGTCTGAATTTCAAGTCCATTAGCTTCAGCAATTCTTCGAAGTGTTTTGTTCACCAAGAACAACATCACTACTAAAACACCAAAGACAAGTACCAATGCTCCGAGAACGATATTACCATTCAAGCCTGAAGAAGATCCTCCCTCGCTTGCACCAGCAGCAGTAACAGCAGTAGCGGCCGGCTCTTCCTTCACCTCCATAGTATAGGCAAGGATATTATCTATATCTGCCTCACTTAATTGAGGGAAAGGCGTCATCACAGAAGGCTTGTATTCCTCCCATATTTTAACAGCCTCTTCATCACCTGACTTAATAAGTGCCTGGCTATTTTTAATCCACTTATGCAACCACTCCCTTTCAAATTTATCTCCAACGCCACGAAGTGCAGGACCCGTCATTCTTCTATCTAAATGGTGACAAGCAGCACAGTAAGTATTGAACAAAGTCTTTCCTGCAGCTGGATCAGCTTCTTGATCTTGCGCGAAAAGTGAACTGGAAAATGATAGCAACAATGCTAATCCGATACCTAAAATTCCTGTCATAGAATTAGGGCGTATCATCTTTTTCATATTGGAATATGTATTTTCTATCATAAAATTGGTACGATTATACACTATATGTTGTGCCTAACCGTTTTTTAAATCCGTGCACAAAAATACGACTTAGAGTCGATTTGAAAAATGTTAGAGAAGCGTTAACGCTTAATTTATATTAATTCTAAATAAAAAAAATGTTCAATTAAATAAATTTAAGATTTACATTTGCATAAAACAGTATTCATTATGAGATTATTAGCCCGTAGAACCTCCATTTTTATTACCATTATCGCCTTTTCCTTTTGCGGTGTGATTTCCGCTCAAGAAAGCGTGAAACCGCAACATCCCGAAGGAAAAGTCACCATTGACCAAGATCCTCGAATAGAGAAGTTAATTGCCTATAAATCGGAACTTAACAAAAGTAATAATGATAAACGATTCCGTATTCAAATTTACAATGGAACACTAGAAGGTGCGGAAAAAGCGGAGAGAGAATTTACTAAAAAGTTCGACGATATTAGCTGTAACATTTCTTTTGAGACCCCAAATTACAAGGTTAGGGTAGGTAAATTCAGAAATAGACTCGAAGCGGATAGATATTTAATGAAAGTGAGACAAGAATATCCAAGTGCATTTTTGTTACAACCCTAAGTAGCAAACTGCGAATGTGTCCATCAAAGAAAATACTTCAATCACAACACCAAAAAATAAATAAAGAGCCACCTTCGGGTGGTTTTCTTTTTTTTATATAGCACCGAGTGAAATCTACCCTAAAACCCAAGAATAAAAATTAAATTCAAATTATTTTTAGGGGTTTGTCGTACAAGATCAGTTAAAATGACCATCAGAAAGTGAGGTGGAAATCCTAAAAATTCAACTTCCCCTTAGCCCACCTATAGTGTTGGCTAAGCCAGAAAAGGAAGGTTAAAAAAACAAGCTTATAGAATTAGCACTATAGATTTTAGCTGTAGTAGGATAAATAACATAAGATATAACTATTTGACTTTAAGGCAGATATTTACGTTATTTGTATTATATATGAGAACAATGTTATTTGTAAAAGTTAAAAGAACAACTAGATTAGAAAAAAGGTACAGCAAAAAAATGGGTAATATAAGCGTTAAAGTCACTTATATAAAAAAGCATCTTTTTGGTATACCATTAAGAACCATTCACAAATACCGTGAGACCTATTACGGTAATGTAAAAGATTGCGCAGATTGCGTTTTATCCGCATAGCGTTCCTTATTATAAAACAATCCATTATTTTTAAGATAATTTCCTGAGCGAAGATCTGTTTTTCGACCTTTGAGTGCGAACGCCAGGGTAGATATTACTGCGTTCGTAGGATCACTTAGAAATAGAATTTTAATAGGTATACGTTCAAAAAAAGACCCCTATTGCTAGAAGTCTTTTTTATCAAACGTAATTAAAGTGGACTTCCCAAATTCGTCTAAGCGATACATGGGAGCCGGGTTTCATCAGACATACTACCGAAGTACTATGATTTCCTCCACCCTTGTAATCAATCGACAGTCCTTACCGATATAAAATTATCAGCCTTTCTCTTAAGATTCTCAATGAGGCGTCCAAACTATGGTCTAACTCTTGAACGTTCCCGCACAATTGAATGCAAAATGGAGTAAGGCTAATAATAGAAGCGTAAATCTTATCGACACGAAGTGAACAATGAGCTTTACGCCCCACAAAATAAACGAAGCTTATTCTTATTTTTGGATCCACTCACCGTTTTCGTTAGCATAAAGCGTACTTGCTTGTTCACCAACCATTACTTCGAGTTTGTACTCTGAAGCCTCATTTTTATATGCTTTTGAAATTTCAGCTCCTGGGAAATCAGTAGCTAAAGCGTCAGTGATGGCTTGTGGTACTTCTGCAGCATCAATTTCTTGAAACTCATCTTGTACTTCGTAAATATCTTCAGCGATTCCATCGTGAAAAATTACTGGAGTAGCTGCAAATGAAGCAAAACTACCTAATGCAAATGCGGATACTAATACGATCTTTTTCATAACTATTAATATTTAAATGGTTATTCATTGTTTATGGATGTCATTGCCAAATTCATACCAATTTAAAATCCTAGGACAGAATACACTGTAAAACATTACAAGTGAATCGTTTATGTGTTTATACAAATTAAAACTATACGAATCAGGTGTAAAAAAGAGTGTGTAAAAAACAAAAGAGTGTGTAACTATTACACACTCTTTATTGTTGGATTAATACTTTTATTACTTATCTTGAACTTGATGCGCTTGTTTTAATAAATCAACTACGGTCTTCACTGGATTAAAGGTAGTCAATGGTACCTCTACAAATACAGTATTCCAGAACGCCATTCCGCCATTCCATAAACCTGGAAGTTCTAATGCTTTTAGATCCTTACCCTGAAGTGTCTTTTTGGTAATAAAAGCGTTTTTAGCATTGACATAGTCCAACAGGTTATACTTTTCGCCTTTATAGTTCTTTGTTCCACAAACAATATCCACTGGGTTAAAGTGTGTTGAAGAACTTAATATATCTTGTTGAAACTTATTGTTCGGGTCTATCTGAGGCGTTTCTATAATCTGCAGAGAGATATTTCCATCCTCATCCTTTGACCAGAAAGGCCCTCCTCCCGGTTCACCTTCATTTTTCACCATTCCACACACACGGATTGGTGCGTTTAATTTTTCTTTTAAGAATTCAATTTGGTAGACTTCCTTGTATTTATCCACATCCCCCTTAATATGAACATTAAGCTGCTGTTTTAAGAACTCCTTAATTTCTTCAATGGTTTGCTCATCTGGGGTAGTCTCATCCAACAGTTTGGCATACGCAAAGGCCCTCTTTTGTAATTCCAAAAGTTTAGCTGCCAAGACCTTTTTGTATTCTGCAAGTTCATGCTTGTACTTGTATACCACGACATTATCTATATTTTTCATAAAGATAATATCCGCATCCTGCTCGTTTAAGTTTTCGATCAGTGCACCGTGTCCTCCAGGGCGAAATAATATACTTCCGTCATCAAGTCTAAAGGGCTCATTTTGCATATTTACAGCAAGGGTGTCTGTTGATTCCTTTTGAAATGAAAATGAGGTTTGGAACTGAACACCTGTTTTGTCCTCTACTCTTTTCTTAATTTTCTCCATCTCATCATCAAAATCATTGTTATGTTCCTTGGAGATGGTAAAATGAAGTTTAGCAACCCCATTAGACTCATCGTATAGGGCAGCCTCAAACATATGTTCTTCAAAGGCAGTAGCTGGGTGTGATTTGTATTTATGAAAAGGTAATAATCCCTTTGGACTTGATCCATAATCAAATTCATCTTTATCCAATAGGATTTTGACAAAGAAGTACTTTTGAAAGTGATCTGGTAGATTTAAAAAATCGGGATGCTTTTCCACGAAGCGCTTTATGGTTTGTTCGTAAAATGGAAATTTCTCAACACCAATAAAAAAGGTACGGATGATATCCGCCTTCTCCCTGTTAATATAAGCATTAATAGTCTCATTGGCTGGATTGTAATTATTCAAAAACTGAAATAATGCCTTAAACATTCGGGTGGCAGCACCAGAGGCTGGAACAAACTTCAACAATTCCAATTCATCCTTGTGCTTGTCGAACATTTCAACATAAGCCGCCTTTTGCTCATCGTCAAATTTTAAAATACCATCATCGATAGTAGCCGCGGCAAGAAGATTTACAAAGGGAATGCCTTTTTCAAAGGTCTCCAATTGACTTTTGAGTTTTTCTTGAGAAATCCCCTTCTCCTTCAGTTGCTTTTTGTCTTTTGTTGTCAGTGTAATCATGATTAATTCAAAAGTTTTTCTACTTGCTTAACAGCAATATTTAATCGTTCCTCCAGTGATCCACATAATACCACATAAGGTTTGTTATACTTCTCAAGTGCCTTTTTAAAGTTCGCGTACATCTGTTCGCGCTCAAATGGTTTATCCCTTAGCACATCTGCTTCCCAAGGCACATCAATATAAGTTAAAAAATACAAATCATAGCTATTTATTTCTGCGTACTTGGCAATCAAAGGATCACAATAACCTTGATAATAGACCTCAGAATATACTTTTATTTCAAGTAGATTTGTATCGCAAAATAGCACCTGATTTGCGGTTTTGCTCAACTGGTTTTCACTAGCCATTTGACCAATAGCGATAGCTCTCAAATCTTCAATTTCACAACTTCTATTATACGCATTCCATTTTTTCTCCAAATAGGTTCTCATATACTCTGGAACCCAATGCGTATTGAAATGTGCGGCCAATTCCTTTGCCAGGGTAGTTTTACCCGTGGACTCCGGACCGAACAATACTATTTTAACAAGCTTTGCGGGCTCTTGTTTAAATTCTTCTTCCATGCTATATATCCATAAATGGCTATTATCGTTAAAGTGGCATATAAAAAACTTGACAGGGCCATCCCTTTTAGCAAATACAAAGGAATGGATATAATATCACCAATGATCCAATAAGTCCAGTTCTCTAGTTTCTTCTTTGCCATCAACCACATCCCAACAAAAAATATGGCCGTGGTCAAAATATCTACATAAGAAATCCAAGATTGCCACTTATCAAACAGTTCGTATACTACTACCACGATGAGAATCGCTGAAACAAACAAAATCGCTGTAATGTTGCGATCTCTTTTCGTCATTCTGGTAATGGGAATAAAATGCGATTGATCCACCTTTCTTGTCCATAAATACCAACCATATATGCTCATACTAAAGTAATAGGCATTGATCAACATGTCTCCCAGTAATTCATATACGAGCAAAAGGTAAACATAGATTGCGGTAGAAATGATGCCGGTAGGATAAACTAGAATATTTTCCCGTTTAGAGAACCAAACGCTAAGTAATCCAAAGATAATAGCAACGACTTCCCAAACGATCAAATGCGTGGGAACCCCCTGGTATTGGCTGAAAATCCAATCAAAAATGTGGCTCATAATCGCTGCGATCAGATTTTACAATTTTCATGTATAGCAATCCCTTGTCGATCAATTCAAAAGAAGATTTTACATGTTTTGTCACCACTTCCATAACCTGATCGTACTCACCGTACACTTGAGTGCTTAACGGATTTTCCATTACGGTTAATCCACTCTCACGTAATGCTTTGATTAAATGGATGATTGCAGGTTCAAAATCATCCTGTATAGGGGTAAGTGTTAATTCTATTGAAATATTCATTATTATTTCTATTATCGGTTAATTTTCTAATGCATAGGCACAGGTAAAGCCGTCAAATTCAAAAAACCACGTCATGTATTTTTGAAGTTGCCCTTTATAAATAATCCAAGCTAGGGTCTCCCCTTCCGCAATATTAAATGGAATAACTTTAGTGTGTTGTTTAAAGCTCATGCCTTCAGTCGCAAAAACCTTATATAGACTCTCCTTAATACACCAAACTACGGTCAGCTCCCGGATCATTTCGGTAGTTAGAAAACTAAATTCATAGTTGACAAATTTATGGGCTATGACTGCTATTTTATTTCGTTGTTTCTCAATATCAATACCAACTTTTATGGTATCACTTATAATCAATCCAGAATATTGAAAAGAATGGGTGATTGAGATTTGTTTACCATCTTTAAGGTGTGGTTTTCCACAGGCATCATAGTACAAATCAGAGGTTTTATATCCAGCTTCACGTAATAACTGTCGAACGCTTAAAAACCCCCTCCTGTGAATTTCTGACTTCATACCCTCGAGTCGATTCAGACAATTCTGTGTCAAAATTATTCCCTCCTTTAGATTCTGTTCAGGCTCTTCAATCTTCCAAATCAACACTTTAGTTGTTGGATTCACCGATATTGATTTAAATAGAGACATATTATTTTACAAGTAATTTATGTACCTTTGTACCCAATTTTCTGGTCGCTTTTACAATATTCATACAGAATTCGACCTCAAAACGAACGTAAAAATACTAAAGTAATATGAGTACTAAAACAATTCCTTTCGTCCCTTTTAAAGTAAAGGACATTTCATTGGCAGATTGGGGTAGAAAAGAGATTGAGTTGGCGGAGGCAGAAATGCCTGGTTTAATGTCACTTAGAGAAGAATACAAAAAAGAACAACCTCTTAAAGGAGCAAGAATTGCTGGCTGTTTACATATGACAGTTCAAACTGCAGTTTTGATTGAAACCCTTGTAGCTCTTGGAGCAGAGGTAACCTGGAGTTCTTGTAATATATATTCCACTCAAGATGAGGCAGCTGCAGCCATAGCAGCAACAGGAGTTCCTGTCTACGCATGGAAAGGAATGAACGAAGAAGAGTTTGATTGGTGTATAGAACAAACACTATTTTTCGGAGAAGACCGAAAGCCTCTAAACCTGATTTTAGATGATGGTGGAGATTTAACCAATATGGTTTTGGATAGATATCCGGAACTAGCTAAAGGAATCAAAGGACTGTCTGAAGAAACAACCACAGGAGTCCACCGTTTATATGAACGCATGAAAAACGGAACTCTTCCAGTACCTGCAATCAATGTGAACGATTCTGTAACCAAATCAAAGTTTGATAATAAATACGGATGTCGCGAGAGTGCTGTAGATGCAATTCGTCGTGCTACCGATTTGATGTTGGCCGGAAAACGCGTTGTCGTTTGTGGTTTCGGTGACGTTGGTAAGGGGACAGCCGCTTCCTTTAGAGGAGCTGGTTCTATTGTAACCGTTACTGAAATTGATCCAATATGTGCATTACAAGCTGCCATGGAAGGTTATGAGGTGAAAAAACTTGAAAACGTTATTGAAAAAGCAGATATCGTTATCACTACTACTGGGAACAAAGATATTGTAACCAAGGAGCACTTCAAACTGATGAAAGACAAAACAGTTGTGTGTAATATTGGCCATTTTGACAATGAAATTGATGTGGCTTGGCTTAATAAAACACACGGAGAAAGCAAAGTAAATATCAAACCTCAAGTTGACAAGTACACCATCGATGGTAAAGATATAATTTTGTTGGCTCAAGGCCGTCTGGTAAACCTAGGTTGTGCTACTGGCCACCCTAGCTTTGTAATGAGTAATTCTTTTACCAATCAAACCTTGGCACAGATTGAACTGTGGAATTACCCGGAAAAATATGAGAATCAGGTGTATATGCTACCCAAACACTTGGATGAGAAAGTTGCAAAACTCCACTTGGAAAAAATAGGCGTTGAGCTTACGGAACTCAAACAAGAGCAGGCTGAATATATAGGTGTTGAAGTAAAAGGTCCATTCAAACCGGAATACTACAGATACTAAAGAAGACACTATTGTTTCTTAAAACCACGAATCCCTTATTCGTGGTTTTTTTTATGCTTGGTTGAACCTGTCCAAATGGTATTTTTTATATTCTAATTAAATTGATTTACTTTGAGGTTATTGTATAAGTGTGTATATTACACCATTAAACAACCAAAACATGAAAAATTCTTATAAGTTCATAACCTTGGCATTCTTATGTGCACTACCTGCTTTAGGTATTGCTCAACATGTAGCTACGGTCAAGAGCCCAGACCAGAAAATAACGGTCCATTTAAATCTTGAAAATGGAAACTTGTTTTACGATGCCTTATATGATGACACCGCATTTATAGAAAAGTCGCCTTTGGGACTAAAAACTTCTCTAAGTGATTTTAGTCAAAATCTAGACTTTGTTTCCTACGCTACCTCTACCATAAAAGAAACCTATAGGCTCGACAGAGCTAAGGTTAGTAAAGTAAACTATCATGCACAGGCATTATCAAGTATATTCACCAATGCCAAACAAGATACCCTGCTCGTTTACTTTAGATTGAGTAACCGCGACATTGGGTTTTCTTATGAAATTCGCTCCAAAGAAGGGAGAAGTAATGTTAAAATATATGAAGAACTGACAGGATTTAATATTCCTGATAAGGCCACCACCTATCTGTATCCTCAGGCATTGCCGATGACAGGCTGGATGGAGACCAAACCTTCTTATGAAGAACGTCCTACCTTAAATGAGCCCATCGGAACTCCCTCAGCCCATGGCGTTGGATTTACGTTTCCAGCACTCTTTAAACTCGATCAAGGCAAAGGCTGGTTAATGATCTCTGAAACTGGTGTTGACGGAACTTATCCCGGCACACGGCTTGGAGAAGGCACAAAAGGTGGATTGTACAACATAGAATTCCCACAAGAGGGCGAAAACACGGGTATGGGCGATACATTTTCCGGACAATCTCTACCAGCTAAAACACCATGGAGAACCATCACACTGGGTAGTAGTTTAAAGCCTATTGTTGAGTCTACAGTTGCCTTTGATCTGGTCGCTCCAAAATATGAGCCTTCCATGGATTACAAAATGGGTCGCGCCACCTGGAGCTGGATTGTTTGGCAAGACAACAGTATAAACTATGAAGATCAAGTGAAGTATATTGACATGGCAGCAGCCTTGAATTTTGAATATATTCTTATTGATAGTTTGTGGGATGATCGTATTGGACGAGATAGAATGGAAGAACTTGTCAAGTACGCCAACAGCAAAGGAGTTGATGTGCTTTTGTGGTATAACTCTAACGGTTATTGGAATGAGGCTCCTCAAACACCTAAAAATAAAATGAACTCCATAACTGCTCGTCAGAAAGAAATGCAATGGCTTCAAAGTATAGGAGTTAAAGGTTTAAAGGTGGATTTCTTTGGTGGGGACAAACAGACCACCATGCAACTCTATGAAGAGATACTAACTGATGCCAATAATTACGGTCTAGCCATAACCTTTCACGGATGTACCCTCCCAAGAGGTTGGGGACGTATGTATCCGAATTTTGTCACCTCAGAAGCAGTCCTGGCCTCTGAAAATTTGGTATTCAATCAATGGTCACTAGACCATCATGCTTTAAATGCTTCTATTTTACCCTTTACAAGAAACCCTGTAGCAGCTATGGATTTTGCTCCGGTGTTTTTGAATAATAGGCTCTCTAGAGATCAAAAATCAGGTACAGTCCGCAAGACCACGGATGCTTTTGAATTGGCTACAGCGATATTGTATTTCTCCCCTATCCAACATTTTGGACTTACACCAAACAATCTAAAGGAGCAACCGGATTATGTTATCGACTTTTTGAAAAAGGTGCCAACTGTATGGGATCAAACCCTATACATTGGAGGGGCTCCTGAGGATTACGCCGCCTTAGCGAGAAGAAATGGAAACGATTGGTATGTGGCACTAGTCAATGGTACCGATGCCAAACGGAAAATAAAACTAAACCTTCCTATGCTTGCCGGCCAAACCGTAAAGATTATTCAGGATAAAGAGGACAACAGTTTGGCTTCAAAATATTACGAGGCCAAAATCAATCGAAAAGGTGACTTAACTATTGAGATTAACGGTCAAGGTGGTGCTGTGATAATGGGAACCAACTAGATTTAGAATTGAATTGATACTTAAAAACCACCTCAATTGAGGCGGTTTTTAAGTTTTGGTTGGTTTAAATCAGTTTTATTTTAATCTAAATACAATAGGGTAAGCAAAGGTTACAGGCACTGGCTTTCCATCAGTATCCAATCCAGGGTTTAGTTGAGGAAGGGAACTAATTATTCTCCTACCTTCAGCATCCAAAATAGGAGACGGTGCTCTGGAGTTTAAAACACTAACTGTACCGTCTGTATTAATTCTAAAACTGACATATACCCTGCCTTGCACCTTTTGATCTATAGCCTCCTTCGGATACTCAAAAGTCTCCCTGACATGTTTGTCAAGTTTAACCTTAAAACAATCGAAGTCAGTTGAGCCTTCTGTACATGGTGTTTTGAAGCTAGGTTTTTTAGTCACTAATGAAAAAGGGACATCCGCCTGGGTATTTTCTTTTGCATCAATTCCTAAATCAATATTATTAGCTTTGGCGGCAACATTGAGAAGCTGTCTTTGTAATTCAGGGCTTAGATCTTTGCCTTCTATGGAAGCTTCCAATTCTCTGACCTGATCCTCAATAGAAACAGCTGTTTGAGTTTGATCAAATTCAGCCTGTTGTTCAGCCTCACAGGAGGTGTAAAACAACATGATGGTGATCAATGGAATTAATAGCAGATATTTGAGTTGCAATACCTTTTTTGATGTTGATTTTTGTAACATAACGATTCGTTTTTTGATTAATGAATGATTGAAAAATTGATTGACTAATGATAACTGTGCAGTTTGAAATGTATCTTGTAAAAGTAACTGACAGTATTCTTTTTTATGATTCTTTACGGATTTTGAATCTGCTATAAACTCATGCAGTTCAGTGATTCGATTTTGGTAGATATACACCAGAGGATTATACCAAAACACGATGCGTAAGAGTTCGAAAAAGAGTAGATCCCAACTATGCCTCTCTTTGACATGAACCAGTTCGTGATTTATTATGTGATCATGTTTTCTCTGAAGTATGTTGCTTCCAATATAGATGGAATTAAAAAAAGTAAAAACAAGCTCTTGGTTCGGGACTTCCACAAAGGTATAGTCTTTTAAGTAAGATAGTTTTCCCTGCTGTCTAAACCGTATTATTTGATAGCACTTATAAACAAACCAGAACAGGCTTATACAACTCCCAGCAGCAAGTATCCAAAACCATACATTACTGAACTCCCCTACACTACTTTGGGCATGGATTTGTGAATCTTGTCCCGCCACAACCGTCACTTCCGAAAGCATAAACACAAAATCTGCCGGTACAGTGGTCCTGAAACTTTGAAGTTTTACAAAAGGTAAGGCCAATGAGATCAAAGGTGTAATTAACAGATAGAACCGATTCCAGTTAAAAAAGGTTTCCTTCTTTAAGTAGAGGTCGTAGACCACCAAAAAAAGTAGTTGAAACACCATGCTCTGAATTATATAAGAAAACATATTGCGGTATTTTAAGGTTAGGAATTCTTTTCAGACGCTACTTCTTCACTATCGTCCTTTTGCTTTTCGATCTCATTTAAGATAGCCTCCATTTCTTTTAAACTAATATCATTCTTCTTTACAAAAAAGGATACCATACTTTGAAAGGAGCCTTGAAAATAACCATTCAGAATTTTGTTTAAAGACTGATTGCTGTATTCAGATTTATTGACAATTGGGAAATATATATAACCTTTGCCCTTTTGCTTGTGATCAACAAACCCTTTGCTCTCCAATATTCTAATAATAGTAGAAACCGTGTTATAGGCTGGTTTTGGCTCAGGAAGTTGCTCAATGACTGCGGCCACATTTGCATTATTTAATTCCCATAGAATTTGCATTACCTCCTCTTCAGCTTTTGTAAGTTGTTTTATCTGAGTCATGATTTTAAAACTAATTCTTTAGTTGATATGGAGCAAATATAACTAATTTTATAGTTTAAACTAATTTATTAGTTAATATTTTTAAAACAATTTCAATTCAGCATAATTTTAAGGGTACTTAAGGTATCTAAATGGGAAGCACTAAAATTATTAAACGCTAATTGTGTATATTTGGTAAGAGCATTATAGGTAGTAGATGTAGCCATGTTTTTTAAAGGCTATAACTAGCCGTTATTATGATTCAAAAATATAGACCATTTTACCGCACCGATTACGTAACAACTATTAAAGAAAACCATGGACATCGTACTGACTATCATTGGATTTATTTTTATTCTCATCGGAATATTAGGCAGTTTCCTTCCTGTTATTCCAGGAGCTCCTCTAAGCTGGGTTGGGTTACTACTACTTTATTTAACTAGTGCGATCCCAAATGATTGGTGGGTGCTGGGCATAACCTTGGCTGTAGCAATCGCCGTGGTTGTCATAGATTATATCATCCCTATTGCAGGCACCAAACGTTTTGGAGGTAGTAAATCAGGAATGATTGGTACCACAGTCGGGCTCATTGTGTCTTTTATATTTCCAATCTTCGGTTTGTTTGGTATCATTATCTGGCCATTTATTGGTGCTTTTGTAGGAGAGATCCTCAATAAAGCTGACAATAAAACGGCATTAAAAGCTGCCTTTGGATCTTTTCTTGGATTCATCACAGGCACCTTCCTAAAGTTTGTCGTTGCCATTGTCTTTGCCGGAATCTTTATTCGAACCTTCTGGCAATACAAGGCTTTGATCTTTAGTTTTTAATAACATCCTTTCTATTTGATGTCATAGCTTAGAATTTCCGATCGGGATGAAAGCCGCCAATATCCATGGATACTTTTTGCTCCGAAATGAGTTCACTCACCAATTTCCCTGTAGCAGGACCTAAGCTCCAGCCCATCATCGCATGACCTGTGGCAAAGGTGACATTACTATATTTTTCACTTTTTCCAATATAAGGGAGTCCGTCGGGTGAAACTGGTCGAAGTCCGCTTTTCGCATTTTGTTTTTCTTCTTCCTGAACCGATATTTCCGGATAATAGGCTTGTGCCGCACGGCTAATTGCTTCTACCCGCTGCCTTCTAATCGTAGTATTAATTCCAGAAAACTCCATGGTTCCGGCAAATCGTGTAAATCCATTCATGGGGGTCATCGCAACCTTGGCTTCTAACAAAATAGCAGGGATCTTAATATCGGTTGGTCGGTGAATATCGATTCTATAGCCTTTACCAGCCTGAATTGGAAGATTCAGATGTAGTTTCTTAGCTAACTCTTGACTCCAGGACCCTGCGGCTACCACAACCTCATCGGCCGTATAGGTCGATGTATTGGTTCGTAGATGCTTTAATTTACCTCCTTCACTTGACAACTGCTGAACAAATTCATTGGTCTTAATCATCACTCCATTGGCCTTAAGCCAACTGATGAGTTTAGGCATGATCTCCGTAGGGGTACTATGTGCATCGCATTTGTAGTACACGGCACCTTTTGCCGCTATGTTTACCTGTGGTTCCAAAGCCCGGATCTCACCTATATCCAAATGACATACATCCAAACCTTGCTTCTTTGCAAGATCAGCTACCTTTAATTCTTCTTCAGCTGCCTGATCTGTTTTGTAGAGCATCAGCAATCCTTTTTGCTGCCAGTGAAAATCACCTAAGTCACCTGAATCCAGCATATCCTTATATAAGGTCCTGCTTAGGATATTGATGTCCTTAATGATTGGAATTGCTTTGGCTACTTTTTCTTTGGTCGATGATTTGTGAAAATACCAAGCCCAACGGAAAAAGTCAGTGTCCCAGCGCGGTTTTATGTAAAATGGACTCGATGAATTAAACATCCACTTGATCCCTTTGGAAATCATTCCCGGTGAAGCTAGTGGGATGATGTGACTAGGCGTAATATACCCTGCATTAACATAAGAGGCTCCTTGGCTAAAGTCCGATTGCTCTATAATTGTTACTTGATGGCCTTCTTTTCTAAGGTAATAGGCGCAACATAAACCTATGATGCCTCCGCCTATGATCAGGATGTTTTTTTGCATATCCTTATAATGTTAATTGTTTAGCTAAGCTTAATCTAATCCTTGTGTTGAATACTGTTAAATAACTTGAAAACCTTGTGCATAAGGATCGTCATCATCAATAATTATAGTGTTATATCCATAGATCCTAGCCCAACCTTGAATACTAGGGACAATTGCCGTTGTTCCAGCGAGTTCAGCAACTTGTTCAACACGACCAATAAACTGAGATCCAATAAAACTCTCATGTATAAACTCATCTCCAGGTTTTAATAAGCCTTTGGCATACCACTGTGCCATCCTAGCCGAAGTCCCAGTTCCACAAGGGGAACGATCGATAGCCTTATCCCCGTAGAAAACAGCGTTCCTAGCGGTAGATTTTGGATTGATGGGTTTACCGGTCCATTGTATGTGACTCACGCTGTTGATGGTGGCGTCCTCAGGATGGACAAACATATCCGGATACTTTTCATTGATTTGTTGTCGGAGTCTTTGACTTAAACGAATTAAAGTGCTTGCAGAAAAGTCTTCAATCCCACTAAAGTTCTTTTGAGGATCTATGATGGCATAAAAATTACCGCCATAGGCAACATCAAATACGAGCTCTCCAAGTGTCGCACAATCTATAGTAAGTTCCATAGCCGCAACATAGGATTTTACATTGGTAAGTCGCACCCAATCTACCTTATTATCTGTTTGCTGATAAGTAATTTCAATCAAACCAGCCGGAGCTTCCATCCTAATTTTTCCAGGGGTTTTAGGGGTGATTAACCCCTGTTCAACAGCAATGGTAATACTACCAATGGTTCCATGACCACACATGGGGAGGCACCCACTGGTTTCAATAAACACAATGCCAAAATCATTTTCGGTGTTTATTGGTGGATAAAGAAGACTTCCACTCATCATATCATGTCCCCTTGGCTCGAACATCAATCCTTTTCGAATCCAATCGAATTCTCGCATAAAGTGTTGTCTTTTTTCACTCATGCTATTGCCGGTCAATTGTGGACCTCCGCCGGCGATGACCCTAACCGGATTTCCGCAGGTATGGGCATCCACGCAAAAAAATGTTTTTCTAGCCATAAATTCACTAATAGATAAAATTAATTATCCCTGATTAAGTTTGTCATCAATATAAGTCTTAACGCGTCTTTCCAAAATGGGTAGCGTTACTGTTCCTTGGCCTAGGATAACGTTATGGAACTCACGTATATCAAAACTTGATCCTAGCTTCGCTCTGGCTAATTCCCGGAGCTTCCTGATTTTTAATTCTCCAATTTTATAAGAGATGGCCTGAGCCGGCCAAGCAATATAACGATCTGTTTCAGTGTGAATTTCATGCTCCGATAAGGCGGTGTTTGACTTAAGGTATTCCACCACCTGCTGTCTTGTCCAACCTTTAGCATGGATTCCGGTATCGACAACCAAACGACATGCTCTCCACATCTCATAGGTCAACTTTCCAAATTCCTCATAGGGTGTAGTGTAAATTCCCATTTGTTCAGCTAGAAATTCGCAGTACAATGCCCAGCCTTCTCCATATGCTGAAAGATAGGTGTTTTTACGGAATTTCGGGATGCTATCCCCTAGCTCTTGATTGAGTGATCCCTGTAGATGATGCCCCGGCACAGCCTCATGAGCAGTTAAGGCAGGTAAGTTATACAAGGGTCTACTTTCCAGTTTATAGGTATTCACCAAATAGTGGCCAGGTTCGGTACTACTATAGCTTCCTGAATAACGACCACTAGTGTATTTTGGCGCTATGGCGTCGGGCACTTTTATGACCCCGTAAGGTTTTCTGGGTAGTAAGTTGAAAAATTTAGGGAGCTGAGCATCAATGCGCTTGGCAATATCTCTGGCCTGCATTAATAATTCCCTACCTGAATCGACATAGAACTGTGGATCGCTGCGCAAAAATTCTAAGAATTCAGCGAAGCTGCCTTTGAAGCCGACCTTCTTAATGACCTCCTCCATTTCAGCTTTAATCCTAGCGACTTCCTCTAATCCGATTTGATGGATATCCTCAGGGCTATAGGACTTAGTAGTCGTGTAATAATTAATTCTGTTCTGGTAGTACTCACTACCCCCAGGGGTTTGCGATACGCCAATAGCCTCTCTGGTATTTGGGATGTATTGTGTTTCAAAAAAGATTTTGATTTTTTTAAATGCCGGAATCACGCTTTTTTCAATGGCTGTTTTAGCAGCAGCACGTATCGAATCCTTTTGATCCTCATCCATGAAATCTGGAAGATCTATAAACGGTTTGTAAAAGTAACTATCGGTATAAGTTGTTACAATATGTTCATCGTAGGTAGACTCATAGCCATTAAAAATGACCTTTGGCTGCGAAATTCCCTTGGAAAGTCCCTCTTTGATTAAAACCAGATTTTGATCCACGAAATGGGGAATGTCATTTAAAACATTCAAATAAGTTTTAGCACCCTCATAATTCAAAATGGGATTCACTTTATAATTGAGGTCCAAATGAAATCCTTGATCCGCTTGAATAGGGTTTAAGTACATTTCATAGGTGTAAAAGTCAAGTCTGTCCTGTAGCTTAAATTTCAGTAATTCCCAGGAAATCAATTCAGTCTCCGTTAAAGCCTGAGTATCTATTCTAGCCAAGGTCTCCAACTGTTGACTCGCAAAATCAGCATCCTTTTTAAACAATACTTTTTCATAACGCCCTAAGGGATGTTCTTGGCGATCGTACAATTTAAAATTTTGGACAGTATCAATTACCGCCTCCAACTGTTCTGAAGCCCTATCAGTGGATTGTGGCGATTCACAACCTAGAACAATCAATGCAAATACTAATATTCCTATTGGGTATCTCATCATATCACTTTAGCAGTATGAGCTCCATCAACGATTCTGTGAATATTTAATGGATTATCGTTCTGAAGGGCTTCTGGCAATAACTCTAGTGGCCAGTCTTGGTAGGCCACCGGGCGCACCCAGCGTGTGACTGCAGACACACCAACAGAGGTGTGTTTTGCGTTAGTGGTGGAAGGAAATGGCCCTCCATGATGCATGGCTGCACATACTTCTACACCTGTAGGTACACCATTGAGTATTAGTCTTCCCACCTTTTCTTTTAAGGCGTCGACAATACCTGCTTTGTTTCTTAGTTCATCAGCATTACCCAACAAGGTTCCAGTCAATTGTCCCTCCAACGAGGCAATAGCGGATTGTAATTCTTGGTCATTCTCACATTGTACGATCATGGAATAGGGACCAAAAACTTCACGATGTAGCATCGGTTGCTCTATAAACACACCAGCATCTACTGTTACTACCTTCGCCTTACCCTGATTTGGTGCAGCTTCACCCTGATAAGCACCTACTAAAGTCGTCTTTTGGCTTGCAACCACTTCATCAACGCCTTTTTCAAAAGCTTTGAAAATGTTAGGATGCAACATGGATGTTGGAGTGATTTGAGCGATTTCTTGCCCTAATACTTCTATAAATTGGTCAAAGGCCCCACTTTTAACCCCGAGTATCAATCCAGGGTTGGTACAAAATTGACCCGTCCCGTTGGTAATAGAAGAGGCGTATTGCTTCGCCCAAAATACTGTTTTCTCTTTAAGGGCTGATGGCAGAACAACAACGGGATTGACACTTCCCATTTCAGCATAAACCGGTATAGGAACCTCTCGTGTGTTCGCAAGCTTATAAATTGAAGTTCCTCCTGCGATACTTCCAGTAAAACCAACGGCTTTAATGTCAGGATGCAAAACCAATTCTTGGCCTACAGTAATACCACTACTATTTAAATTTGAAAACACCCCGTTTGGCATCTTTGTCTTCTCTGCTGCCTTTAAGATGGCTATAGAAACGAGCTCACCGGTTGCCGCATGTAGAGGATGGCCTTTGACAACCACAGGACAACCGGCGGCCAATGCACTTGCGGTATCACCACCAGCAGTAGAAAAAGCTAAAGGAAAATTACTAGCACCAAAAACAGCTACAGGTCCAATAGGAAAAAGCATTTTACGAATATCTGGTTTGGCCATGGGTTGTTTGTCTGGCTGACCCACATCGATGATGGCCTCTACCCATGAGCCTTCCTCCAAAAGATCCGCAAAAGCTCGAAGTTGCCCCATAGTTCTTCCACGCTCTCCCCTTGCCCTTCCTTCGGGCAATCCGGATTCCGCGATATAGGTATGAATCAAATCATCACCCAAGGCTGCAATTTCATCAGCGATAGCTCTTAAAAATGCAGCTTTTCTACTTCCCGAATAGTTCTTGTATTGCTGAAATGCTTCAGTAGCTAATTGAACTGCTTGGTTAATTTCATCCGTAGTGGCTTGATGAAAAACCCATGGAGTTTCCCTATTCTCTATGGGGTTAAAGGTTTTAAAGGTAGCTGTTCCACTCGCGCTGCTTTGGTTTCCAATAGTATTTTTTCCTGTGATCATTGTTTGCAGTATATTTTTGAATTAAATGCCAAAGGCATTACTTTCAAATCCTAAAATAAGGATTTAAAAGTAATGACCTTGGAAATGTTCCTGGACCAAGTACTGTCCTAGTTATAGTGCAGTTACTCTTAAGGTCATATAGTCTGGTAGCTCAGGGCGACTTTTTAGTCCTTCTTCTATAACGCCTAAAACACGTTTGCGTTCTTCGCCAACCAGTGCCAATCTTGGTGCACGGACGGTTTCTGTGCCAATACCTGTAGCAACCTCAGCCAATTTAATATTTTGAACCAACTGTGGTGTGATGTCCAATTCTAATAATGGTAAAAACCAACGGTATATCGCAAGGGCTTCCTGATGCCTACCTGCTTTGGCAAGTTCATATATGGCAACAGTCTCTCTTGGAAAGGCACAAACCAATCCGGCGACCCATCCATCAGCACCCATTAAAATACTTTCTAACCCCAGGGTATCTACACCGGTGAGAACTTTAAGACGATCTCCGAATTTATTTTTCAATATGCTAACGTTGGAAATATTTCTAGTCGATTCCTTTACAGCTTTAATGTTTTCACACTCTAGCAACTCCTCAAACATTTCTGGGGTTACTTCGATATTATAATCAACAGGGTTGTTGTAAATCATAATTGGAAGTGTGGTACTGTTGGCAACTATTTTAAAGAAAGTTACAGTCTCACGATCATTTGCGCGATAGCGCATAGGTGGCAATAACATAATACCACTTGCTCCATGCTGCTCTGCAACTGCAACTGCGTGAACTGCAGCTTTAGTGGTTTGTTCAGCCACATTGATAATCACTGGAATTTGTCCTTTTACAATTCGAACAGTCTCTTGGATCAAAGTTACTTTTTCCTGATCGGTCAAAGTACTGGCCTCACCTAAGGTTCCTCCCAAAATAATTGCGGATACTCCTGCTTCTTGTTGGGCTTTGATATTCACCTCGAACATTTCTAAATCTAAGGAATCGTCCTCATTAAATTTTGTTGTCACCGCCGGCATAATGCCTTCCCATTTTACTTGCATATTCTTAAATTTTAAATTCCTAAAACTTTAACTGGATTAATCGATTATCGAATTAGCGCTATAATTCAGAAACAAAATTAGGCCAACATATTGTAGTGGAATTCTAAGATTTTACCCAATACTAAGCAAATATTACCCTATATGAGGGTTTTCAAGGAGAAGATGAGTGAATAAGCGTTTACAATTCTTGAGAAAGTTGCTGTTGCATCTTTTTGGGAAGTCCTTTGACGACCATAATATAAGAATGATCAATGAGCTCTTTTAATAAAGTAGGACTCACCTCTTGACTGTTGAGATGAACGGTATTCCAATGCCTTTTACTCATATGCCAGCCTGGAATAATATCCGAATAAGTTGCTCTTAACTCTAAAGCCCAATCTGGATCGCATTTGAGATTAATGCTCTTTTCACCTTTCTCCCATCGGTCCAATCCACATAGCGCAAACATCTTCCCACACACCTTAAAGACAAGGGTGTTTTTATCAAATGGAAAATCTTCAGTCACCCCAGGTTTTGAGATACAAAATTGGTAAATTTCTTCTATGTTCATGGTTGTGTTGATTAAATCGTACTAAATCACTTCTTCTCAAGTAAGTCTTGATGCTGAATTTCTAGTGCCTTGTAGTCAAGCTTCCAACCAATAGCTTGTACCATGCTTTCAATCATATGTACAGCATCCAGAGCTTCTTTTCTGGCGGTATCCAATAATCCACTCTCAGGGATTTTGGTTAAAATATGCTCTTTGGCCTCTAGGTTTAAGGCTGAGAGATCTTCGGTTTTAAAGCGGTTGAACAACCCTTCCTTGATGTCGTAATACTTCACATCGGGCTCTATACTTAGAACTTCCGGCATTGGGAATGAAGTCAGTATTATCCTTTTTGAATCTGGATCTGCTTTCATCTCAATTTTTTTGAGATCAAAACCAATATTTACCTTTGCATTAATCACAAGCAGCGCCTTCTTTTTACTGCTGACAAGTTTCATAAAATGCTCTCGTACATTTTCGTATTGATAGATCTCTGCAAACTCTCCTTCTACGGTAATGAGTTTATAGACATTGCGTATCTTTTCTAATAATATCACAGATTGTTTTTCCGTAGTCTCCGAAGATTTCCTTTTTTTAAAAACCGAAAACAACCAGTAGGAACCAAAGATTCCCAATAATAAACCTACTAGAATTTGTACAATATCATTCATTCTTATCCAATTTTACCAAGATGAGTATCTTTAAAATCTGTATGATACTTTAATCCATACCCCAGCATTCTGTCGAAAGAGGTATGACTAAAGATCAGGATTCCCGCCAAACTGAGATAGGGCAACCCTAACCAAAGACCAAGCATATACAAAACTATAGCAATTCCTTTATGATGGAAAATATTATAGGTAAAAGCGCCAACTTTTGTATTGATGACATAACCCAACATTCCGATATCGGGTAGTAAAAACAATCCAATAAACCACCACCAGCTATAATCTAGCGTACTAAAAAGATAGCATCCTAAGGCTAGCATGAATAATTCTTCAATTTTAAGGCTTAATTTCATCCGTTGTTATTTTTATAAAAGTTGGTATAACACTGGTTTACTAGGGCTGGCATCGTTGACAAAGGATGCAATTTGTAGGTTTAAAAAATAGGTTTCGTCCTGTAGATTATCAGGAACGTATATAAATTCAGTAATGGTAGCATCTAATCGTCTGTTTCCATTATAATCCCAAAAGGCTTTATGCGAGGCGAGCTGACCCTGATCCTTTTCTTTATCCACCGAGGGTAAATCGACTAGCAAGTGCTTTACTCCAATTTGTCGAAGAAACAAAGCAGCTTCTTCTAAAAGATAAGCTGGATTAGTATGGGAATATTGCCGGGTTAATTTACCATCATCATTGGGCTTAGTTCGCAGTACTACAGCTGTAGGTGTTTTGCCGTAAAGCACCTCTGACAATTGATCTTTTGTAATTACAAGATCGTCTTGGTAGCTTATGGGTTGAACAGTAATTAATTCACACAGAAAGAAATACTGTTTCAAACTATCTCCTACGGCATGAAATTCCTCAGTGATATGTCCAATGCATTCGGTATGGGTTCCGTGAGCATGAGGATTAAATACAATGGTATTGAAATTCGTTGAGGCTCCACTAGCCACACTCCCTACAAAATCATCCATCACCACCGGACTAATTTGTGGAGGTGATAAATACCAGGCATTAGGATTCTCTGAACTCCCACGTAGCGGTATCGAAATATCGATAGGCTTTGAGAGGTCCATGGTATATTCCACTCCTTGAAATTGTACTCTTGTTATCATTTGAAATTATCTAGCTTAAAACAATTCCTATCCCAGAGGTTATCACAGGCTGATCTGACGATCAATTTGTTGATTAAGCGATATAAACGTTTCAGTTCTCGAAACACCATCGATGGATTGAATCTTATGATTTAAAACATTCATCAAGTGTTCGTTATCCTTACACAGTATTTTAATGAGTATGGACCAATTTCCGGTGGTATAATGACACTCTAAGACCTCTGGTATTTCTCTTAACTGCTTTACAGCTTCTGGGTTTCTCATGGCCTTATCCAAATAGATCCCAATAAATGCCATGGTTGCATAACCGAGTTTCTTAGGATTGATCACAAATTTTGAACCTGCAATTAACCCTGAGTTCTCCAACTTTCTTAGTCTTTGATGTATGGCGGCACCAGATATCCCAATTTTACGTGCAATCTCCAAAATGGGTTTTCTAGCATCCTCCATCAAATCTCTTAGAATCTCCTTGTCAATCCCATCAACAGCTACTATATCCTGACTTAATTTCATCTTAATGTGTTAAACTAAAACAAATATACTGAAAATGATTTTAATATGAAACCACAAATAGCATATCAGCTTATAGATAAGACAATATTAAAGGTCTCAACTTATGGTGCAGGGTTGGGGATGGCTTCGTGAATTTTATGAATCTGATCCAGTACTGATGCATCGAGTTGTACTGCGATACTTTCGATGTTTTCTTTCAACTGATCCATCTGTGTTGCACCGATGATGGTACTACAAACAAAATTTTGCTGGTGAATAAATGCAAGTGATAAAGTAGCCAACGACATATTATTTTCTTTGGCCAAATCGTAATAACATTGTGTTGCCTTTAGTGCATTCACCTTATTGTAACGCTTCATTTCAGGGTACAGGGTAATACGTGCTCGGCTGGTGTCTTGGCCATTTATAAACTTGTCGGTCAACCTTCCAAAGGCCAAGGGTGAGTACGGAAATAAAGCAACATTTTCTCGGATGGATATTTCTGCCAAACCTATTTCATAGGTTCTATTTAGCAAATTATATGGGTTTTGAACGGTAACCACACGAGGAAGTCCTTGGTATTTACTCTCCTCTAAAAAGCGCATCACACTCCACGGCACCTCATTTGAAAGACCGATATGCCTTATTTTACCTTGATCTATAAAATGCTGTAAACTTTCTAGAGTTTCTCTAATGTTGTCTTCCCATTGGTGATCAGGTTCATGGCGATAGCCTCTTTTACCAAAATAGTTGGAAGGTCTATCTGGCCAATGCAATTGGTAGAGATCGATATAATCGGTTTGCAATCGTGTTAAACTTTGATGCAAGGCGTCCTCCATAGCATTTCTGCTAAAACCACCTTCTCTAATTTGATGTGGATTAAATTCAGGTGGCCCCGCGACTTTTGAGGCCAGTACAATCTTGTCTCTATTTCCAGTTTTCTTGAACCAATTCCCCATATAAGTTTCTGTTGCACCCTGGGTTTTGGGGTTCTTCGGGATTGGGTAGAGCTCTGCAGTGTCAAAAAAATTCACTCCCGCATCTAAAGCATAATCCATTTGTTCAAACCCTTCGGCTTCGGTGTTTTGTTCTCCCCAGTTCATGGTGCCCAGACAGATTTTACTAATTTTAATTTGGGTATTGGGTAGTGTTGTGTATTCCATCCGCGTGTTGTATTGACTGAAAAAAATCCTCCTCCCTTAGCGTGGATCACCCTAAGGGAAGGTCTTCTTTTAATCTTCGTTCAACAATTTTGTGATTTCGTCTAATTTAGGAGTAAGCACCACTTCTATCCTACGGTTTTTAGCTTTTCCTCCGGTAGTAGAATTTGGTGCCACAGGGACATACTGTCCTTTACCCGCAGCGGTAAGACTTGCAGGATCAATCTGAGAATTTCCTAATAATATGCGTACGATACTTGTGGCTCTTTTGGTGGAAAGATCCCAGTTATCTTGTAAAGGCCCGTTCCCTCGGTATGGGACATTATCGGTATGTCCTTCAATAAGCACATTGATATCCGGGTTATTTGCCAATACACCTCCCAGTTGCTGCACAGCTCGACGCCCGTTGTCATTGACTGCCCAGCTTCCACTTTGGAATAATAATTTATTTTCCATGGAAACGTAGACCTTACCATCTCGCTGTTCAACCGTCAAACCTTTGCCTTCAAAATCAAGTAAGGCACTTGAAATGGCATCTTTTAGATTTTTCATCGCTTGATCTTTGGAAGCGATCAAGGCTTCTAATTCATCTACACGCTGTGAGCGGCTATCCAACTGTTTCTTTAGGGCTTCTAAACGACTGCGTTCTTCAGCCAGGGTTCGTTCTTTAGACTCAAGTTGTTCAAGCAACTCTTTGTTTTTATCCACATTTGCACGAATTGCTGCACTGCTGTTTTTCTCTAGAGCATCATAAGATGCTTTAAGATTATCCAGATTGTTTTTTGTTGCATCGTAGTCCTGGCGTAATTGATTGCGCTCTGCAAGTAGCGCATCATAAGAATCTTGAAGCGTATTTAACTGGTTTTCTAAATTGTTATTCGTGCTGTCTAAAGTTTGGTTCTCACCAAGCAAGGCTTCCTTCTCACCCTTTAGCGCATCGTACCGGCTCTGTAAATCGTTGTAAACTTTTGAGGACACACATGAAGACATGGCTCCTAATAATATAGCGCTAACAAGAAATCTTTTCATCATTTTTCAAACTTTTTTAATCTTCAACTTCCACCATGATCGGGCAGTGATCACTGTGTTTTGCTTCTGGTAATATAACGGCTCTTTTTAATTTTTCTTTTAAAGGTTCTGCAACCATATTGTAATCGATACGCCAACCCTTATTATTAGCTCTGGCATTTGCTCGGTAACTCCACCAACTGTATTGGTGAGGTTCCTTATTAAAATGCCTAAAGCTGTCGACAAAGCCACTGTCTATAAAGTTCCCAATCCACTCTCGTTCTACAGGTAAAAACCCGGAAACTTTGGCATTTCTAACAGGATCGTGAATATCAATAGCCCGGTGACATATGTTGTAATCCCCACAAATAATAAGATTTGGAACTTCTTTTTTCAAATCATCCACATAGGTTTGAAAATCCGCCATATAGGTTAACTTATGATCAAGTCTAGCGATATTTGTTCCCGAAGGCAAATACAAACTCATCACCGAAACATTGTCAAAATCTACACGCAGATTTCTTCCTTCTTTATCCATATAATCAATCCCTGTTCCATACACCACCTGATTCGGTTGCTTTTTTGAAAGAATTGCCACCCCACTATAGCCCTTTTTCTCAGCGCTATACCAATAGTGGTATGGATAACCTGCCTCTTCAAATATCCGCAAGTCCAACTGCTCCTTCATGGCCTTAATTTCTTGAAGACAAATCACATCAGGTTGTGCTGTTTGCAACCAATCTATAAATCCTTTAGTAACCGCGGCACGTATTCCATTTACGTTGTAAGAAATAATTTTCACTCCCTTAATATTTTTTTAGTCCTAGCGCTAAAATAAGGATAGTTTAGCAAAAATCAACTTGGATTGGATCGCTCTTTTTACTTTTATTATAATTCCCTAACTTTAATTTATGGAAAACAAACTTCGAATTGCATTAATTCAAACTGAACTGCTTTGGGAAGATCCCCAAGCTAATAGAACGATGCTGCAAAGCAAAATTAAAGGTCTTGCCAATGCGGTTGATCTGATCGTACTTCCAGAGATGTTCAGCACTGGTTTTACAATGGATGCAATATCGAATTTTGAAACCATGCAGGGCGAGACTTTAAATTGGTTAAAACAAATGGCACGGCAACTAAATTCAGCGATTTGTGGAAGTTTAATCATCAAAGAGGCGGGAGTGTATTACAACAGATTTGTTTTTGTTCAGCCGGACACCACAGTGACACATTACGACAAGCGCCACACCTTCACCTTGGCTGGAGAGGATAAAGCTTTTAGCTCCGGGACACATAAAGTAGTGCTACAGTATAAAGGGTGGACCATATGTCCACTTGTATGCTATGATTTACGTTTTCCCGTTTGGTCTCGAAATACGGAAGATTGTGATCTACTGATCTATGTCGCGAATTGGCCCAATAAAAGAATACTGGCCTGGGACACCTTACTCCGCGCAAGAGCGATTGAAAACATGACCTATACCATAGGTGTAAATAGATTTGGCGTTGATGGTAAAAATATAGAGTACTCAGGACATTCTGCTGTATACGACGCCCTTGGACAAACCATTATCTTTAGCGAAAAAGAAGAGGTTCTTACCACCACCTTGGATCGTTTTGAAGTTCTACAACAACGTAATAAATTTAAATTTTTGGAAGATCGGGATCAGTTTACTGTAAGGTAAAGGTCTGTTCGATTTCCCAATTTGAACGAAGCTCTACCGGATCAGGGAAGTAGCTAATGCGTTCGGGTTGTAATTTTTGCAAATAATTCCCCGTATCCCACTTGCCATTACCGTTAGAATCGTGAATTACCCGAATCAAATAGGTCGCTGGATTGATATTTAAAAACTCATACGTACTCTTTTGCTCGGTGATAAATTTCTCGTACTGTACCACTCCTTTTTGATCTGTCAATTGGAGAATAACAGGATATTGGCTAACATTTCTGAGATTCACCCTAAAGCTTCCCAAATCAGAAACACTTTTGGTTGCCAATCCATAGGTTAAGGTATCATTAGTATCCCCGTAAAAATCACGTATAGCGCCAGGTAAAAATTTGACTTGATATTTCTGTTCTGGCTCTGTATTCCATTTTACGCTTACAATATTCCGTGAAGTATCTAGGTTTGCTTTATAATCCAACAATACGGAATCCTTACTCATTACACTGATTTGAGTGGTATCGATATTCTCCATTGGAGTGGATGCATAGATCTTAAGGGAATCGTTTAATGCAAATCCCTTGTTCAATTGTGCTACGACAAGAGTATCCGCATAAAGATCCTTTACACGGACAGTGAAGGTATCGACCACCTGCTGTTGTCGAACTTCTTTACGAACTTCAAATATCAGTGAATCTGCTTCAAAAGGCGTAAAAAAGTAATTCAAAGTATCTGTTGCCGAATCCGGGAAGACTCTAAAATCATAATCTTCAGGTTTTTCTGAAAGTAATTTGATCTGCATTCCCTGGTGCAGGCCTTCATATCCAAAATATATTTTATTTTTTGCGATAAGCGCTGGCCGAGTTGCCTTGTATTCCGGTATTTCTTTAAATAAATTCAACCCGTATATGGAGTCTGTTGGAATTTTTATGAAGTGATCGATAAATCCTATTTTATCAGTTTTCGGATCAAATTTATAATTGCCATTTTCATCCTTCATGGCTACCAATCTATAGGTACCCTCCTTTAGGTTGGTCAAACGGAAAGTTGTGGCGCTGTCTAAGGTGTTTGTCAAATACGTCGGTGGCTTTTGAAAAATAATGGAATCCGTATACGCCGTATCCACTTCATAGAGCATCACAGAAATAAAAGGATCTGGTTTTTTTTGGACTGCATCTATCACAAACCCCTCGACTTCAAGAGAATCTATATAGTCTCCTGTTGAAAACACGTAGGTAAAAAAAGAATACGGGTTTTCTTCATGATTATCCACCACACTTTGACCGAAGTTAAACACATAGGTCGAATTCTCCTTTAAAGTGTCTAGAATCTCGATTTCCAAATACTTACTTGGCCCGGATTGTGGGTAGATATATGGTTGGTATTCTAGCGGAGGTGAAACAATTAATTGTTTCTGAAGATCCTTCAACTTAATGTACTCATCAAAATAAATTCTGACTTTCTCAGCATCAAAGTTCGTACTGTTATTCATTGGGGTAGCCGAGGTGATCGATGGTGGTGTCACATCCTTAGGACCACCTTCAGGTGTTCCCCTACGCGCACAACTATACAGGCAAACAGACACAACTACAGCGAGCGTTAGTACAATAAGATCTTTAATTTTCATAAAACCCAATTAAAGCTGCAAATTAACGATTTTTATTTTCAAGGGAGAAAGGTATAAAGGTTTCCCTTTACTGACAACAAAAATTCCGATATAGAATTGTAAAAATTTTCGACTTTTGTGTGTAAATATTCCCGCTCGATTTCTTTTGCAAGGGCAATATATGTATAAGCATTGAGTTACATGATATAATTTCGGAATATAAATTGCGTTATAACAAGAGATTAATAACTAAACTAACCCTTTAAAGGGATACAACTATGATGGAGCTTCGTATGGATTAGTAGAGCAAAATGTATAACTTATGGATTCTAAATCGAATAAGGGAACATTTATTATCTTTGCCACCCTAAACAAATCTTTAATCATATTATTTTCAAATCTATAGCGTGTAATGAGTGCTAACAAAAAGCAATTAGGACAAAAAATTATTTTAGGAATACTCTTGTTGTGTATTGCAGCACTAACACTCTTTTCCTATTTCAACTTTGTTGAGAGTGAAGAGAAGGTGTCGTTTTTAGAAAACGCCAAAGGAATGATCGTTGAGGACCTACAACATATCCAAACCGATCTTAATAAGTTAGCCCAGGAGAACGAAGCACACATACAAGAAATTGAATACAGTCGTAAGCGCATCGCTTTATTGATTGATTCCATTTCAATGCTGGAGGTGGATTACCAGATCCTAGGGCGTTACCGCAGAGAATTGGCCGAGATTCGGATGGAAAATAAATACTTACATAAACTATCGGATTCTGTACAACAACAAAACATTCTTTTAGCCAAAGAAGTGGACAGCACAAAACTTCGCTATATTGAACTTGAGCGTTATTCTAACGCACTGAAAAGTGCCAATGAAAATCTCGCACAATTCAACGATTCGTTAATCAACGAAAATATTGAACTTTCCAAACGAGTTGATAAAGATCCTTCATTACTTGTCCCCACCCTAACGGGCATGGCCTACAAAGTACGATCGAATGGAAAAGTCATAGAGACCGACAGGGTAAGTCGCGCCGAACGTCTTAGGGTGTGTTTTAACATAGCCCCGGGTACACTAATCAAGCCGGGAGAACGAGAATTTTACATCCAATTTATAGATCCAAATAATCAAATTTTAGGCCAATTACAAAGCCTAGACTTTGGGGATAAAAAACTCATATATAGCAAAAAGATCGTCATCGATTACAACAATAAACCCCTGGGTATTTGTGACTATATTATTGTAAAAGATCTAGCTGAAGCCGGAGATTACAGAATCAATATTTTTTATAACGAAAATTTGCTAGCCTCTTCAACTTTTAAGCTGAAATAGAATTTCTTATTCCTCTAAAAAAGCATATTTTTGCCGTATGGCAAATCAAGACGATCAATTTAAAAAAGTTATTGCCCATGCCAAGGAGTATGGGTATATTTTTCCTTCTAGTGAAATATATGACGGTTTAAGTGCTGTATACGATTACGCACAAAATGGGGTTGAACTCAAAAAGAATATCAGGGAATACTGGTGGAAGGCCATGGTACAAATGAACGACAATATTGTCGGGATTGACGCCTCTATCTTAATGCACCCGACAACCTGGAAAGCTTCAGGCCACGTTGATGCCTTTAATGATCCTCTTATAGACAATAAAGACTCAAAAAAAAGATATAGAGCTGATGTACTGGTTGAAGATTACGTCGCCAAAATTGAAGGTAAAATCGAGAAGGAGGTTGCTAAAGCAGCCAAACGATTTGGAGATAGTTTCGATAAAGAACAGTTCTTGGCTACCAACCCTAGGGTTCTTGGGTACCAGGAACAGGCTACTGCTATTTCTAAGCGATTAGGACAATCCCTGGAAAAAGAAGACTTGGCTGATGTTAAGGCTTTAATTGAGGAATTGGAAATCGCAGATCCAGAAACAGGAAGTAAAAACTGGACCGATGTCAAGCAGTTTAACCTAATGTTTGGAACCAAACTAGGTGCTTCTGCAGAGTCTGCAATGGATTTATACTTACGTCCGGAGACTGCTCAGGGAATCTTTGTAAACTTCTTGAACGTTCAAAAGACCGGAAGAATGAAAATTCCTTTTGGAATTGCACAAACTGGTAAAGCCTTTAGAAATGAAATTGTAGCGCGCCAGTTTATTTTCCGTATGCGTGAGTTTGAACAAATGGAAATGCAATTCTTTATCAAACCAGGTACTCAAATGCACTGGTATGAGCACTGGAAAGAAGCACGTTTAAAATGGCATTTATCACTAGGTCTTGGAGCAGACAATTATCGCTTCCACGATCATGAGAAACTAGCGCATTATGCCGATGCCGCAACCGATATCGAATTTAGATTTCCTTTTGGGTTTAAAGAATTGGAAGGAATTCACTCCAGAACAGATTTCGATTTATCGAACCACGAGAAATTTAGCAACAAGAAATTACAGTACTTCGATCCTGAAGAAAACAAAAGTTATATTCCATATGTATTGGAAACATCCATTGGTATAGATCGTATGTTTTTAGCGGTATTCTCCAATTCACTTCAGGAAGAGGATCTCGAAAACGGAACCACCAGGACAGTATTGAAATTACCGGCAGTCCTAGCTCCTACAAAAGTGGCTATTTTACCACTTGTTAAAAAAGATGGACTTCCAGAGGTTGCTAAAGAGATCTTCGATGATTTGAAATGGGATTTCCAAGTGGCTTATGATGAAAAAGATGCTGTTGGTAGACGTTACCGCAGACAAGATGCAGCCGGCACACCTTTCTGTGTTACTGTAGATCATCAAACTTTAGAAGACCAAACCGTAACCATTAGACATAGAGACAGCATGGAACAAAAACGTGTTGCTATTGCAGACTTAAAAGGTATTATTACCGAGGAGGTTTCTATGAAAAATTGGTTGAAAAAGATACAGTAATTTCAGTGTATTCTGAAGTCAATATACGGTAACATATTTCAAACCCTAAAAGCTTCAACACTTTTAGGGTTTTCTTTTTTGCTTCATAAGAAAACGGCTTATACCTCGGTTAATTAAAACTGTATCTCAGGCTCAAGCCCCCATAATAATTAACAGGTAACCCCGGATAATAATAACGTGGCTGAGAACTCCCAAATCCAACGGCATTAACAAGAATAGAAGAAGCATACTTTTCATCCAATACATTGTCAATTCCAAAGCTCAGCCTCATATGCATATGATCCCATAACTGCCGCTCATATCCCGCCTTGATATTAACAACTGTATAGGATTGATTGTACTGCGTATTCGCATCATCCATTGGTGTTTGCCCTACATACTTCATGGTGGTTGTCAGGAACAATCCAGAAGGATCATTTAGAACCACTCCCCCGGCAATAGTATGCTCTGGCACCCCGGTAAGTTTATTTCCGGAATAATCAGTGTCCTCACTTATAAACTCCTCAAACCTATGGTGATTGAGCGTTAGGTTAAGGTAAGGCCTAAATGACAATCGTTGAAAAAGCAATTGGTTGTAGTCGGCATGAAACTCTATTCCCTTATGAGAAACCTGTCCGGCATTTCTACCGATATATTGATCTTCTCCAACACGATCAGAAACCAAAAGATTCTCCACATCCATATAATAGAGCACTAGAGATAGGTTTAATTTATGATCTACAAGGCTATGGTAGGTACCTAATTCATAGTTCCAACCCGTTTCTGGGCCGATTTCAGGATTTATAACACCTTCAGGGGTCAAGGTTTCTTCCAAATTTGGAATATTATAACCATAGCTAACATTTCCATTAAGTCTCCAATGTGGGTTTACGCTATACTCAACACTGATACTTGGCGCCCATACGGCATCAAAGTCTCTTTTGGCATTTTTATTAGACTCCCCAGTATTGAAATAATCCCTAAAACTATAGGAACTGCTATTTAAGTGTAGTCCCGCGGTAAAAGCCCAGCGGTCGATAAAGAAATCCCAACTCATAAACCCGCTCCAGCGGTTTCGATATTCCTTATTGTCACTAAGACGATCCCCTGCCAAACTTCCCTTTCCATTATTTTGCTCGTATAGATTTTCAAGGGTGGACCAGTGGTAGGTATCCCTATACCACTCCAATCCCACTTCAAAATTATTTTTAAGCGGTATTAGGTTCAAAGAACCTAGAAAGGAGGAGCGAAATCCATAGCTATTTGAAAACTCATCTAGAATATTAAAAGGCCTTGGCTCGTAATGATCCAAATAGGAGTAGAATACTGATGTCTTATTTTTTAATTGGCTTGAAAACCCGTGAATATAGCTCAAGCCAAGGGTAGTGATTTTATTATCCTCATAACCCTTGGCCGCACCCCAATTTGCGGCGGCAGCACTTGGGTTCTCTTCAAAGTCTGTCTTGCTAATTGAACTTGCTATTTGCGCATTGTAGTTGAGTTGTTGAAACAACAGCAAAAGTTCATTATTGGGATTTAAGATGATACCTGCATCTAGCATGACCATATTTCTCTCATAGCTGCTGTTATCCCTAAATCCATCTGTTTGCATGTGATCCTGAAATACATTGATGTAATAGTCCTCCCTTCGATGGTTAAAGCTCAGGCTGTTTTTAAAAAGGCCAAAAGATCCAACATTAAATCCTTCTTTTAAAACCGTAGTGTTCGGTTTAGCCATTTTAGTATACAAGAGCATAGCCCCACCTAAATTCGCGCCATAGAGGCTTCCTTTCGGGCCGCTGATGAGATCAATATTTTGAATGGATTCCGGATCGTATATATTAAAACTCGTTTCTCCAATTCCACTGGTAATCGGTATTCCGTTAAAATAAGCTTTAATTTTTGAGGTGCCGTAAGGCGTCCTTGCACCTACGCCTCTAACTGTAAGTCTATTGGTGCCCATTCCACCGGAAAAAATTTGAACTCCCGGAATTTCATTGAGTGCCTGTATCAGTCCTACGGGCGAGTAACGGGCTAAAATAGCAGTATCCAAAGTCGCGTGAAGGACTGTTGGGGTAGTGCGTTTATTACGTCGAGTTTCCAAAACAACTTCAGATAGTGTATCACTATTATGATTTTGGGCGAAGAGGCTACTATGACACACAAGTAAAAGAATCCAAGTGGAAATGATCAATAATCGTTTTGTAGAAGTGGTGTGGAGACCACCGATCCGAGGTATATTGTTCGTCAGCATATATCAAAAAAATAAGCATGATGTTTTGAATTACACCATGCCTATTGTTGTATTATTTTAAATTATTCAGCTCATTTAATCAAACCAAAGCATATATGGGATTCTAAGAAGTATCAGAACTAAACCGATACCATAAAAAAGTGCTATGTTTTTGAATTTAGATTTGGAAGCTGTAACTTTTTTATGTTTACTCCACCCAATAGTAATCAATGCCACTGCAATAAGATTAATGAATGGATGTTCTACTAGAACTAGACGTAAGAAGCTATCGCCCATCACTCCTCCAGCCTGCCATGAAGCAAAATAAGGACTCGTAAAGTAAAGAATCAATCCTAGTAGGATCTGGATATGTGTAAAAATCAAAGCAAAAAGACTTATTCTAAAATCTTTAGACATACTAAATTCATTTTTGCTGAAATATCCATTTAGAGCATTCAATACTGCTACCAGCAGCATGATCAAAGTGAAATACGCCCAATATGAGTGTAATAAATTAAGAGTAGAGTACATGAGTATATTTTGTTTTAGTTATCAAAAATACACAATTAAGTGCAGACTTATCAACCGAAAAGATACAAAAAAACCCGGACTTTTAAGCCCGGGGTTTTTATGTATTATTTAGGTATACTTTCTAGAAATTATAGCGAACTGATAAGTTCCAAGTTAACCCATTTCCATAGTAATAACCGTAGCTGTCTTTTTGGTTGATATACTCGGTATCAAATAAGTTGTATACGTTACCCCTAATGCTGATATCATCACTACCGAATTGTAGTCTGTAAGTAGCTCCAAGATCAAATAGTGAATAAGCATCCAATTTCTCAGGTTGGTAAACCCCTGCGTTATCTAATTGGTTTTGAGCAACATCCTCTGCGTCAACGAAACCGTATAGGTTCGCATAGTAGTTCCAGTCAGCATCTACTGAAAACTTGTCTTGAATTACATCAAATGAAGTTCCAAGACCGAAAGAAGTCTGAGGCGCTTGACCTACTTTTGTACCTGTCAAGTCAACTTCAAAATTATCTACTGCTGAGTTATCATTATTATCGATGATATATACAGGAGATGATCCGTCATACTCCCAGTTTCCTACTGTAAAGTAACCTCTTAACATGAATGTATTGGTAGGTCTCCACTTACCATCGATCTCAACACCTTTGTGCAATTGTCCGATATTAGTCAATCTAATGATCGCATCCGCAACATCTTCGTATTCTCCACTGAAGGATTGGAATCTGTTATCCCAGCTTGTATAATAGGCATTAAAGCTACCTATGAAGTTTCCTAATTGTAGACGGTATCCAGCTTCAAGTCCAAGGATCTTCTCGTTATCAACTTTTGGCTCTGCTAATTGCGTATTATCATCATAAGATGGGAAGATATTATCTAAGAAAGGTTGTCTTGAATAGTTTCCAGCGTTAGCATAGATTGTATGACCTTCACTAAATTCCCATGCAGCACCTCCTTTTAAGTTGTAACCGGTTCTACTAACTTTTTCAGATTTTTTAGGATTGTCAAAGTCAAAATTTCCTCGGTCTTCTCTTTTGTAAGATTGGTTAGATAAGGCACCCTGAACAAATGCACTGAAATTATCCTTAGCATATTCTGCTTGACCAAAAACACCTTGATAATTGATGTTCTCAGAGTAATCATAATCAATCCTCTGATCTTTGTCCGCATAGTTAAACAATGCAGCCCAAGGGTTTGGATCAAAAGTTTCATCAACAATATAACCATCAGGACGTCCTCCTATAGGTTCGATTCTACCTTTCAACCCAAGTAAATCTGTAATCTGTCTAAAGTGATCACCTTTGTAAAAACGAACATCAGCACCAACATTATATTTAAATTCATTTTGAGTATCAAATTCATAGTTAACAACAGCACCATACCAAGCGTGGTTGTTTACAGAACTTCTCAACATAGTACCATTATAACCTTCGCTAATTCCGTTTGCAATGCCGGCGTTGTAAGAGTTTCGGATATAATCCCAGTCGATTTGTCCATTAGAAGGCAAATAAGCTCCTCTCATTGAATCGTCTCCATTATCAACATAGGAAACTCCATTTCCGTAATCTCCAGTTCCACCACCACGTCCGAAAGAAGCGTATACAACAGTAGAAAGATTTGATTTTTCAGAAATTGCCCAGTCCCAGTTCAGGTTAATTACTGGTTTATGGTAGTAGTTTCTTCTAAGTGAAAGATACTTATAGTCACCGGATTGGTTTCTATAGAATCCGTAATTGTTATTGTATTTAAGTCCGTAACGGTCAAATAACTCCTGACTTTTAGAAAAGTTTTGGTCGTGCCACTGTGGCGCACCCGTAAACAGGAAGTTGAAATTGTGATCTCCTGCTTTTTTACCAACAGAAAAGAAGTAGTTCTGACCTTGTCCTTTAGTACCATCAGCGTATTTGCTATGCGCTTGCCAGTGGTCTAAAAGGAAAGAAAATCCCCATCCGTTTTCACTCATCCCAGTGTTATAAGCTGCTGTAGTTTTGAAATAACTGCCATTACCTACCATGAATCTTGCGAAACCTCCTTTTGTCATCTCAGTAGTTTTGGTAACAATATTAACCGTACCACCAACTGAAGAGATAGCAAGCTTGGAAGAACCAAGTCCTCTTTGAATTTGAATACCTTGAGCGATGTCAGACATTCCTGACCAGTTAGACCAGTAAACTTTACCGTCTTCCATGCCATTAATAGGCTGTCCGTTAAGTAAGAATGCAGTATTCGTTTGGTCAAATCCTCTAACAAACATTTGTGATTCACCAAAACCTCCGGATTGGTTTGATACATACACAGAAGGTGTATTCTTCAAAATCTCTGGAAATTCAACATTCCCAACCGCTTTAGCTTGAATCTCTTCTACGCCTACAGTTGAAACCGCAATAGGCGTTTGTCTGTCTCTCGCTAAGTCAATTATCCCTGACCCAACAACAACTACCCCTTCTAGCTCTTGCGCATCCGGTTTCAAACTTACTGTACCGATATTAGCAGTACCATTAGTTAACGTATAACTTACTTGTTTTGCGATAAAACCAATGTAAGAAACAGTCACCGTACCAGAATCCTGGTTCACATCTAAGGTAAAGTTACCGTCAAAATCAGTAGAAGTTCCAATATTAGAACCTTTGATCATGACATTTGCACCTGGCAAAGGCTGCCCCATGCTACCATCAACTACAGAACCCGAAATAGTTCCTTGCGAGAATGCTGCAGTTGTAATTAACGCAAATACTGCGGTAAAAATCCAATTGTAAATTGTCTTCATTTGTTGTTTAATTTAATTTGACCCTGCAAAAATCCCATTTAAAAAGGACTCTCGCATTAAGTGAATGTTAAATAATTTAACACAATGACAAATGTAAACAAAAATCGTAACATTATAATATAATGGATATTATAAGGCTACGATTTAGGATTTATATAATAATTGTTAATTATTCTTAAAATATTGTAAAAGATTTAACGTAGAACTATCGTGTTTACTAAGAGTTTCAGAGGTTATGTCTTTAAGAATTGTGGACGCTAGCTGTTTGCCTAGCTCAACACCCCACTGATCATAGCTGAAAATGTTCCAAATCACACCTTGAACAAATATTTTATGCTCATACATAGCCACTAAAGCACCTAAAGATTGTGGTGTCAGTTTATGTATTAAAATAGAATTTGTCGGTTTATTTCCTTCAAAGACTTTAAATGGGACTAAGGCATCAATTTCTTCCGCAGACATTTTACCACCCACAAGTTCGTTTCGAACTTCTTCGGCTGTTTTACCTGTCATTAGCGCTTCAGTTTGTGCAAAATAATTTGCCATCAGCTTATTGTGATGATCTTGATCTCCGTGTAATGATTCTACGTATCCGATAAAATCCGTAGGGATCAACTTGGTTCCTTGATGAATCAATTGAAAGAAAGCATGTTGAGAGTTTGTTCCAGGCTCACCCCAGATGATGGTTCCGGTTTGATACCCAACAGGGTTTCCATTGCGATCCACACTCTTACCATTACTCTCCATGGTTCCCTGCTGTAAATATGCAGCTAAACGATGTAAGTATTGGCTGTAAGGAATAAGCGCTTCGCTCTCAGCTCCATAAAAGTTATTATACCAAACACTTAAAAGCGCTAGGGTTACAGGAATGTTCTTTTCGAAAGGAGTTTCTCTAAAGTGGATATCCATAGCTTGAGCCCCGTCTAACAATTTTTCAAAATTGTCATAACCAACAGAAAGTGCTATAGAAAGTCCAACGGCACTCCACAAAGAGAAGCGACCACCAACCCAGTCTTCCATAGGAAAGACATTCTCAGTAGCAATCCCAAATTCATCGATCTTTTCAAGATTCGTAGATACGGCCACAAAATGAGTAGCTACATCTTTTTGAGTCGCTTTATTTAAAAACCATTTTTTAATGGTTAGTGCATTAGTGAGTGTTTCCTGGGTGGTAAATGACTTGGATACAATGATAAAAAGAGTAGTCTCAGGATTAAGTCCTTTTAACGTCTCACTAACATGGTCCCCATCCACATTACTTACAAAATGCACTTGAAGATGGTTCTTATAGTATTCTAATGCTTCGGTTACCATAACAGGACCCAGATCAGATCCCCCAATTCCAATATTTACAATATCGGTAATGGCTTTTCCTGTGTATCCTTTGTGTTGTCCGGATATGATAGACTCCGTAAAGGATTTCATTTTTTCACGAACCTGGTAAACCTCTGGAATTACATTTTCACCATCCACCTTTACATTAGCTGACTTTGCAGTTCTTAAGGCTGTATGTAAAACGGCTCTACCTTCGGTCTGATTGATAATATCACCTCCAAAGTATTTTTCAATCGCATCCTTAAGATCCGCTTCTTTGGCTAGATTTTGTAATAATTGAAATGTTTTTTCATCGATTCGATTCTTAGAGAAATCTACTAAGAAATCATTCCATTTAAGGGTGAATTTATTGGCTCTATCTGGATCTTTTTCAAAAAGCTCCTTTATTTGAGTGTCCTTGACATTCTTAAAGTATTCCTGTAATTCTTTCCAAGCTGTGGTATCAGTTGGATTCTTTGCTGCTAATGGCATTGTCTTGATTTAATTCGGTTATAAATTCTTCTTCATTGGCATTGGGATCCGCAAATATGAGCGAATCCAATTGTTGCTTAATTGGACTGATAAAAGCAAGATAGTCTACTTTTAAGCTATCCGAAATTGGTTCTGCCTGTGGTAAATCCTGTCTGAAAGGATCAACCTGTTTGCCATTTTTCCAGAATCTATAACAAACGTGAGGTCCAGAGGTATTTCCTGTCATTCCAACCCAACCAATAACATCTCCTTGTTTGACGTAATCACCTACCTTAACCTTACGCTTTTTCATGTGTAAATATTGGGTAGAATACGTACTGTTGTGTTTAACCTTGACGTAATTCCCATTCCCTCCTCTTCGCTCAGAGGCGATAACAGTTCCATTAGCTGTAGATAAAATAGGTGTTCCAACGGGAGCAGCAAAGTCCGTACCTTTGTGTGGACGTACGCGGTTTCCGTATAATGCTATTCTACGCTTTAAATTATAGCGTGATGAAATTCGACTAAACTGTACCGGTGCTTTTAAAAATGCACGTCTTAAGTTATCAGCAGTTTCATCAAAATAATCTACGATATGCTTAGTTGAATCTGTTTCAAAACGAAAGGCGTAAAATGGCTCACCTTTATGTTCAAAATAAGCTGCTTTAACCTTATCAACTCCCGCATAAATACTATCATCTATATATTTTTCCGTATAAATTACTTTAAAACGGTCTCCCTTCTGAATTCTAAAGAAATCCACGGTCCATGCATAAATATCACTCATTTTATAAGCGACTATTGGACTTAAACCTTGTTCTTGTAGGGTAAGGTATAAAGAACCATCAATGATTCCGGTGGCTTCGCGCTCAACAAGCTTCACTTCTTTCTTTCCTTTTTTAACCACAGTAGTGTCGGCAAAATCCACCACCACATAATCGATCTTGTTCGGTTGGTATATAAAACATTTAGGAAGTTGAACAGAGTCCCCATCAACCATTAGTAAGGTATAAGGCTTACCCACCTGAAGATTTGTAATATCAAAATCACTCTTTGCCCCTTCTACGATATTGTAAATTTGTGGATATTGTAAATTATTGCGTTGTAAGATCTCACCAAAACTATCACCAGCCTTAATGGTATCCCTCACCACAGTATAGTCATTGAGATTATATCCAAATTCTCGAAGCTCAACAGGTTCGACCTTCTCAGCAAGGACAGCACTAATTTGTGTGTCTTCAATTGGTGCTTTGTTTTCTTTTTTACACGAGGCTAGTGTAAAGACCGTCAACATAAAAAGGCCTAATACTCTTTTTGACATTTAATTTTTCGTTTGAGGGTTAAACATATGCTCCACCCACTGCTTTCCCCAGTCGGCTTTCTCTTCTTCGCTCCAAATTTCAGGAAAAAAGATGATTTTCTGAAAACTGGGCGGTAGAAATTCCTTCCAATTGGTTCCGCCGGTGGAATCTATAGTGAGTTCATTTTTGCTTAAGTGTTTATAGGCAACGCCCATATGCATTAAATTCCAATTCACATTGGCATTCACATCCAGTTGGCGCATGACATCTATCAATAGTTCATTTTCTTTCACTTCCGCGGGTAGTTTTAAAAACTTATCATAAATCGTCCCGCCTTGAACTTCCTTAGCAATTCTCATAAACCGCGGTGTATACCGATATTCAAATTGTTTCAGTGTCAAGGTCTTCTCACCAGTACTATGATCTATGGCACCTTTTTTCCAATAAATATTCTCGTATAATTCATCCAACGAAGAATTTACAGAAAAATTGCCCTTCTCCAAAGGAGCGAGCAAATTATATAGAGGAGTAGCATACAATTCGATCATCCTAAACTGAGCAGATTGGAATCCGCTGGCAGGAAGTAAGGTCATTCTATACTTTAAAAATTGTTCACGATCCAGCCCGTTAATCATGACCCTAAAGGAATTTATCATGATTTTATAGTAGCTGTTGATGCGTTCCATTTTTTGAATTAAAAACTCAGCGTTATGCTGTTTATCATCAATGATTTGCTTTTGTTCATGGATGATGAGCTTAAAGTACAATTCAGTAATCTGGTGGTAGCTGATAAAAATAGTCTCATCCGGAAAATGCGTTCTTGTGATCTGTAAACTCAATAGGGTATCCAAATGGATATAATCCCAATAGGTCAGATATTTAGCATATAACAAGCCATCGAGATAGGAACTCAAGTCTTGTCCAGAATTTTTATATTTTTCTTCTAATTGATCAACCTGTCTCTCGATGTCCGTACTTATAGCCATGAACTAGTTCATATGAATTTTAAACTGATGTTTTAACCCTTTAAATGCATCCAAATCCGCTTTTATGGATCCTACTAAAATATCTGCCTTAACCCGAATTGGAATTTTATTGGCATCATCCGAAACCCATAGCGTAAGACTTTCATCTTCCTCGAAAATCCTACCCGATTGTACATAAGGTCTAAATTTAAGACATTTTACTTGTCCAAACTTAGTTTTAATCGTTTCTCTACCAAGAAATTTAAGCTTAAACTTATAAACCCCATCATCATCAAAAAGCATATTAGAGATATGCTCGTCTCCCTCCTTTAAACTTTTGATATCCCAATTTTCTCTCAAGTAATAAAACGCAGAAAGTAAATCCTGGATGTCATCTTGTATTTTAAAGGTTTGCTTACGATTGTTTTTGTGATCGATTAAAGTTGCCTTATTATTAGTATAATCAAAGTTGATTTCAACGTCCTTAGTATGACCCCCTTCATCTATTTTACGAATAAACTTATAGGGCTGTCCAGTCCTCTTATCGAAATAACTTTCGTAATTATCTTCTACTTTAAAAAACACACTTGCGAGCCCAGTGGTTTTCCCATATCCGATAACGTGGAAAACATCTTTGCCATTCAAAGTCTCATCCCTTAATTCTAGGGTTGCAAAACTGGCATTAAACCAGCCGTAATGGATTCTAAACTTGAACCATTCACCTGATTGAAATGTGCTAGCGTCTTCATAGTCTGTCCCTTGGCTTGTAAAAGCAGAAAGCCAAAACACACTTAGGGCTAATAAAAACTTCCTCATAGTTTTAATTATTACCGTAAAAATAACAAAATCAATTACATTACGAGTTACTTTCTTGGAAATATCAATTACTGTTCCAAAAAAGTTAAATTACTACCAAAGCAAAAAACTCGACCGAAGCCGAGTTTTTTTCATTAACCAACCAAAACTTTAAATTATGAAAACTTTACTTAAAGTCTGCAATGGGCACCACCCCATTTGCGAGCGCAAAGTTAATATATAAGTTATGTTATGCAAGCACATAAAACAAGTTTAACTTTTTTAACACTAAGAATTCAATATGTTTCGTTACTAATTATCGAATTATCAATAAAAAAGCTTGTTTATAATGTACCTCGTAACTTTTGTTCCCTTTCGATTGCCTCAAAAAGGGCTTTAAAATTTCCTTTTCCAAAAGATTTAGCTCCTTTTCTCTGAATTATTTCAAAAAACATGGTAGGACGGTCTAAAACCGGTTTGGTAAACAGCTGTAATAAGTAACCTTCATCATCGCGATCAATAAGAATTCCTAATTCCTTTAAAGGTTCCAAATCTTCATCGATTTGTCCTACTCTATCCAAAACAGTATCGTAATACGTTGAGGGTACCTTTAAAAACTCTACTCCTCTACGTTTTAGCTTCTTAACGGTTGCTATAATATTATCTGTTGCCAAGGCAATATGTTGCACTCCTGCACCATTGTAAAACTCTATATATTCTTCAATCTGAGATTTCTTCTTCCCTTCCGCCGGTTCATTAATAGGAAATTTTATTCGACCATTCCCATTACTCATCACCTTACTCATCAAGGCAGTGTAGTCTGTAGAGATATCCTTATCGTCAAAGGAGACCAATTGTGCAAAGCCCATCACTTCGGCATAAAAGTCACACCACTTTCGCATTTCATTCCATCCGACATTCCCGACCATGTGATCTATGTATTTCAAACCAGTTTCTTCGGCTCTATAAGATGGGTTCCAAGTTTTAAACCCTGGCATAAAAGCACCGTGGTAATTCTTGCGCTCTACAAAGATATGTACAGTCTCTCCGTAAGTATGAATTCCCGAGAGTACCACTTCGCCATTTTCATCCGCTATTTTCTTAGGTTCCATATAACTACGGGCGCCCCTTTTGACGGTTTCTTGGTAACTCTTTGTTGCATCATCTACCCAAAGTGCTACGACCTTGACCCCATCACCATGCTTATCAATGTGTCTATTGATCGGCCCTCCTTCTTTTAAAGGCGAGGTAAGAACCAATCGAATTTTATCTTGCTGTAGCACATATGAGGCACTATCCTTACTGCCGGTTTCTAGGCCCGAGTAGGCTAGGGGTTGAAAACCCCAGGCAGACTGATAATACAAGGCAGACTGTTTGGCATTACCAACATATAATTCTACATAGTCTGTTCCAAGAAGTGGTAAAAAATCAGCAGCCTGTTCCACTTCTTTTTTTAATTTTAAAGATGTTGTATCAATTGACATTTCTAAAAGTTTAAACGGTTAAATAAACATTCTAATCTCCACAAAACAAGAAATCTCACTTACCACATCGCTCTAAGCTGTTCACCGATATGCACACTACAATTCAATACCATTATTCCAACCATGATTTATGATAGGTGCCATCGGAGATATCCAAAGCTTGCTGCGTAATCCGCAAAGGCTTAAAAGTATCCACCATAACGGCTAACTCCTGTGTTTCTTTTGCACCAATGCTGCGCTCCACTGCACCAGGATGCGGTCCGTGTGGAATTCCGGCCGGGTGTAAAGTAATGTAACCCTTTTCAATATGATTCCTACTCATAAAATCACCATCGACATAGTACAACACCTCATCCGAATCTATATTACTATGATTGTAGGGTGCTGGAATAGCTTCGGGATGATAATCATATAACCTAGGAACAAAACTACAAACCACAAAGGCATCAGTCTCAAAAGTCTGATGAACAGGTGGCGGCTGATGAACCCTTCCTGTTATAGGTTCAAAATCATGTATACTTAAAGCGTAAGGGAAATTATACCCATCATAACCTACCACATCAAAAGGATGGGTAGCATATACTACATTGAACAGGGATTGCTCTTTTTTAATTTTTATGACAAATTCACCCTTCTGGTCATAATGCTCTATTTCATAAGGTCTTCGGATATCTCTTTCACAATAAGGAGAGTGTTCTAAAAGTTGACCAAACCAGTTTCGATATCGTTTTGGAGTATAAATAGGGCGATTAGACTCTATAATAAACAACCGATTATCTTGGGTTTCAAAATCCATCTTATAAATCGTACCGCGTGGAATAACCAAATAATCACCAGGACCAAAATCGAGATTACCCAATTGGGATCTTAACTTCCCTTTACCTTGATGCACAAAAACAAGTTCATCTGCATCAGCGTTTTTATAGAAGTAGTCTTCAGTTGATTTTCTAGGTGCTGCCAATTCAATAGTACAATTTGCATTGGTTAGTACAGGCGTTCGACTCTCCAGGTAATCATCCTTTGGGACAACCTTAAAGCCTTGAAAACAATAGGATTTAATATTGTTTTTAACAGCAACCTTTGGCGCTACATCAACTGGAGTACCAATATGTTTTACCTGTGTCGGGCGATGGATATGATACAGAATAGAAGACATCCCTTCAAACCCAACCGTTCCAAAAAGTTGTTCATAATATAGACTCCCATCCTGCTTCCTAAAGGCAGTATGTCGTTTATGTGGTATTTCCCCTAATTTATGATAAAAAGGCATAACGCAAACGTTTGAATTATTACAAATATCGCAATAATTTACCAAGAAATTATCAAAAATTATCTTAAAACCAATATCCTACACTGAAAGTTAAGAATTTCTCATTCACCTCTGGCGACCAATTGAATTTTGCCTGTATAGGTCCGATAATTGATTCATAACCATAACCCACGGAATACCCGGTATAATCAGGTAGGGTAAACCATTCTCCTGACTCGAATATCTCATCGCCGGCATTCGCAAAATTAGCCGTTAGATTGAGGTGGTTATTTTTAAAGAATTCCCAATCCGCATTAAATGTTGCTTTTACATAACCTTTTCCACCAAAACTTACGAAGTCATAACCTAAGAACGGTGTGATATTGTTGATAAAGTCATTCCCCCAACCACCGAGGATAAACTTTAAAGATTCCACTTCTGAATTCCCCAGGTGGAATCCTCCTTCGGTAAACATATTAAAGGATACATTGGTAGCTATCGGTACCGCAAATCCCATTTTAGCTTTCGCTATGGAGTAAGGGGAAAAATCTCCTTCATATCCACTTTGCATAACAATCCAATGGAAATCACCATCGAAAAGAAAGCCTTTTGACGGGAAGTATTTATCATCAAGGCTATCAAAACGCACATAGCCGTAACTGCTAAAGAAATTGCCTTTTTCTAATTCTAACTCATCTCCACCCTCCACTGCTACCGTTTTGGAATCAATCTCGATAAGCTTGTGTTCTAATCCAATACCGAATGTGAATTCCTCCTTCCAAACCGTCTGCATGTATATTTGGTTGGTCAAATCGAACATTTCAATATCCAAGCGATTCAGGTCAGGATAAATAACCTCAAGCTCTTCATTCATCATTTTGTAACTCACATCCTTATCAAAGGTATTGAGTCTTGATTTAACCCCGAAACTCCAATAGAATCCTTTGTCTAGATAATAATGAAAATTATAGCGGATGTTATCACCCAGTATAAAGTCAAAATAGGCGACATCATCATCAAAAAGCAAATGTTTACGGGTGAGGTTGATCAAACCCGCTGTTTTGTATAGACCATCGTAATGCAAGCCAAACTTCAAAAGCATATCATTTTTCTTTTCCACAACCGGAACAACCATCTCATAACCTTCATCCATGGGATGAAACTCATAACGTACACTGCGGAAGTTATCCGTCGCAGCCAAATTGCTCATGCCCGTTTCAATTTCTTGAAAAGTGGTGTATTGCTCAGTGGTATAGCGAAGCTTTCCTTTTAAATATGCTCTGGTGTATTTGTCGTTTCCTTCAAGAGCTAATTTGCTGATCAAAAAGCTGTCCTTGACTTTTTCGGGTTTCCTTGGAGTTGGCTTTAAGATTTGCAAATCCGCAATACTGTCTAAGGTATTCAGCTGGTTTATAGCAGCCTGATAACCACTTTGAATAATCTCCTTTCCCTTTCCGAAAGACAATATGTCAAAACCTTCAATATCCGGTTTGATATGTAAATCGGTCTTTTTCAATTTCTCTCCCATGGCGTTGATGGTGTTGTAATAATTGATTTGCACCAACACATCAGTTGCCGATTTTAACTTATCTCTCTTAAGTAGAGAATCCTGCACATCAACACCGATAATGATATCTGCTCCCATGTCGATCACCTCATCAACGGGATAGTTGTTGACCACACCTCCATCAACTAAAACCCTGTCTTGATATAGTACAGGTTCAAAAAAGGAAGGAATAGCCGCGCTGGCCGCTACTGCTTTTGGAAGATACCCTTGATCAATTTTAATGGGTTCACCTGTCTCCACATCTGTAGCCATACAAAAGAAGGGTATAGGAAGTTCATTAAAATCGTTTATCCCTTCTACGTTGAAGAACAATCTTGTTAGGAGGTTATAAAGGTTTTGTCCTTTGGAGAGTGAGGTTGGAAGCGATACTTTAAAATCATCAAAAGGTAATGCTCCGATATAGGTTTCATAATTACGCTTTTCATAAAATGACATGGAACTTCTCGGAATCTGATCCTGTAAAAGGATATCAAAGTTTGTGACCCTGAAGATAGAATCCAACTGCTTAGCGGAATAACCGGCAGCGTATAGGGAACCGACAATTGCCCCCATACTTGTTCCTCCAATATAATCAACACGAATCCCAGCCTCCTCAATGGCTTTTAAGGCTCCAATATGAGCAAGACCTTTGGCTCCGCCCCCACTTAAAACCAAACCGACCTTTGGATCATCTGGGTTGTGCTCTTGCCCATAACTTTGGAAGATCCCTATTAAGGCTATAAACACAATAGAGGTTATCATTTTTTGGATACTCATAGGTTCGATGTATTTTGTAATGTATTATAAATGATTTCTGCCTTTGCCTCTCCTACTTGATCACTAATCTCTTTCTTTGTGGCTTCCTTTATTCGTTTGACAGATTTGAATTTTTTCAACAACTGGGTAGTGGTCTTTTCTCCAACCCCTTTGATCTGCATAAGTTCAGAATTAATAGCTGACTTACTGCGTTTTTGACGGTGAAATGTAATCCCAAATCTATGCGCTTCATTTCTAAGTTGCTGAATAATTTTAAGCGTTTCAGATTTCTTGTCGAGGTACAGGGGAATGGAGTCACCGGGATAATATAGTTCTTCCAAGCGTTTTGCTATACCAATAATAGCGATTTTATCTCGAATTCCCAAGCGATCAAGGCTTTTTAAAGCAGAGGACAATTGCCCTTTACCCCCGTCAATTATAATCAACTGCGGTAAGGGTTCATCTTGTTCAGTCAATCGTTTATATCGGCGATGTACCACCTCTTCCATAGAGGCAAAATCATCAGGACCTACCACAGTTTTAATATTGAAATGACGATAATCCTTCTTGCTAGGTTTTCCATCTTTAAAGACCACACAAGCAGCGACTGGATTAGTACCTTGAATATTTGAATTGTCAAAACATTCAATATGTCTAGGCTCCACACCTAACCTTAGATCTTTCTTCATTTGGGCCATAATCCTATTGACATGCCGATCAGGATCGGTAATTTTTATTTGTTTGAACCTCTCTTGTCGGTATAATTTCGCATTGCGAACCGAGAGCTCCAGTATGCGCTTTTTATCGCCTAATTTAGGAATGATGACTTTCACATCTTTTACGACATCGACTTGAAAAGGAACTAAGATCTCTTTGGACAGGGAATTAAATCGCGTGCGTAGCTCTGTAATCGCTAGCTCCAATAATTCTCGATCACTTTCGTCGAGTTTCTTTTTCATCTCAATGGTATGCGCCCGAATAATAGCTCCATGTGAGATTTGCAAAAAGTTCACATAACCATATTCCTCGTCACTGACCACAGAAAACACATCCACATTGTTGATTTTAGGATTGACAACAGTAGATTTGGATTGATAATTTTCTAGAATTTCTATTTTTTCTTTAATCTCATGGGCTTCCTCAAATTTCATTTCCTCAGCCAAGGCATTCATTTTATTTCTAAACCGATAAATAGAGTCCTTAAAGTTCCCTTTTAGGATCTCTCTCACGGCAGTAATTTGTTCTTGATAATCTGTATGGGTCTGAAAACCTTCGCAAGGCCCTAGACAATTCCCTAGGTGATATTCCAAACAAACCTTGTATCTGCCTTGGGTTATTTTTTCTCTGGAAAGATCGTAAGAACAGGTTCGTATCTTATAGAGCTCCTTAATCAGATCAAGTAAGGTGCGAACCGTCTTCATACTAGTGTATGGACCAAAGTATTCTGAACCGTCTTTAACTAGGGTTCTTGTGGTGAATATTCTTGGGAATCGTTCGTTTTTGATACATATCCACGGATAAGTCTTATCATCTTTAAGAAGAACGTTGTAGCGTGGCTGATATTTTTTAATCAGGTTATTCTCAAGCAACAGTGCATCAGTTTCTGTCGGAACAACGATGTGATCAATATTGTAAATTTTCTTGACAAGGACTCTAGTCTTGCCATATTCGTGATTTTGCCGAAAATAAGAAGCTACTCTTTTCTTTAGATTTTTAGCCTTCCCAACATATATAATCTTACCATCCTTATCTAAAAACTGGTAGATACCGGGATTGTCAGGGAGTGTCTGAAGTTGTATGTCAATAGGCACTTTAGTCATCAACGCTGAGTTTGCTTGACCAAAGATACTTCAATATTCACAAAAAGTTAATTGATTCAAAAAATTCTTAAACCAAATCTAAAATGGCGAAACAAGGCAGTTAAAGACTGCATTTAATAAACTACCCAACCACGCATAGCGATGGATTGGGTTTTAAACCTGAAGCTAGATGAGCAATAGCGCAACACAT
>NZ_JBLWZP010000008.1:0-180143 GCF_048266365.1 Galbibacter sp. | reverse complement strand
ACTTGTCTGCTCTTTTATCGCTTCAATGGCTACTTTGGCCTTAAAGGATGCGCTGAATTTTCTTCTTGATGTTTTCATATTGACAGGGTTAAAATTACAACTTAATTTCCTGTCCTAAATTTGGGGAGTATTATATAAAGCTATAGAAGTTCAAAATAATAAGACATTTATATATAACATTTCAGAAGATAGTTACCATGTAGAATAGCTAAGAAAATTTAATCTCAATAATATAAACCATCTTAATTAGGTGGTTTTTTTATACCCAATAATTATGGATTATAAAGATTTACCTTTTAAAATAGGTATGCAATATGAGAATTGGGAGTTTGATTTGGAAATAGCTCCTAAAGACAGAATTAAAGGGTATGATGGTTTTATCTATCTAGGGGAAATAACAGTATTAAATATAAAACCACTACAAATTGAATTAATATTCGGTTTGGACATATTAGCTGCTGTAATCCTATCTTTCAAGGAATCTGACATACCCAAATTCGAGATGCTAAAAGAGCATGGATATACCCAAATTAATCAGTATTTTTATATTTCAAGTCCTATGCTACAGCCTCATATAGCATTCTTTCTACTACATTCGTAGAAATTTAAAATTAAATACGATGAAAACATTTAATGAAGAACTCAAAGAGTTCAACAAAAGATATTCCTATGTGAACCTTTACGTTCCAATTACTTATTCAGAAAAAGATGACAAATATTATCTTTGGTATGGAGTATTCTTTTTTGCTAGTATTATTTCTGGTGGAATAATATTTAATCTTAGTCAGTATAAATTGATAGGGTATTCACTCATGATTTTTCCAGCATTACCAGTAATTATTTACGTTTTTATTATTAAAACCTATAGAGCAAGGAAAGAACTTAAATCACAAGGACTTCCATGCTCAAAAGTGTTCTGGGAATGGAAATCTGATGAACTGGAAGATATAAGAATAAAAAAAGCTTTTAAGAAGTACTCAGAACTTGATAACCCTAATATTAAAAAAAGAATTGTGATCGCTAAAGAATTAATAAGTGAACCTCTCAATAATCCATTTAAATTTTTTGATAAGCTATTAGAGTTTATTGGTAAACAGTTTTTGATTGTGTTGATTGCAGTATTTCTTTTTTTATATAAAGCGGATTCAACCTCTGAAAATTTGACGTCTCTTTTAGGAATTATAATAACAATTCTTTTAATGGCGGCTATTATGGCTTTTGTATGGGAGCATATTTTTAAAAAAGCTTATTTTGACAGTAAACAAGTTAAGAGAGAACAAATCAAAGATTACATTTTTGTACTTGAAAACATCCTTTTAATGAAAGAGAGCGCCAGTAAAAAGAAGAGGTGCAAAAAGAGCACCTCTTCTAAAAAAATAGTTTCCTAAAAAAAGTTCACTTTATCACTTTTTACAAATAGATTTGATTATCCACATATCTTAGTCCATTTGGAAATTCCCTAATCTGGAGGTGAGGTGGAAATTCCTTTATATTACCACCTTTTTTAATATCCTTTAAATCGTACTCAATAGCAATATGGGTTCCCAATTGCTTTACAAAAATTGGAATATTGTATTCTTCTAAATCTTCCACTAAAATTTCAATCCAAGACAATTTACATTCCCTAAAACCATAAGGCCCTTCCAAATTTCCACTTTCCCCTCCAATGATTGCCCAATCCAAAACCTTTATCTGTGCAGGAGATATATTGATTTCACCTATTAGCGGCTCAAAACTAGCAAATTTGGTTTTTGCAGGAATACTCTTTAAAATATCAATTCTATTTAATCTAGCTTGATTTTCAACTGATACTCCTAGCCAAACATTTTCATAACCAGCACCCCAATCATCTGGAAGGCATTGTAAAACCCTTTCAGGTCTTTTGGTTAGGATTTGATATTCATGAGGTGTATTCTTTATGATTTCCCAAACTTCAGGTCTCCATTCATCTGCTTCGGGGTTAAAAAAATCAGACCAAGAGCATGTGAAAATCAAGGTCTGAGTTTCCATTTTCAAAGGTCTTTCAAAGGTTTCTTTTTTGGATTTTATAACGAGAGAAGGGTCAACCCCTCCCTCGTCTCTATCTCTATACATATAGCAGAACTTACATCCTTCAGATATTTTTTTGCATCCATACCATGGGTTATATGTGCCCCCAGTCCATTGTATTCCTGTTTTACTTATCATATTAATTTCCTTTTAATTTAACTTCTATATATTGTTTACTATTTGATTTTTGTATATCATAAAAATGACCATTATGCTCAGCCCAAATTCTAATCCATTTTGTAAATTGGTGGGGTGATACTCCAAATACTTCTTTTCTGTATTGTTCTCTAAATTTTTCAAAAAGGTCTTTTTTATTATATCTGCCTGATTTTTTGATTTCTTCTTTTACAAATGCAATAAATTTTGGGTGGGTTTCTTTTCTTAACTTATTTTCTACTAGATTTATTGATTGCGGTATTGTTAACCCACTACTAAGGTATTCTTTAGCACACATTATCATAAAAGAGTCAAATTTGCTCCATTCTTCAATATCCCAATCATCAAAAAATCTACAGCCAAACTCTTCTATTGGGGTGAGATGTCTCCCATAGTGACTGGAAATTTCAAATTCAATTTTTCTTCTATCAGAAGAATATCCTCTTACTCCATCTAGCATATAATTTGAGCTTATTATAAATTTTGGGGATTCGCTAAATGGAATAATTTTTTCATTTTCATACTTCTTTTCTAGCGAAAAATGTCCAGTTATTACCGAGAATAAAGATTCAAAATCAAAGTTTGGGTTCACATCGTCAAAAGAGATTATTTTTTGATACCTCTGATATCCAGAAAATTGAAACTGATTTTTATTTTTTAAGGTTTTACCATCCTTAAAATAATACGATACCACTTTACCAATTCCTTCTACCAGTAACGACTTACCTTTTCCTCCTTTGGCTTCTTCATTATCAACATCAACATCTTCATCTAATAGAATAACTGCTGGACTAAAAGTTTGATCTTTATAAGAATGGAGCATATATCCAATAATACTTCTTAGGCTTTTAAATCTTTCTATATCTTTTCCAGATAAATTATAAACGAACTTTGCAAATGCAGCACTTCTGTACTTACTATTTGGAGTAAAATCTCTTTCACTAATTTGTTCTTTCCATAAAAACCCTTCATATTCATCGTATGGTATTATTCTGTAGTTATCCGCTGTGATTTTTACTACTCCATTTTTATAGAAGAATATAGATTCATTCTTATTCCCTTGACTGAATTCTATCGAAACAGATTTTAAGTTTTTCAATAAGCTTTTTGAGGTATAATCCTTACCTAATATTTCCTCAAAAACCCTTTCTTCATCTTTTTCTTCCAGGTATTTTCTGATATCTGTCGCCATCATATGGTCATAGCCTTTTTCTACTATACTGCCCTTGGAAACCTTAACTAATTCAAAATCATTGGTACTGGTCAATAACTTTCTATAACCCAAATTCTCCAAAAATCTTAATAGTTTTGTTTTTCTAATTACAATTTTGGAGTCCCTAACGGCATAAAATTTTTCATTATCCATGTCCATTACTTAACTAAATTTAATTGGTTAAACATATTCTCCTTTACCTCTTTGGTTGATGGCTGCTTATTTTGCAGCATCCAATTCATAAGGTCAGCCTTTTTAAAATAAATCATCTTACCACTAGGCTTGTAGTAAGTGATAGCCCTTTTGTGAGTTAGCTTGTACAGCGTACTGGCAGATATATCCAGCATGGCTAACGCTTCCTTGAAGCTCAATACTTCTTTGGCAAGCCAACCCTTTTTCTCTGTAGGAGCTTCTTCTTTTACTCCTAATTCTTTTTTAAAAATGGTGTTCTCCATAAAATTATTTTTTTGATTATAGAATGGGACTATCCCAAACCCACCACAAAGAAAATACAGAAGTACAGGGGAAACGTTTACCATACCTATACGGTAGTGTATAGGTATTTGTATTTATATCTAATGAAATATTATCGCAAGACGTCTTTAAGAATTTGGTCTATTCGTTCTTTGCCTTCAGGATTGGCAGAAACATTATTTTTAGATTGGCGGATATTTATAAAAGGTTGTCCTTCAGCATTTCTAAAAGTGTAACTAACTCTTTTATTAAGTTCTGTGTCAGGAATTTCAACAATATAACCTTGATTTAAAGAGGTTATAAAATAAAAAAGAGAAGATTTTGAGATTTGACCATTCTTGCCCTTAACGCGCCATTTAATGCCATTAGAAACAACCTTTTGAGAAAATGCGTTGATAAATTCCTCCTTTTGGCACTCAATTAATTTAGGTTGTATGGTAAGTAAGTCGTATAATTTGGAAAGGTTTGCTTCTCGTGTTTCATTATCCAAAGCATCCCATAGAAATGAATGTGGAGAGTAATCTTCTGGATTTTCAATAGAAGGAGCTACTGTATGTATGTGTTTGATATTATTATTAAGATTATATTTTTCCTCTATATATTGAAGTAGGGATGTTAATGCACTTTTTACAATAGGTGCTTCAGGATATACAGATATGGCTTTTTCTTTTAAGGTAATTATATAATTATGTTGAAGAGTAATATATTCTAGGGGATTATTCCCTTGCTGTGTTATATGAGTAGCAAAATCATCAATAGCTTTTTTGGCTTTTAGAAATTCTGTGTTTATTTCTTTATGAAACTCTTTTTGGAAACTAATAGAGGTTATAGCATAGACAGGTTCTATAGAAGGAGGGTTGCTAAATGCACTTACATACTTTATTATACCTGTTTTAGCATCTATAGATTCAATGTCCATACCGTCATTATCTACAAAACGATTAATAAACTCATCTTTTAAAAAAGAAAGTTTATTATATTGAAGTAATTCTTCAAAAAATGATAAAGGCTCTTGTTCTTGTTTCACATTTCAAAAATAGAAAAACAGAAGTTAAGAAGAATTTTATAATGATGAGTTTTTTAAAAAAAGTTGTACCTATGTTGTACCTGTTGAAATCAAAAAAGCCACTCAATTTCTTGAATGGCTTTCTGTTGTTAAGCTCCCCCTCTTGGGCTCGAACCAAGGACCCTCTGATTAACAGTCAGATGCTCTAACCAACTGAGCTAAGGAGGAATTTTATGTTTGGCTTTCGTCAGCTCCCTTATTTAGGACGCTTTGAAAGGATTTACCTCTTTTTTGCGGATGCAAATATATATGTTTTTTTCATTATGCCAAACAAAAATTATTAATTTTTATTTTATTTGAAAATCGCCTTATATATGTCGTTTCCGTTGGCATACAAAAGTAGTGCAATTAATATAAAGAAACCAACCATTTGTGCATATTCTAAGAATTTTTCACTTGGCTTTCTTCCAGTGATCATTTCATACAACAGAAACATCACGTGTCCACCATCCAATGCAGGAATGGGTAGTATGTTCATAAATGCCAAGATAATAGATAAAAAGGCCGTAGAAAGCCAAAACCCCTGCCAATCCCAAGTGTCAGGGAATAGTTTTGCAATGGTACCGAAACCACCTACTTCAGTAGCTCCTTTTTTAGTGAAAAGGAATTTCATTGAACTAGCGTAATCCATCAAGGTCCAATACCCATAACTAATTCCAGCAGGAATTGCCTCAGCTAATGAATAAGTTCTCTTATGAATGGCATTTGAATAATCAGGTAGCTTAACAAAAACACCGACTTTTTGATCTACAGGAGTAATAGAAATTATTTCAGTAGCCTTGTTTCGTTCTACCACAAGATCTATCGGATTCCCTTGATTCTCTTTAACTACATTGGTAAATTCATCCCAGAACGTAATCGCAGCTCCATTTACAGATACAAGTCTATCACCTTTTTGTAGGCCGGCCACATCAGCAGGGGCTCCAGGCACTACACTGTCCAATACTGCATCTACTCTAGGCTCAAATGGGCGTAAAGCTCCGGAAACATATAAATAGGTTCCTAAACTATCAGGAAGTTGTAAAACTTCAATTTCCTTATTAGCATGCTGAACCTTCACTTCTTCTACACCTCGAACCACCAGCATACGGCTAACGTCTAAAATATTCCCTGGTTCTTCTCCATCGACCTCAAGCACCTTATCCCCATCCTGGAATCCATATTGCTCCAATTCTTTAGCTACATTAAAGCCATTTGGGAAGGCATTATTCGATATCTCAGTTCTTCCCCAAACAAATAAGACCATGGCATAAATAAAGAATCCCAATAGTAAATTGACAGTAACCCCACCAATCATAATGATCAGCCGCTGCCAAGCTGGCTTGGATCGGAACTCCCATGGTTGAGGAGGTTGTTCCATCTGTTCCTTGTCCATGCTCTCATCTATCATTCCTGAGATCTTGACATATCCCCCTAGCGGAAGCCAGCCAATACCATAAACGGTTTCGCCAATCTTTGTTTTAAGCAATGCGAATTTCACATCAAAAAACAAGAAGAATTTCTCAACTCGTGTTTTAAAAATTTTTGCTGGGATAAAGTGCCCCATTTCGTGCAAAACAATTAATATAGATAAGCTTAAAACAAGCTGGATAGCCTTTATAAAAATTGGGTCCATAAATACAGTTTCTTTTTCAAATCGCACAAAAGTAATGTTTTCAAATTATCTAGCACAATCAAAAGACTTTAGCAAGGGCTTTTTATGATGGTTTTAAGACTAAAATTCTAATTAGTATGTGGAATGTTGTATTTTTGTAGGCAAATAAACACCCTAATATGCTACATTTTTTCAGTAAATATAAGCACCTATTTATCACCCTTTTAATTCTTTCAGCCATCATAATAAGTCTGATATATCAAGCGCTTAAACCAGAAGAAAGATTAACCATCTATGAGCCCTCCATGGTTCAACCTGAATTAGTTGACGAAAGCATACAATACATACGTAAGGATCATAAAATTGCAGATTTTAAACTAATTAACCAAAATGGTGATACCATCACCCAGGAAGACTATAAAAATAAAATTTATGTAGCAGACTTTTTCTTCACCACCTGTGTTTCCATTTGTCCGATAATGACCGACAACATGGTGTTCATACAAGAAGAAATCAAAAGCAATCCCGATGTCATGCTACTGTCTCACACTGTAACTCCACTGATTGACTCCGTTGCACAACTAAAAAAATATGCCAAAGAAAAAGGCGTTATAGACAGCAAATGGAATATGGTAACCGGTGATAAAAAACAGATTTACGAATTAGCTAGAAAGAGTTATCTGGCAGTTAAAACTACTGGTGACGGTGGTCCATTTGATATGATTCACACGGAAAACTTTATTTTAATTGATAAAGATAAGCAGATAAGAGGCTTTTACGATGGTACCAACTCTGATGAGATGGATAAATTACTTCACGATATAAAGGTACTCGAAAAGCATTACAGCAAATCTTAACAACACCCTCCAAGAGCCTACCACAAAGGCTTTAAGACGACATTCAAAAACTTTTAACTTCACAAAAGTATAAACAAGTTTGATTTATTTCATTAAACCTTTTTTTTGTGCTACTTTTGCTTACTTAAATTCAATCTAAATAAGGTTTTGAAATTAACTATAGCACATCTGAAAAAAGGCCAAAGTGCCATAATAAAAGGATTTTCCACTGATGTTATTCCAATAAAACTACTTGAACTGGGCTGCTTACCCGGTAATCAAGTAGAACTCTTGCAAATTGCACCATTTAAAGACCCTTTATACCTCAATATCAACGGCTCTTTTCTAACGATTCGTCGTTCGACAGCCCTTGAAATAGAAATTGATAAGATCAAAGAAAATGGTTCCTTATGAGTAAACAAATAAATGTTGCCCTTATAGGGAATCCTAATACCGGGAAGACTTCTATTTTTAATGCTTTGACTGGCTTAAATCAACGAGTTGGAAACTATCCTGGGATTACTGTTGAAAAAAAAGAAGGACTCTCCAAATTATCAAGAGGTACCAAAGCACACATCATTGATTTGCCGGGAACCTACAGTTTAAATGCAACTTCATTAGATGAGAACATTGTTATTGAGTTATTGCTCAATAAAAATGACAAGAATTATCCCGATGTTGCCGTAGTTATTAGTGATGTTGAGAATCTCAAAAGAAACTTACTCCTATTTACCCAAATCAAGGATCTAAAAATACCTGCCATTCTTGTTATAAATATGGCAGACCGTATGAAGCGTAAAGGGATCTCCCTAAACATAGAACGCCTCGAAAAAGAACTCCATACTAAAATCGCTGTTATAAGTACCCGTAAAAACACCGGTATTAACCAACTCAAAGAATTAATAGCAAATTATAGAGATCTCCCTTCAGATCAATGTATAGACATTAAAACCATCGCTCCTGAGTATTTTGAAGGATTACAAAATGCCTTTCCAAACCAAAATCTTTATAAGTTGTGGTTAGTGATAACCCAGGATGTCAATTTTGTGAACCTCGACCGAAAACTTGTAGATGACACTTCAGCGTTTTCGACAAAATCTGAATCAGAACTCAAAAAAATGCAACACCAAGAAACGGTGAAGCGTTACCAGTTTATAAATCATGTACTGCAAAAAGGATATACTATTGACGCTACATCAGCCAAAGGATTAAGAGCATCATTTGACCGCGTATTGACACATAAAGTCTGGGGATACGTGGTTTTCTTTTTAATCATGTTACTCATTTTCCAAGCCATATTCGATTGGAGTAGCTACCCTATGGACTTCATTGACGGGTTATTTGCCAGTTTTAGCGAATGGGCAAACGATATACTTCCAGCAGGTGCACTTACTGATCTTATTGCACAAGGAATCATTCCCGGACTTGGGGGTATAGTTATTTTTATCCCGCAGATCGCCTTTTTATTCCTATTTATTGCCATACTCGAAGAGTCCGGCTATATGAGTAGGGTGGTGTTTTTGATGGATAGAATTATGAGAAAATTTGGTTTGTCAGGAAAAAGTGTTGTACCTCTAATCTCTGGTACTGCCTGTGCTATCCCGGCAGTAATGGCAACTCGAAACATAGAAAATTGGAAGGAACGTTTAATAACTATTTTGGTAACTCCATTTGTAACCTGTTCTGCTCGATTACCAGTATATCTTATCATCATTGCGCTTGTTATCCCTGATAAGGAATTTCTAGGAATGAACCTACAAGGTTTGACCTTAATGGTGATGTATCTACTTGGATTTTTAACTGCCGTACTTTCGGCATGGGCATTAAATAAGGTCTTGCGAGTTAAGAGCAGATCTTTTTTTGTAGTGGAAATGCCAAACTATAAACTCCCCTTACTCAAAAATGTAGCCATTACGGTAATTGAAAAAACCAAAAGCTTTGTATTTGGTGCAGGTAAGATCATTTTGGCAATATCCATAATACTTTGGTTCTTGGCAACAAATGGTCCGGCAAATACTTTTGATAAGGCAGAGTCTATCGTTAAAGCCCAGCCCGAAAGTCAAAACATAAGCGAGCATGAACTCCTAACAAATATCAGCTCCTATAAGCTACGAAATTCTTATATAGGAATTGCCGGCCATGCTATTGAACCTGTCATCACTCCACTGGGTTATGATTGGAAAATCGGGATCGCATTAATAAGTTCATTTGCGGCTAGAGAAGTATTTGTAGGCACCCTTGCGACCATTTACAGTGTAGGCAGTGAGGAAGAAGGAACTATAAAAAGCCGTATGGCTCAGGAGGTACATCCAGGTACTAATCAGCTTGTATTTAACCTAGCCTCCGGAATTTCACTACTGTTGTTCTATGCCTTTGCAATGCAATGTATGAGTACAATAGCCATTGTGAAAAAAGAGACCAACGGATGGAAATGGCCAATACTACAATTAGTATTTATGACTGGTTTTGCTTATATTACTGCTTTAATAGCATATCAACTTTTAAAATAATACATCATGGATATTCAAACCATCTTAGTCTATATCATCGTTTTGTTAGCATTTGGATATTTGTTATTAAAATATGCGTTTCCAAAAGTCCTAGCAACAATTCTAGGTAAGAAAGGAAACAATTCTTGTGGTGGAAACGAGTGCAACGGTTGTCACTAGTATGTCCAAACGAGAATTAAAAAAATATGTAGCAACGCTCAAAAAAAAGGAACTTGAACTTCAAATAATCGACCTTTACGCAAGGTTTAAGGAAGTCAAAGTATTTTATGATTTTGCGTTTAACCCACAGGAAGATAAACTGATTGATCAGGCGAAAGCCAAGATTGCCAATGAATATTTCCCGGTTAAACGGCGAAAAGCTAGAGCCAGAAGATCCATTGCACAAAAATTCATCAAACATTTTATCGATATTGGGGTAAGTCCTATGCTAATTGCTGATGTGATGTGGTTTAATATAGAGATAGCACAAACCTACAATGAACACCGCCAATTAAAACAACCAGCCTTTTACAAAAGTATGGCCAATTCATTTGATGAAGCGGTAAAATACAGCACAGCCCACGGACTTATTCAAGATTATAAAGATCGATTACTAGAGGTCTATAAGCAGGCACAACTGCAAAATTGGCCAGAATTATATTCCATGGAACGTTCACTAGATTTACTCGATTAAGCAGACCAACGCATTGTTATGAAAAAACTGTTACTCACATTTATAAGCCTTTTTGGAATGTATATGGGCATTGCTCAAGATTCCCTTTCTCCCGAGGACAGAAATACAATTTTAAAGGTACTTGAGGATCAGCGATTGGCATGGAATCAAGGTGACATACAGGAATATATGGAAGGTTATTGGAAGTCTGAACAACTGGTCTTTAACGGATCTTCCGGTCCCATTTTCGGATGGGAAGACACCAAGCAACGTTATTTAAAAGGCTATCCAGATACTACTGCTATGGGAGAATTAACCTTTAAAGTGATCAAATTAGAATCACTTTCAAAAGGTGTAGCCCAAATGATTGGAAAGTTTCACCTTAAAAGAAGCATTGGTGACCTCAGTGGTTATTTCACCCTAAATTGGAAAAAATTCGACCAAAGTTGGCTTATCGTTAGTGACCATACATCCGGGTCAAATTAACCCAAAGCCACATCAAGAGTCATCATCACTATAAATCCTCCCATAAACCCTAAAGTGGCGATATCTGTATAGCGATCCTGCTGTGTTTCCGGTATTACTTCCTCAACAACAACAAAAATCATAGCACCTGCGGCGAAAGCCAAAGCGTATGGTAGGATTGGCGTAAAAAAGGTTACAGCCAGAGCTCCAACTACCCCGGCGATGGGTTCTACAATAGCAGAAAGTTGTCCGTAGAAAAAACTTTTCTTCCGGCTAAGTCCTTGTCTACGCAAAGGCATGGAAACTGCAATTCCTTCTGGAAAATTTTGAATTCCAATTCCTATTGCCAGGGTTACAGCCCCGGCAATAGAAGCTTCCGGAATACCAGCAGCTACACCACCAAAGAGCACTCCAACAGCCAATCCTTCAGGAATGTTATGAAGCGTTATGGCAAGGGTCAATAACATGGTACGATTAAGCTTGGTTGGCACTCCTTCAGATTCATTGGGCTTGAAATTTATGTGCAAATGCGGTAGGATTTTATCTAGGCTAAAAAGGAATAACGCTCCAAGTCCAAATCCAATAGCAGCTGGTGCAACTTTCGCAAAACCTTCTCCATCACTCATTTCTATAGCGGGAGCTAGAAGGCTCCAAAAACTTGCGGCCACCATTACCCCACCAGTAAAACCCAGCATACCATCTAGAGCTGCACGCTTCATCTCCTTGAACAGGAAAACCAAGGCAGCACCAGCCGCTGTAACTAACCAAGTAAAAGTAGTCGCCAATAAGGCTCCCACCACAGGATCTATTTCTTCAAAGAATTGTATTAGAGAATCAAACATATAGTTTTAAAATTATGTTTTTATAAAGATGTTTGCTGCGGTAAGCGCAGAGATGTTAATTATTTTTTCATCAATCAAAATAGTCATGGAATTATCGAAGGCTTCTTTATCGAGAACCCTAATAGATGTTCCCAAGGCGATATCAAGTTTGTCCAGATATCTAAGGAACTTTGAAGAGGAGTCCTTAACTCCAATAACAATTCCGGATTGATCGGCATTTAAATTAGAGAGTAACACCTTTTTAATATCGGGTAGCTTACCAAATTCATCAGGAATAGGATCTCCATGCGGATCCCTTTTTGGGTAATCCAAAAAGGCGTCTAAACGCTCGATTAGTTTATCACTTTTAATATGTTCCAGTTCTTCAGCAACATCATGAACCTCATCCCAAGAAAAATTAAGTTTCTCCACTAGGAAATACTCCCACAAACGATGTTTTCTAACAATGGAAGCAGCATAAACCTCTCCCTTTTCGGTGAGTCGAACCCCTTGATACTTTTTATAATGAACTACCTTCTTGTCGGATAATTTTTGAATCATATCAGTGACAGAAGAAGCTTTTGTGTCCAATCGAGCTGCAATAGCACTGGTGGAAGCATAGCTCTTGGGATCTTTTGATAAATGGTAGATCGCTTTGATATAATCCTCCTCTGAGTACGTCATAGTTTATTAGTTAGAAAAAATATATTTTACAATACGTAAATAAATATTTAGACTAGGCTAAATTAATAATTTAAAACAATAAAACACATATTCTAATAAACAAATTATTGATTAGCAGTACTTAATTCGAATTGTTATTAAATTTCTCGATTCATTAAGGCGATAGCAAAGTCCTTTAATATGGCCTTTTTAGAAGCCTCTATGGTCATACCTTCAAGAATTTGAAGTGCCTTATGTGTATAGCTTTCAATTTCTTTTTGAGTCTGCTGCGCTGCACCGCTGGAGACCATAAGTTCTTTTACAGCTTGAATTTTATCTGAAGTATCTTCAGGAGTAATAGAAAACAAATGGTGTAGTTGCATAGCCTGAGCGGAAGGCAAATTCTCCAATGTTTTCAAATATAAAAATGTCTTTTTGTTTTCAATGATATCCCCTCCTAGTTGTTTACCGAAGGTTTCTGGGTCACCAAAGCAATCTAAATAATCGTCCATCAATTGAAAAGCGATTCCCAAATTTAAACCAAAGTCATAGATGGCATTGGCATCTTCCGGTGAAGCCTTAGCCACAATAGCTCCCATTTTCATGGCAGCCCCAACTAGAACGGCTGTTTTGAAAGTTATCATTTTTAAATACTGATCTATCTGGACATCATCCCTAGCTTCAAAGTCTACATCATACTGTTGTCCTTCACAGACTTCAATAGCTGTCTTACTGAATAATTTGGCCAATTCCTTAAAAGTTTCTGCAGGGTAATGCTCAAAAAACTGATAGGCCACAATAAGCATGGCATCGCCAGATAAAATACCAGTGTTTAGATCCCATTTTTCGTGTACCGTTTGTTTTCCTCTACGCAGTGGGGCATCATCCATGATATCATCATGCACTAGTGAAAAGTTGTGAAAAATCTCAATAGCCATGGCAGCCTTCATCGCTTCTTGATGCTTCCTTCCAAATAAGTCAGCCGTCATTAGGGTAAGTACTGGCCTTAATCTTTTACCACCAAGATTTAAGATATAATCAATTGGTTGATACAAATTTTCAGGATCCCGAACAATAACTTCTTGTTTCAAATGACTTAAAAATATGTCACGGTAGGCATCAATAGATAACATAAGGTAATTTTTTTGCTAAAATACCATATTTAAAAAAGGGGCGATTGAAATTGTAATGTTAAATTCTTTTAATACTACGGAAACTTTTTTGGTTTTTAAAGTTTCCGTTTTATATTTGCCACTGATTATGAAGGATAAAATATTAGATAAAGCAACAGAAATGTTTTTAAATCTAGGATTTAAAAGCGTTACCATGGACGACATTGCACTGGAATTGGGCATTTCCAAAAAAACAATATATCAGCATTTTAACACCAAAACTGCGTTAGTAGAATCTGCTACTTTTTATTTGTTCGAGTCCATCAGTAGTGGAATCAACTTTATTTGTGAGGCCACAGATAATCCTATTGAGGAGCTTTTTCAGATTAAAAAATTCGTCAGTGATTATCTCAAGGATGAAAAGTCTTCACCCCAGTTCCAACTCAAAAAATACTACCCTAAGATCTATAATAGATTATACTACAAACAACTTGAGGTGATCGCTGATTGTTTGCAACAAAACATTCTAAAAGGTATCTCATGTAAAATGTACCGTGCTGAAATAGATGTAGCTTTTGCAACACGCATCTATGTTAATGGTATGTTGGGCATTAAAGACACAGACCTGTTTCCAGTGGAAATGTTCGCCCCTAGTGACCTTGCTCATAAATTTCTTGAATATCACATCAGAGCCATAGCCACAGATTTAGGACTAGAAATTTTAAAGGATTTTAGTAACGAAAACACAAATCAATCAAATCGATGAGAGCATTAATCATCATAAGTATCACACTATGTACTACCCTAGGGTTTTCCCAACAGCGTGACTATAGCTTCACTTTGGAAGAAGCTGTTGAATTTGCATTAGACAGTAGTTATACTGCGGTAAATTCAAGAAGAGAAATAGCCAAGGCTTTAAAAAGTAAATGGGAAACTACTGCTGCCGGTCTGCCTCAAATTAATGGAGTAGTGGATTATCAAAACATGTTGAAACAACCCGTAACATTAATTCCCGGCGAAATAGCCGGAGGTGAACCCGGAACATTTGTTCCTGTTAATTTCGGAACTAAACAACAGATGTCACTTACGGCCACACTTACTCAATTGATTTTTGACGGATCTTATCTAGTAGGATTAAAAGCTTCCAAGGTTTTTGTCGAATACAATGAAAATGCAAACGAGAAGAATTTACTTCAGGTAAGGGAAGGGGTCATAAACGCTTATGGCGGTGTTTTAGTAGCACAAGAGGGTATCCGAATTTTAGAAAGCAACTTGAAGACAATAACTTCTAACCTCAATGAGACCAAGGCGATGTATGAAAATGGCTTAGTGGAAGCTGAGGATGTAGAACAATTGCAGATTACAACCGCCCAAATTACTAACGACCTGAGAAATGCCAAGCGTTTGGAATTAATCTCGAAGCAGATGTTTAACCTTTCTCTAGGTATTCCGGTAGATGCTCAAGCCGCTCTTGAAGATGACTTAAAATCACTCGCAGAGCAGAGTATCGGAATGCTGCTTGAAGAGCAACAATTCAATTTTGAGAATAATGTAGATTATCGTATCGCAAAAAACCTCACCAAACAAAGAGAACTTGAGGTCCAACTAGAAAAAAGTAAAGCATTACCTAGAATTAGCGGTTTTGTAAATTACGGTACCAGCGCTTTTGACAATGATTTTGTATTCTTTGACAGTGAAACTTCTTGGTATCAGTCCTCTATATTTGGTGTGAGCATGGAAGTTCCTATTTTTAGCTCCCTACAGCGTAGTGCCAGAACCCAGCAAGCAAAAATTGCCCTGGATCAAGCCAAAACAGACTTTACGTATACCTCACAACAAATCCGTCTAGAGTTGGATCGAGCTCAAAGTAATTTTGAGTACGCCATTGAAAACTATCATACTTCAGAAGAAAATTTAAAATTAGCAGAAGGGATAGAAAAGAAAAATAGAATTAAATACAGAGAAGGAATTAGTAGCAGTTTCGAACTAAGACAGGCTCAAATACAGCTCTACACTGCACAGCAGGAATATATCGACTCTATGAAAAAGGTCATTGACACCAAGGTGGCTTTAGAAACCGTGATTAACGAACCAGATTTACTCAACAACAAAACAGATCAAAACTAAAAAAAGCACTGATGAAAAAAGCTTCATTAATATTCATATCAACACTTTTCCTTATTTCTTGTGGCAGTAAGAATCCTTCAGTAGATGAGACTATTGAAAATAGAAATTTAAAAGAAATACGAGCTCAATTAGATGCCTTGACTGAACAACATGACCAGTTGGGCATGGATATACAAAAATTGAGTGCCGCTGCCAAGGCCTTGGACACCACAGTAAACTTAACTTTAGTAACTGCAATTAAGGCTAAAGACACCCTGTTTAAACACTTTATTGAATTACAGGGTAATGTCACTACAAAAGAAAATATCCTTGTCAATGCAGAATACTCTGGTACGCTACAGCGTGTTTTTGTGACCGAAGGAGAAAAAGTAAGAAAGGGACAGCTCCTTGCACAAATTGATGACGGTGGGCTAGAAGCACAACTAGCTCAGCTTAAAGCACAATCAAATTTAGCTGAGACCACCTTCGAGCGTCAAAAAAGATTATGGGATCAAAATATAGGTTCTGAAATTCAGTTCCTACAAGCTAAAACGCAATATGAGTCCAATAAAAGTGCCGTAACCCAATTGGAGAAGCAATTGTCTAAAGCTAGAGTCGTAGCTCCTTTCAATGGAACCATAGAACACATTACCTCAGAGCAAGGGTCTAATATCTCTATAGGAACGCCCATCCTAAGAATTGTAAGTCTTGATCAGATGTACATAGAAACTGAGGTTCCGGAAAGATACTTACCAAGCATTGAGAAAGGCACTGATGTTATTGCTGTTTTTCCGGTATTGGGAAAAAAGGTGGACACTGAAATACGTCAGGTGAGCAATTATATCAATCCGAGTAATAGGACTTTTAAAATAGAGATTAACGTGCCTAACAAAGACCGTATGATAAAGCCAAATCTCACTGCTAAAGTAGTGATTAACGATTACACCAACAACAGTACTTTTCTACTCCCTCAAAGTATCATATCTGAAAATTCAGATGGTCAACAATACCTTTATATTGCATCCGAAATTCAAGATGATGGTCAGGCAGAAGTGCATCAGGCGATAGTGGAAACAGGTAAAACCCAGGGAGATCTTGTGGAAATTATTAGCGGTATTAAAGCTGGCGATTATCTTATTAAAGAAGGAGCTCGTAGTGTACAAGAAGGCCAGAAGGTAAAAATACTAAAACAGTAGTCCATGAGCTCAGTAGATAAGAATGCAGAAAAGGAATTTCAATTATCCTCATGGGCAATTGAAAACAAAACAACTATTTATGTTGTCATAGCATTAATGCTTTTTATGGGAGTTTCCGCGTATCTCGGTATGCCAAGAGAGTCCTTTCCAGAAGTTAAAGAAACTAAAATTTATATCAGCACACCCTATCCGGGGAATACTGCTGAAGATATTGAACGTTTATTAACTGACCCACTAGAGGAGGAACTCAGAAACCTCAGCAATGTAGTTGAGATCATTTCAACTTCTCAGGAAGATTACGCGATTATCACAGTGGAATTTGATGAAAATATATCTGTGGAGTCAGCAAAACAAAAGGTAAAAGATGAGGTAGATGCGGAAAAAGCAGGTGAGGATTGGCCTGTATTTAACGGCGCCAAAGTGGAGCCCAATGTATTTGATTTGAATTTATCTGAGGAGATGCCTATTATGAATATTAATATTCAAGGTGATTATCCCGTTGAGAAATTAAAAGAATACGGAGAGTATTTAGAAGATGTAATAGAGTCGCTTCCAGAAATAAAACAAGTAGATATCCGAGGCGCACAGGAAAAAGAAGTTGAAGTAGCGGTAGATGTCTATAAAATGATGGCAGCTCAAATTAACTTTGACGATGTCCTAAATACGATTCGTAATGGTAATGTGACCACCTCTGCCGGGAACATGGTTGTAAGTGGACAAAGACGAACTATTCGCATTTTGGGCGAAATTCAAGATCCAAAGCAGCTCAATGATTTCGTCGTAAAATCTAATGGTGGAATGGTGTATCTAAGAGATATTGCCACTGTTAGATTCCAGGAAGAAGACAAAACTACTTTTGCAAGAGAGTTTGGAGAAAGTGTGGTCATGTTGGATGTTAAAAAAAGGGCTGGTAAAAATATGATTGAGGCCTCAGAAAAGATCGCCAAGATTCTGGAGCAAGCCAAAAAAAGCGATCAACTTCCACCGGATATAAGCATTAGCATCGCAAACGATCAGTCCTCACAAACGCTAAATCAAGTACGTGACCTTGTCAATAATATTATTTTCGGTATCATCCTAGTGGTCGGGGTTTTGATGTTCTTTTTAGGCTTTAGAAACGCTTTATTTGTTGGGTTTGCTATACCAATGTCCATGTTCATGTCCTTTATGATACTACAATTATTGGGCTATACCCTTAACACCATGATTCTATTTGGTTTAATCATGGGATTAGGGATGCTGGTGGACAACGGAATTGTGGTAGTGGAAAATGTCTACCGTTTGATGGATGAAGAAGGTAAATCACGAATAGAAGCAGCAAAAAAAGGAATTGGAGAAATTGCCTTTCCTATTATCATTTCCACGGCAACAACTGTAGCGGCATTCATTCCTCTTGGTATGTGGCCAGGTATGATGGGTGAATTCATGAAATTTTTTCCAATAACGCTTTCAGTGGTGCTAGGATCATCTCTAGTGGTAGCCATTTTCATGAACTCAGTATTGATTTCACAGTTTATGGATACCAGTGAAAAGCGCTTAACCAGAAAGCAACTGATACGTCTAAGTTTCATTCTGATAATTCCAGGGATTTTAATTTTGATTTTCGGAGGAGAACTAAGAGGCTTAGGAACGGTGATGATCGCGACAGCCATCATGTTCTGGTGCTATCGATATTGGATAAAAGGGGCTGCTGATTATTTTCAAGAACACACCCTTACCCGTTTGGAAAATGGTTACAAAAACTTCTTACAAAAAACAATAACAGGAAGAAGACCTTTTTATTATACCTTAGGAACTTTTATCATATTGATTATAGTCTTTATGGGATTTGGAGCATCATTAGGTGCTGGAAGGACCAAGGTAGAATTCTTTCCAGACAACAAGCCAAATCAAATTATTGTCTATATCGAATATCCACAGGGTACAGATATTGACAGGACCAATGCTATCACCAAAGACATTGAAAAGAGAGTCTATGCCGTCTTAAATGATGAGCAGTATATGGACAACGGATATAACTTTATGGTAGAGTCTGCCGTGTCCCAAGTAGGTGAAGGCGCTGGAAACCCACAAACCGATGGTGGTTCTAGTGCAGAAATGCCCCATAAAGGAAAGATTACTGCTACCATGAGAGAATATAAATTCAGACGTGGTATGGACAGTGAGATCCTTCGGCAAAAAGTACAACAAGCTGTGAAAGGCATCTACCCAGGTGTGGCCATTTCAGTAGAAAAGGATGCTGTTGGCCCTCCAGTGGGCTATCCAGTTAATATTGAATTAAGTGGTGATAATTACGATGAGCTTATCGCTACCGCGGAAAAAATGCGTGACTATATCAACAGTCGAAACGTTGCAGGAGTAGATGAACTTAAAATTGATGTCAACAAAGGTAAGCCGGCAATGATTGTTAAAGTTGATCGGCAAAAAGCCGGACAACTCGACGTATCAACCGGGCAGGTTGGAAACCAGTTAAGACGATCTATTTTTGGTGAAAAAGCAGGAATCTATAAAGAAGGTGGCGAAGATTACGATATTTATGTGCGTTTTAACAAGTCACTCAGGTACAACCCAAGTGCCTTGTTTGATCAAAATATCATATTCAGGGATCAAGTCAGTGGAGAAATTAAGGAAATTCCAGTATCAGCAGTTGCCACCAAACAAAACACCTCATCTTTCAGTGCTATAAAGCATCGAGATTTAAAAAGGGTCGTAACAGTCTATTCTGGGTTGACTGCCGGCTATACAGATGCAGGTGCTGTAGTTGGAAAGATCCAAAAGGAAATGACAAGTTTCGATGTGCCTCAAAACATTCATATTGACTACACCGGGCAAATTGAAGAGCAAAACAAACAAATGTCTTTTTTGATCACGGCTTTCTTTGCAGGTCTTGGATTGATTATGTTCATTCTGATCTTTCAATTTAACTCCATTTCAAAAGCGACCATCATTATGCTAGCTGTATTTCTGAGCTTCTTGGGAGTTTTTGGAGGATTAATCATCACTGGGTGGCCATTTGTGATCATGATGACCATGATGGGTATCATTTCCTTAGCGGGTATTGTAGTAAATAACGGAGTTGTACTTCTAGACTATACTGATATCTTGATCGACAGAAGAAAAATAGCACTTGGAATACATGACAATAAGTATTTACTACCTAAAGCAGAAATTCAGCAGATATTAGTTGAGGCAGGACGGGCACGTTTACGTCCCGTTTTACTGACGGCAATCACCACAATTCTAGGCCTGATTCCGCTCGCTATAGGACTAAATATCGATTTCTTTTCACTGTTTTCTAAGTTTGATGCTGATATTTATATGGGTGGTGATAATGTTATATTCTGGGGACCTTTAGCATGGACAGTGATCTTCGGATTATTTGTCGCTACATTCCTCACACTGGTTATAGTACCATCGCTATTTTATCTGATTCATGGATTAAAACTTAGGTTCAGAAATATAGGGGGATAAAACTAGACAATTAAGAGTAGTAACGCTATTCAATACCATTAAAAAAGCGGTGAAGTCATAAGGATCTCACCGCTTTTTTAATGGCACTTAAGGATATCTAGTTTTGTATATACCATATATACTACTATAAGAAAACCTCTTCTCTTAGCTCCATAAGGTTTAATAAATTAAACGATTATCGAGTTGCTAAAAGAAGAGGTTTGACACAAAATTTAAATAAAATTCTTATCTAATTTATAGAGACCAAACTCTACCTTGAGTTAATTCCTCTAGTGATGCACATCCATTATAAACACCTGGAACTGGATCATAAGCTAAAACTTCTTCTCCAATTTTTTGGCTGTTCTTAAAGGCGTTAATTGTAGTCCAACGCAAATCGTTGATCATACCAAAAGCTAAAGCTTCATTATCTTGCTCTTCGTTTTCGGCATTATCCATGCTAATTTCATTGCCTTCAATACTAATACGCTTGTTAAGGTCAGCACGCTTATCACCTGATACTTTTAAGTTTTCAGCGACGATCTCTTCGTATTGCTCCGGAGTAATGTCTGCGATGTCCTGACTGTATTTGGATTTTAATTGATTCACTAGACCTGCCATACGTTTTTTATAACGTTTTTGATCTTCCTCAAATTCTACTTCTACGATGTACTTATCGATAAATTGTGGAACATTAACCTCGCTTGCAGAAGGCGTGTCGGTCTTAGGAATAATAATATCTACAATATTAGTCAAAACCATTCCTTCTTCAGGAGTGAAAAATTCTGGGATCCAACTTGCTTGTTCAGCAGTACAGCTCTGGAGTAAACTCAAAAGCGCTGGAGATGCAACCACAAATCCTGTTGTTAATCCTATATTTCGGAGTGCTCTTCTTCTGTCCATAATTACTTGTATTACAAATTCATTTTTTTAAGTTCTTCAACAGCATGGGCTGCAGCTCTTGCTGTAAAGGCCATATAACCCAAAGATGGATTATGACAAGCTGAAGAGGTCATAAAGGCACCATCTGTCACATAAACATTTGGTACATCATGAAGTTGATTATTTTTGTTTAATACCGAAGTTTTAGGATCTTTACCCATACGTGCAGTTCCCATTTCATGAATTCCAAGTCCCATTCCTCCTATACTATCGTAAGTGGATATGTTTTTAAAACCGGTAGCTTCGAGCATTTCAGCAGCCTGTTCTTTCATATCAACACGCATCGCATGTTCGTTTTCACCAAAGTCCGCATCAAAAGTCACAGTAGGAAGACCCCACTCGTCTTTTTTATCGTAATCCATATACATACGGTTATTGTGATCTGGTAATGTTTCACCAAAGGCAGTCATACCCATGGTCCATCCACCTGGCTCCATAACCGCCTTCTTAAGCTCTTGTCCATAAGACAATTCTTGAATCGCTTCAGACCAATCTCCACGACTGGCACCACCTTGATATCCGTATCCTCTAAGGAAATCACTTCTATCGCTACTTCCTCCTAAGTTTCTAAAGCGAGGTATGTAGATTCCATTTGGTCTTCTTCCTTTATAGTACTTATCTTGGAAACCATCAAACTTAGCGCTAGCACCTACTCTAAAGTGGTGATCCATTAAGTTATGACCTAGTTCTCCACTATCATTACCCATTCCGTCTGGAAAACGTTCTGACTTTGATTGTAATAAAATAGAAGCAGAAGCAATTGCAGAGGCACAAAGGAAAATTACTTTTGCTTTGAACTCGAAAGTTTCTTTAGTTTCTGAATCGATTACTCGAACTCCTGTAGCCCTACCGCTTTCTTTATCGTACATAACTTCATGTACAATTGAGAATGGTCGGAGAGTCATATTTCCTGTCGCCTCAGCTGCTGGAAGTGTAGATGAGTTACTACTAAAGTATGCCCCAAAAGGACATCCTCTCATACATCTGTTTCTATACTGACAAGAACTTCTTCCATCACCAGGTTTGGTTCCTTGAGTAATATGAGCGACCCTACCAATGGTAATCAAACGATCCGTAAATTTCTCAGCAATTTTATTTTTAAAATGATCCTCTACACAGTTCATGTCCATAGGTGGTAAAAATTCACCATCCGGCAATTGTGGTAATCCTAGATTTTCACCACTAACTCCTATATATTTCTCGACTTTATCATACCAAGGTTTGATTTCAGCATATCGAATCGGCCAGTCTACAGCAATTCCATCTTTTAGGTTGGCTTCAAAATCGATATCACTCAAGCGATAACTTTGTCTTCCCCACATCAGAGAACGTCCTCCAACATGATAACCACGCATCCAATCAAAACGCCTATCTTCATTGTATGGGTGCTTCAGATCATCCACAAAGAAATGCTCACTGGAAGCACTTACAGTATAGCCAGTTCTCGCTTGTTTATATTTCCTTTTTTTAACCTCGGCTGTCGCAGCTCCGCCGTTTGGCATGTCCCAAGGATCCAAATTTGCAGTTGGATAATCCTCACGGTGTTTCACCATACGACCACGTTCCAATACTAGTGTTTTAAGGCCTTGCTCGCAAAGTTCTTTTGCGGCCCAACCACCAGAAACCCCAGTACCAACGACAATGGCGTCATACTCTTCAACAGGGGAGTTGTAATAAAATGTACTCATGATACTTTTCGCTTGTTTATTATAGTAGTTTTCCAAATATATAAATTAATTTTTTACATTAGACGAATCTTTTAATTAAGAATTTAATATAACAGAAATATTAACATTAAAGAATTAACAAATTTAACCCCTTATTTTTGTCAAAATGGAGAGAAGAAACTTTATTAGCAACGCAACCTGCTCCATCGTTGGAGTCTCATTATTAGGAATGTACGCATGCAAACAAAGTAACTCCAATCAAGTATCCTTAAATGATAAGGATAAGTTAATTTCTGAAATCACACCGACTGTTAAATTATCACTCGCACAATGGTCGCTACACAAAATGATAGTAAATAACACTTTAAATCCGATGGATTTTGCACAAAAAGCAAAAGAACTCGGTTTTGAAGCTTTAGAATATGTAAGTCAATTGTATATTCCAGAAATTAAGAAAAGGGGAAATACCAACCAAGCGATAATGGACATTGCAACGGAGCTCAAAGAAAAAAGTGATGCACTAGGGATGCACAACCAAATTATGATGGTAGATCTTCACGATGGGCAAGCACTGCTGGCATCCGCCGATCAGTCCAATAGACGCAAGGCTGTTGAAAATCACAAAATATGGGCAGACGCTACAGCTGTACTAGGCTGCCATTCTATGAGAGTGAGTCTCTTTGGCAGTTTAGAAGAAGACCTTTTTGTATCCGGTGCAGTGCAGTCTCTAAAGGAACTTTGCCAATACGCGGCCAAAAAGAATATCAATGTCATTGTTGAAAATCACGGTTATTTGTCGTCCAATGGCGCCCTAATGGTCAAGGTTATGAAGGGCGTAAATATGTCAAACTGTGGTACACTTCCGGATTTTGACAATTTCTGTCTTAAAAGAAAAGAAAATGAACTTTGGAGTACGCCTTGTATTGAGGAGTATGACAAATACAAGGGAGTTAAAGAATTAATGCCTTATGCTAAAGGTGTGAGTGCAAAATCTTTTAACTTTGACAACAAAGGTCAGGAGACCACCATCGATTTTTTAAAAATGATGCACATTGTCAAAGATGCAGGTTATAAGGGATATGTCGGTATTGAGTATGAGGGAGACGAGCTTTCAGAAGAGGACGGTATTTTAGCCACAAAAGCTCTTTTGATCCAAGTAACAAAAGCATTAACAAGCTAGACTATTAACTATTTTACAAATATTAAATTTAAACGCAAGCTAACATGAACAAGAAGACACAGATTCAACTTTCCTTAATGATGTTCTTAGAATTTTTCATTTGGGGAGGTTGGTTCGTTACACTAGGCACCTTTTTAGGGAGTAACCTTGAAGCCACCGGGGCACAATCAGCAATGGCCTTTTCCACCCAATCATGGGGAGCCATTATTGCACCATTCATCATCGGACTCATTGCAGACCGTTATTTTAATGCTGAACGTATTTTAGGAGTCCTACACCTTATAGGAGCACTACTTATGTACATGATGTACCAAAGCACAGACTTTGGAGTGTTTTATCCCTATGTGCTTAGTTATATGATCGTATTCATGCCTACCTTGGCCTTAGTAAACTCTGTTTCATTTAATCAAATGACTGATCCAGCCAAACAATTTTCCTTTGTCCGAGTATTTGGAACCATCGGATGGATTGTTGCAGGTTCACTAATCAGTTATTTAGGATGGGATGCTACAGAAGGAATTGCCCAGGGACTTCTTAAAAACACCTTCTTAATGACTGCTATCGCATCTGCTCTACTTGGTGTTTATAGTTTCACACTACCAAAAACTCCACCAAAAGTAGACAAGAGTGAAAAAATGAATATTTCTGACATCTTAGGTTTAGATGCATTGAGTCTATTAAAGGACAGGAACTTCCTATTGTTCTTTGTCGCTTCTGTACTTATTTGCATTCCACTTGCTTTTTATTATCAAAATGCAAGTCCATTCTTGACAGAAATTCAAGTCGAAAATTCAACTTTCAAAATGTCCATTGGACAAATGTCCGAAGTCCTCTTTATGTTATTACTTCCATTTTTCTTCAAGAAGTTTGGATTTAAAAAGACTATAATAGCGGGTATGTTGGCATGGACAGTTCGATACTTATTATTCGCCTACGGAGATTCCGGTGAGTTACTCTTTATGCTAATTATCGGAATTGCATTACACGGTATATGTTATGATTTCTTTTTCGTCTCGGGTCAAATTTACACCGACACCAAGGCGGGACCGAAATTTAAAAGTGCAGCTCAAGGATTAATTACATTGGCTACCTATGGTGTAGGTATGTTAATTGGTTTCTATGTTGCAGGACTTATCACAGATAAGTTTCAAATCAGTGAAGGCGTACACAGTTGGCAAGACATTTGGGTCTATCCAGCCGGATTTGCCTTAGCTGTAGCTATACTATTCGCTCTTTTATTCAAGGACGAAAAGGTAGAGTACCAACAACAGTAAAACTAAATAACCGCAAAGGAGCTTTGGTAAAGAAATTTACCAAGGCCTTTTGCGTTTTAATATTACCGATTATTATCTTAAATTCACGTACTAACTATTTAACTTTTTAACAAGCAAAATGAGCAAGAAAATACGATTGGGAATTTTAGGAGGCGGTGGTGATTCGCTTATTGGCGTTTTACACAGAATTGCGTCTTCTATGTACGATAGCTATCAACTAGTTGGAGGTGTATTCAATCCAGTCCCGGAAGAAAATATAGGGTTTGCGGAGCATATTGGAATCGCAACTAGTAGAGTTTATAAAGACTTTGATACAATGATCGAGGAAGAGTTAAAACTTCCGGAAGATCAGCGTATGCAAGTCGTCTCTGTACTAACGCCAAATTTCTTACACTTTCCGATGGCTAAAAAGCTAATCGAATCTGGGTTTAATGTCATTTGTGAAAAGCCTATGACAACTTCTTTTGAGGAAGCGCAAATCCTTAAAGAAACACTTGATAAATCAGATGTGTTATTTGCCGTTACCTATACCTATACAGGTTATCCAATGGTGCGACAAATGAAAGAAATGATTGCCTCCGGGGTAATTGGTAAAATCCAAAAAGTTGATGTACAGTATTATCAAGGATGGATTAACCCTATTATCCACGATGCAGAAAAAAGAGCAAATACTTGGAGATTAGATCCTGAAAAAGGTGGAATCAGCTGTTGTATTGGAGACATTGGTACTCACGGATACGATATGATTGAATACCTTACCGGTCTTGAAGTAGAAAGCATTTTGTCAGATTTGAACTATATGTATAGCGACAACAAAATGGATATAGACGGAACGGTGTTACTTCGCTTTTCTGAACATGTTAAAGGATTGTTGCGTACCTCTCAAATTGCAACTGGAGAAGAAAACAACTTCACCGTTAGCATCTATGGAGAAAAAGGTGGTTTAAAGTGGGAACAAGAAAACCCTAATTTCCTATATCACCTGACAGAAGATCAACCGGTAAGAGTGCTTAAACCAGGCCATGCTTACAACAGTGAGTTTTCACTAGACGGTACAAAACTTCCTCCCGGACACCCGGAAGGTATTTTTGATTCTATGGGGAATATCTACAAAGGGGTGGCAAAAGCTATCAGAAAAGAAAAATATCATCCCGGTGAGTTTCCAACAATGAATGACGGTTTTAGAGGTATGAACTTTATAGAACGCGTTGTTGAATCCCACCAAAAGGGGAATGTTTGGGTAAAATTATAACCTTACCAGTAGGAGATTCAAAATAGGGCTGTGCAACAATCACAGCCTTATTTGATTAACAGTTAAATAATCTTTATTCAGAATTTTTTTAAGTATTTTAACGTTATTAAATACAATTAAAAGGAGTATACTAATGAGAAAATTAAGAATGGGCATGGTTGGTGGCGGACTCGGATCATTTATGGGAGGAGTTCACCGTAAAGCCGCTGCATTGGACGGAATGATTGAACTTGTTGGCGGAGCCTTCAGCAGCACCGAGGAAAAAAGCAAAGCTACAGGAAGATCGCTTTACTTAAACGAGGACCGTTGTTATGGAAGCTTTGAAGAAATGATCCTAAAAGAAAAGCAACTTCCTCTTGGTGAGCGTATCGATTTTGTGACCATTGTCACGCCAAATCACCTACATTTTGAACCTGCTAAAATGGCTTTGGAAAATGGTTTTCACGTGGTATGTGATAAACCAATGACTCTAACTGTTGAACAAGCGAAGACTATTGAAAGTTTAGCAAAAGAAACAGGGCTACTATTCGCTTTAACCCATAATTACTCTGGAAACGCCATGGTTAAACAGGCGCGTCAAATGATTGTAAACGGGGACATAGGAGATATTATCAAAGTACAGGCACACTACCTGCAAGGATGGATGGCTGATGAGCTTGATGAGCAAGCTTCAATTAAACCTTGGCGTGCTGATCCTACAAAATCCGGAATTGGCGGTTCCCTTGCAGATATTGGAACACATGCAGATCAACTCATTCGATACATCACCGCAATGGACATAACAGAAATTGCTGCGGATTTGGGTCGCATCGGAGAAGGGCGCACCCTAGATAATGATGGCAACCTACTTTTTAGAATGGAAAACGGCGCCAAAGGCAGTATGACCATTTCACAAGTTGCCGTGGGTGAGGAGAACGACCTTGCGATACGCGTCTATGGGACTAAAGGTAGTATCAAATGGGAACAAGAGAATTCTACACGACTACGCGTTCAATTCATTGGCAAGCCCGAGCAAATCTATACTCCTGATGGTTATGGTATATACGATAACATTAGAGAAGTTTCAAGAGTCCCTAAAGGACACCCTGAAGGATATTTAGAAGCTTTCGCCAACATTTATAAAAATTTTGGAACACACCTCTATACTGCTTTAGAAAATAAAACAATAGAAAAACCTGATTATCCCACCGTTCACGATGGCGTAAAAGGCGTTCAGTTTATTTATGCAGCCGTAGAGAGTGATAAAAACAACGCAGCCTGGACAAAACCAGCTGATTTTTAAGGATAATTTAGAAGCATTTGTTTTCCAATACGAAGATTTCTAAATAACTTGCTTAGACTAGAAGACATAATATAGACCAATAAAAATATAACAAATGAAGACAATTAAGGGGCCTGCAGTTTTTTTGGCTCAATTTGTAGACAATAAAGCACCTTTCAACACTCTTGAAGGTATGTGTAAATGGGCCGCGGATTTAGGATATAAAGGCATTCAAATCCCAACATGGGAAAGCTTTTTGATAGATTTAGATAAGGCAGCGGAAAGTAAAACCTATTGTGATGAACTCAAAGGTACCATTAACTCCTACGGCCTGGAAATCACCGAATTGTCAACGCACCTGCAAGGACAATTGGTAGCAGTAAATCCAGCCTATGATTTGATGTTTGACAACTTTGCTCCTGCGCATTTGCACGGCAATCCAAAGGCGAGAACGGCATGGGCTGTTGAGACGCTGAAGAAAGCTGCTAAAGCCAGTAATCATTTAGGCCTTAAAGCGCATGCAACATTTTCAGGAGCCTTGCTTTGGCATACCTTCCACCCATGGCCACAACGACCGGAAGGTTTGGTAGAAATGGGATTTGAAGAGTTAGCCAAACGTTGGTTACCTATTTTGAATGTATTTGATGAAAATGGTGTAGATGTTTGTTATGAAGTACACCCCGGTGAAGACATTCACGACGGAGATACATTTGAGCGCTTCTTGGCCGCCACCGGAAATCACAAACGAGTGAATATCCTCTACGATCCATCGCATTTTGTACTTCAACAGTTAGATTATATCACTTATATCGATCATTATCATGAGTTCATAAAATCCTTCCACGTAAAAGATTCAGAATTCAACCCGACCGGAAAAAAAGGTGCCTTTGGTGGGTATAACAATTGGGGAGATCGCGCTGGTAGATATAGATCTTTGGGTGATGGACAAATCGATTTTAAAACGATCTTTTCAAAATTGACACAATATGGCTGTGATGTATGGGCAGTTATGGAGTGGGAATGCTGTATTAAGAGCCCTGAGCAAGGTGCTAGAGAAGGAGCACCTTTTATCCAAAAACATATCATAGAAGCTACAGAAAGAGCTTTTGATGATTTTGCAGGTGCTGAAATAGATGAAAATAAATTAAAAAATATTTTAGGAATATAAACAACTAAAACACAATCGATGAAAACAATCAGTTATTTGTTTGCAGCTACATTACTCATAATGTCTTGCAAACAAAACACCCAAAAAGAAAATAAAGATCAATCAGAGCCTGTAGCAGAGCAGACTCAAGAAAAACCCGCTCAAGAATCCTGGGAAGTGCTATTTGACGGTAGCAATTTTGATTCTTGGCATATGTATAATACCGGTAAACCGGTATCAGCAGCTTGGTCCATCGAGGACGGAGCAATGGTATTGACTCCAGGAGATTTAGCAGGAAATATCGTCACAAACAAAGCGTATACAAATTTTGTTTTATCTCTGGATTGGAAGATTTCAGAAGGAGGAAACAGTGGTATATTCTGGGGTGTGGTTGAAGATGAAAAATACCATGAACCTTATCAAACCGGACCAGAAATCCAGGTACTTGACGATGAGCGTCACCCTGATGCAAAGGCAGGTACTACGCATCAATCTGGGGCACTTTATGACATGATCGCGCCAAGCAAAAAAGTAGTTAAGCCAGCTGGTCAGTGGAACAATTCTGTTTTAGAAATCAACCATATCACCAACAAAGGATCTGTTACCTTGAACGGTACTAAAATTGTTGAGTTTCCAGTACACGGAGAAGCTTGGGAGGCTATGATTGCTGATTCAAAATTCAAAGGTTGGGAAGGATTCGGAATGTACAAAACAGGAAAAGTAGGTTTACAATATCACGGCGATAAAGTATCCTTTAGAAACATTAAGATTAAAGAACTTACCAAATGATCAGAAACTCAATTTTAAGCCTTTTTCTGGTAATCGGTTTAGCAAGTTGCCAGCAGTCTAAAAGTCAAGACAAGAGCGAAACAACAACGGTAGAACAAGCTCCAAAAGGACCAGCTGTTATTACCTACCAGGAATACAGTGGCAGTGAACCTACCAAGCCTGAAGAAACCGAGTTCTACAAACCGGCAGTTCCGGAGGTTAAACCATATGCAAAGGATGGTGCACCAAGTGATGCCATTATTTTATTCGACGGTTCCAATTTAGATCAGTGGATTAGTAGTGCAGACAGTACGGCTGCAAAGTGGACCATTAATGACGATGGAAGCATGACGGTAAAAAATAGGACTGGAGATATTCAGACCAAACAAAGCTTTGGAAGCATGCAGCTTCATATTGAATGGAAATCTCCGGAGGAAGTTCAAGGAGAGGGACAGAGTCGTGGAAATAGCGGTGTTTTTCTACAAAATCGCTATGAAATTCAGATACTGGACAACAACGACAATCCCACCTATACCAATGGTCAGGTTGGAACGCTTTACAAACAAGGAACTGCCTTGGCAATGGCCTCAGTTCCAACTGGAGAGTGGAATACATATGATATTATTTACCACGCTCCCGAGTTCAATGAGGCCGGGGGTAAAATAAAATCTGCCACAGTAACCATTATTCATAACGGCGTGTTGATTCAAGATCATACAGAGGTCAAAGGGACAACTCCCTACATCGGTTGGCCGAAAAATGAGGCTCACGGAGAGGCTCCTATACGCTTACAAGATCACGGCGACAACAGTAGAGTAGGTTACAGAAATATTTGGGTTCGTCCTTTAAACTAGATTAGGGAAGAATTTTAGTTCAAGAGGTTTGTTTATCAAAGAACAAACGATTTTAAACACCACTGCCACTCTAACAAGTGGCAGTGGTGTTTATTATTTATGATAGGATGTACTCTATTGAATTTTCCGATCAACTACTTTTCGTTGAACAATTCACTAAGTAACCTATATGATTTTATTCTAGCCTGATGATCGTAGATATGTGATGTCACTATAACTTCATCAACCCCGGTAGTACGTATAAATTCTCCTAATTCTTTTTCAACAGTTTCCTTAGTCCCTTTAAAGGTGAAGTACATCATGTTTTTCACCATTGCCTGCTGCTGATAATTCCAGATTTCATCCATATCCTCAACTGGTGGCTGTAAGGGTTCTCTAGCGTTGGTAATAATACCCAAAGCCATTTGATAAAAACTAGTCGCTAAATATTCAGCTTCCTCATCTGAATCTGCTACAAATACATTTACACAAGCCATGGCATAGGGTTTATCCAAATACTTTGAAGGCGTAAAACCACCTTTATACAAATCTAAAGCCTCCTTAAGATGTGTAGGTGCAAAATGGCTTGCAAAGGCATATGGCAGTCCCTTTCTAGCAGCCAACTGGGCACTAAAGGTACTTGACCCTAACAAATAGATAGGAATATCCAATCCTTCTCCCGGGATGGCGCGTACACTACCATCTTGATTCTCGATGGAAAAATAAGTCTGTAATTCTTCTATATCGTTCGGAAAATCTTGAACGCTTTCGTGCTTCCCTCTCCTTAGCGCATGAGCAGTAAGTTGATCTGTTCCGGGAGCCCGCCCTAGTCCTAGATCAATACGATTGGGATAAAGCGTTTCCAAAGTTCCAAATTGTTCAGCCACTATTAAAGGGGCATGATTTGGAAGCATAACCCCTCCAGAACCAATACGGATCGTTGAAGTTCCTTGTGCTAAATAACCTAAAAGAACCACTGTAGCTGAACTAACCAGGGAATTGGTATTGTGGTGCTCAGAGACCCAAAATCTCTTGTATCCAAAGTTTTCTGCATTTCTTGCTAAGTCCAGGCTGTTTTGCATGGATTGTAAGTTTGAATTTCCCAATGCAATGGGCACTAAATCTAAGACGGAAAATTGAGTATTGGCAAATGTGCCTTTATTTGTCATAACAATTCTTTTTAGTAAGTGGACGAAGTAAAGTTACTTTACTTACAAGGAAGTCAGAATAGGTATTTTAAGTTTTGGTTATGCCTGAAATTAAAAAGGTCACTCCTTTGACAGAGTGACCTTACAGATATTTTGAGACTGTTGATTATTTCCCTTGAGTGTACAACTGAGATACTTTATCCCAATTAATCACGTTGAAGAAAGCCGAGATATAATCCGGACGTCTATTTTGATAATTTAAATAATAAGCATGTTCCCAGACATCAAGTCCAAGAATAGGTGCCCCTTCACAACCAGTATCCGGCATTAAAGGATTATCTTGATTTGGAGTAGAACAAACTTCTAGTTTACCACCCTTATGAACGCATAACCAAGCCCATCCGGACCCGAAACGTGTACCTGCAGCAGCTGAAAATTGTTCTTTGAACTTATCGAAAGATCCAAATGCACTGTCAATAGCAGATGCCAATTCTCCTGTTGGAGCTCCTCCTCCTTCTGGAGACATAATTTCCCAGAACAAGCTGTGGTTAAAGAAACCACCTCCGTTATTTCTAACGGCGCCATTATTCATATCCAATCCTGCTAAGATATCTTCAATCGATTTTCCATCCAAGTCTGTGTCTTTAATCGCATCATTTAGCTTAGAGGTATATCCTTGATGGTGTTTTGTATGGTGGATCTCCATAGTACGCGCATCTAGATGTGGTTCTAAAGCATCATACGCATATGGTAATTTTGGTAAATCAAAAGCCATTTTTTTGTATTTTTTAGTTAATAAATATATTGTTTCTCAAATTTAAGGAAATTCAATCGAAATCATGTCAATTATTTGTTAAGAACCCATAGAGATTTCTTATTTTGCAATAAACTAAAGAATTGGAAGCAGCTAATTTTCAAATTTACAATGCCTCTGCGGGATCTGGAAAAACGTATAGCCTGGTCAAAAGCTATTTATCCATCTTATTAAGCACAAAACATTTGGATGGTTTTAAGCAGATTCTGGCCATCACATTCACCAATAAAGCGGTGAATGAAATGAAGGAAAGAGTCTTGAAAAACCTCTATGAGTTTTCAAAAGAAAAGATTCTTGAAGAGCCTTCTTCCATATTCCAAGACCTGCAATCAGAATTACATCTAGAAGCAGAAGAATTACACAGGCGTGCCATCAAAATTTTAAATCGAATTCTGTATAACTATGCTTTTTTTGACATTCTAACCATTGATAAATTTAACCATCGGATCATCAGAACCTTCGCCTTCGATTTAAAGCTATCTACCAATTTTGAGGTTTCCTTAGACGAAAAAGCATTGCTGGCTGAGGCCGTAGATAATTTAATTTTTCGCGCCGGATCTGATAAACTACTTACCAACATCCTAGTCGACTATGCATTATCCAAAGCGGATCAAGACAAAAGTTGGGATATTTCTAGAGACTTAAGAGATATAGCGGAGCTCTTGTCAAAAGAAGATCACGTCGCTTTTATAAAATTACTGGAAGATAAACCCTTAGAGTTTTTTAGAGACTTAGGCCTAAAATTACTTAAGCAGATAAATACTCTTGAAGTCAAAACTACACAATCAGCACAGCAACTATTAGATCTTTTATCTTCAAAAGAAATTGGAGAATCCGGCTTTAATCGTGGATCACTCTACAATCGTATCAAGAAAATTATCTCAAAAAATTTTGATGTTCATTGGGAGTATGTTTGGTATAAGAAAATGACAACCGAACCATTATACACTAAGTCATTTGCAAAGAACAATGCGGACAAGGCTGCTATTTTAGATGAATTACAGCCACATATCGCATTGGAGATTGAAGTACTAAAAAACACAATCCTCGAGATAAACTTTTTAAAGAATTTCCATAAAAATCTTACACCCTTATCACTGCTTAATGCAATTAATACGGAACTCAACATTATTAAAGAAGAAAAAAACATTTTGTTGATTTCTGAATTTAATAAACTCATATCGACAACAATTGCAGATCAACCTGCGCCCTTTATTTACGAGCGTTTGGGAGAAAAGTACAAGCATTATTTTATAGATGAGTTTCAGGACACCTCAATACTCCAATGGGAAAACCTAAAACCCTTGGTGTCAAATGCTCTTGAGGCAGAGTTACCCAGTGGTAAAACGGGTTCAATACTTATAGTTGGGGATGCTAAACAAGCAATTTATCGCTGGCGAGGGGGGAAAGCAGAGCAGTTTATCGACCTGTATAATGAAGAGATTGAAAGTCCCTTTCAGGCACAAAAATCAGTTGAAAATTTACCAAAAAACTATAGGAGTTACGATGAAATCATAAATTTCAACAATGGTTTTTTCAAGTTTATTGCCCAACATCTAGAGCATCCAACATATAGAGCACTTTTCGAAGTATACAGTTCTCAAGAGACCAATTCCAAAAAAGGAGGTTTCCTAAGTTTTAACTTTATCGATCAAGAAGAAAACAAGGAATCAGATAACGATCTCTATCAACTAAAAACCCATGAGATCATAACACAGCTAAGAAATCAAAAATTTGAATACGGTGATATCTGTATTATAACACGCAAAAATAAAGACGGATTCTTACTCGCTGATTACCTGACCCAACAAGGAATTCCCATTATATCTTCGGAAAGCTTATTACTAAAAAACAATAAGAAAATAGCCTTCATAATCAACTTACTACAGCACCTGATTCATCCAAATGATCTTGAGGTCAATTATCAAATCTTAATTTATTTAGCCGAGAAACAGCGAACCAAAGGGGTTCATCCATTTATTCACGATAACCTCAATAACCTTGCGGCTGTTTTTAATAGTTACGATTTTAAGGAAGAAACCTTCCTTGAACTACCACTGTACACAGCAGTGGAATATGCAATCATACAATTTAAGTTAGCGGCCTCATCGGATGCGTATTTACAATTCTTTTTAGATGAAATATTGAGTTTTACACAAAACAGCAATGGGAGTTTAAGTAATTTCCTGAACTATTGGGACCAGAATCAAGAACGCCTGAGTCTTGCGGCTCCTGAAGATTCTAATGCGGTGCGCATTATGAGTATCCATAAATCTAAAGGCCTAGAGTTCCCCGTGGTTATTTTTCCATATGCCAATACGGACACTCAATACCAAAAGAACGATCAAAGATGGCTACCTGTTGACGAGCAAACCTATGGCATTCCTTTTGCGCTTTTTGACAAAACCAGTGTCATTGAATCTTATAGTGAGCAGGGTGCTGCATTGGTAGCACAAGACAAGGAAGTTTTGAGGCTAGACAACTACAACCTATTGTATGTTACATTAACAAGGGCTGTACAGCAACTCCACCTGATTTGTAAAAGAGATATCAAAAACGACGTGGCCAACACCAAGACCTTTGCAGGGCTCTTTATTAGCTATTTACAAGATACCGGTCTCTGGAATGATTCCATGGAAACTATAAGTATCGGAGATCCCAATCGGGTCATCACAACGGAGCCAGAGGATGAAACAGTTAAAGCTGAAGAAATTCCCTTTCACAGCAAAATGTCATGGAATGATTCTTTTGAAATCATCACCAAAGCAGGTTCGCTTTGGGGCACTGAACTAGAAAAAGCTATTGATCGAGGGAACCTTTACCACCACCTTTTATCTAAAATCATACACAAAACTGATTTGGAGCCAACGGTAAATGCCGCAATAAACAATGGTTTATTATCAGAAAGTGATAGAAAGCAAGTGGCTTCATATCTATTAGAATTAGTCCACAACCCGAAGTTGGAGGAATTCTACTCGGATCACTATGAGGTTTATATCGAACGCGACTTGTACACCCAGGACGGAATTGTTTTAAGGCCGGACCGCTTTATGCTTCGTGGGAAAAAAGCATATATCATCGATTATAAAACCGGAAGCCATTCTCAACAGCACCGTATTCAAATCGAGACCTATGCCAATGCCTTAATCCAAATAGGTTATGAAGTCGAAAGAAAATTGATTGTTTATATTAATGAAGAAATAAAAATACTAGAAACGTAAGTTAAATATTAGCGTTTTATGTCATAATCTTTCAAAACAAAAATAATTCGTAATTTTTGAACATACATTCCCTTACTGAACAATTATCTCATAACTTTGTGAATTATAACTAATAATTAGAACTGATGTACGGTAAAATTCAACAACACCTAGAAAACGAACTCGAAGAAATTAAGGCCGCAGGGCTTTATAAAAAAGAACGTATCATTACTTCCCCACAGGGTGCAGAAATCACTATAAGTACTGGTGAAACAGTATTGAATTTCTGCGCCAATAATTATCTTGGACTTTCTTCTCATCCAGAAGTTATCCAAGCGGCGAAGGATGCCATGGACACACATGGCTTTGGAATGTCATCAGTACGATTTATTTGTGGTACTCAGGATATCCATAAAGCATTAGAACAAAAAATATCTGATTTTTACAACAAGGAAGACACAATTCTATACGCTGCAGCCTTTGACGCTAATGGAGGTGTCTTTGAGCCCTTATTGACCGCTGAAGACGCTATCATATCAGATTCTTTGAACCACGCCTCTATCATCGATGGAGTGCGCCTGTGTAAGGCAAAACGATATCGCTATCAAAACAATGACATGAATGACCTTGAAAAGCAACTTCAACAGGCCAACGAAGATCAAGCACGATTCAAAATCATAGTTACCGATGGAGTATTCTCAATGGATGGTCTATTGGCACCCTTGGATAAAATATGTGATTTAGCTGAAAAATATGACGCATTGGTCATGATCGACGAATGTCACGCCGCAGGGTTTATAGGCGCAACGGGTAGAGGAACATTGGAAGAAAAAGGGGTGTTGGATCGGATCGACATCATTACCGGAACGCTTGGTAAGGCATTGGGTGGTGCAATGGGAGGTTACACAACAGCTAAGAAAGGAATCATTGAAATGTTACGACAGCGCTCAAGGCCTTACTTGTTTTCAAATTCATTAGCGCCAAGCATTGTCGGAGCCTCATTAAAAGTATTTGAGATGCTATCCAACAACACTGAACTTAGGGACCGATTGGAAGAAAACACCCGATATTTCAAGGAAGGCATTAAAAAAGCAGGCTTTGACATCATCGATGGAGATGCCGCGATTGTACCAGTTATGCTATATGACGCACAATTGTCACAGACTATGGCCGATGAACTTCTTAAAAAAGGTATCTATGTAATAGGTTTTTTCTATCCCGTAGTTCCTCATGGAAAAGCGAGAATAAGAGTACAGCTATCAGCCGCTCACACCCGCAAACACTTAGATAGAGCAATACAGGCATTTACAGAGGTTGGCAAAAATCTTGGGGTAGTTTAAAGCATTGCTCTTTTCATTTTAACTAAAAAATTATATATTTGTTTTTGTTAATAAGTTGTAACAACTTACATTTGTCATTAAATTAACACTTAAAATTAAATAATTGAACATGAAACATCTTAGCAAATTACTAGTTGCTGCGTTCCTATTTGTAGGGATTAGCAACATGAATGCTCAAGACCAGAACAATCCATGGCAGATCAGTTTTGGGGCGAATGCAGTTGATGCATACCCAACTAATTCTGATAGACCATATGCTTCAGAAGCTTGGTTTGACGAGTATTTCAACGCGAGTGATCACTGGAACATTCTACCTTCTATTTCTTACGTATCTGTTTCTAAATATGTAGGAAGTGGAATCTCTTTAGGAGTTCGTGGGTCACTTAACAAAATTGACAAACAAGGAGATACTAGTGTAGATGATCTATCTTACTACGGTGTTGACGGTACAATCAAGTACAATTTTGTTCAAGGAACTATTTTCGATCCTTTTGTTGAAATTGGTGGTGGTTACACTTGGATAGATGAGATTGGAGCTGGTACTCTTAACGGAGGTGTTGGTTTCAATGTTTGGTTTACTGAAAACTTAGGTTTGACAGTACAATCTAGCTACAAGCATGTATTCGAAGATTACAGCGCTCCTCATTTCCAACACTTAGCTGGTCTTGCGATCAAATTTGGTGGTACTGACACAGACGGTGACGGTATTTATGACAAAGACGATGCTTGTCCTGAAGTACCTGGTTTAAAAGAATTCAACGGTTGTCCTGATTCTGACGGTGACGGTATTGAAGATTCTAAAGACGAATGTCCTAACGAAGCTGGTACTGCTGCAATGAACGGTTGTCCTGATTCTGACGGTGACGGTGTAGCTGACAACGTAGACGAATGTCCTGAAACTCCAGGTCTTAAAGAATTAGCTGGATGTCCAGATTCTGATGGTGACGGTGTAGCTGACAAAGACGATCAGTGTCCAGATGTTGCTGGTCCTGCTGCAACTAACGGTTGTCCAGACAAAGACGGTGACGGTGTTCTTGACAAAGATGATCAGTGTCCAGATGTTGCTGGTACTGTTGCAAACAATGGTTGTCCTGAAGTAACTGAAGCTGTTCAAAAAGCATTGAACGACTATGCTAAAACTATCTTGTTCGACTTAGGTAAAGCAACTATCAAAACTGAGTCTGCTAAAGTATTGGACGATATCATCGGAATTCTTAACGAATATCCAAATGCTAAGTTCACTATCGACGGACACACTGATAGTTCAGGTAGTAATTCACTTAACCAAAGATTGTCTGAAGAAAGAGCTGGTTCAGTTAAAGTTTATTTAATCGAGCACGGTATTTCTACTAACAGATTAGAATCTCACGGATATGGTGAAGACAAACCTATCACTTCTAACGCAACAAGAGCTGGTAGAGCTCAAAACAGAAGAGTTGAAATTAACCTAGTTAAATAATTAGATTAATTCAAATCATATAGAAGACGCCTCGAGAAATCGGGGCGTTTTTTTTATGCTTATATTTTTCTGTTATCGGATCCAATCATAGTTCTGCTCCACTTAGATAATTTCAGTCCTATAAAGCCATAGGACTTTTCGATTATCTAAGACTTTTGATTATCTTTAATCTTGATAATTATTCTTATTCCTAACGTATATATCAACGATCTAACGATACCATAAAACGCATCATATCGCTATGAAATCATTTTTATCTGAAGTCTCCCAAGCCATTTATAGCAAACATCATGATAACTTAGCCAATGTGATCCTAGTGCTTCCTAGTAAACGGGCAGCTACCATCCTTAAAAACGAATTCCTCAACACTGTAAACGTCACAAGCATTTCTCCAGTGATTTATGGAATAGAGGATTTTATACAAGAATTAGCCAGTTTAAAACTGGTTGGGAACATTCATCTACTGTTTGAATTTTATCAGCTGTATAAACAACTTACCCCAGAAGATCAACAGGAGGATTTTTACCATTTTATATCTTGGGCACAAACACTATTACAAGACTTCAATGAAATTGATCGGTATCTCATAGCATCCGATTCTTTCTTTACGCATCTCTTCAACATCAAAGAATTAGACCAGTTTCACTGGACCAATACAGCCGACAAAACCAATCTGCAGCAGAATTACTTAATGCTTTGGAAGAAGATGCACTTGTACTATGGAGAGTTAAACAAGCATCTTTCCAAACAGGGGCTCGCCTATCAAGGTGCACTCTACAAAGAGGCGCATGAGAATTGCTCAGCCTACATTCAAAAGAATGCTGATAAGCAATATTACTTTATAGGTTTTAATGCCTTAAATACCGCTGAACAAAATATGTTTCAAGCATTTCTTGAAGCTGGAAACACTACAATATATTGGGATCTTGATAAGAAATTTTTAGATGAACCTGTTCATGACGCTGGACTGTTTTTAAGAAAGTACAAAAACACTTGGCCATATTACAAGACCAATACGTTTGATTATGTTACGGAGTACTACACTGAAGAGAAATCTATAGAAATTATAGGCACACCAAAAAATGTAGGCCAAGCGAAGTATATCGGGCATATTTTGGAGAGCAATGAACTAGAGGCCTCCAAGACTGCAATTGTCTTGGCTAATGAAAGCCTGCTAACGCCGCTAATAAGTAGCCTACCTGATTCCATAGAGGTAGCTAACATCACTAGCGGATTCCCCTTAGCCTTAACTCCCCTAGGTACTTTTTTTGAAACCTTACTGGAGGTTTGGGAAAACAAATCAGCAGGAACTTGGTATTACAAAGACCTTATCGCCGTGTTTAGCAATCCTGTAACACAAATGTTACTTGACCACAAAAAACAAGAAGTTGATTCCTTACTCAGCACTATAAATCAAGAGAACGCAGTATATGTCCCTGACCACCACCTGACCGGTATCTCTGAATTAAAGTTACTGTTTCCAAGAGTAAAAAAGCCTGTAATGTCACAGGTCATTGATGACTGTTTAGAACTTATAAATCAGTTAAGGGATCGTTACAAAAAAGAAAAAAATGCTCTTTTCTTAGAATACCTCTTTGGCTGCTACCAGGTATTCAATCAACTCCAACAATTCAACACTACTTACGGAAGTATTACAGATATAAAATCGCTTCGCAAAGTTTACTCCGCTACAGTTCAACTACAGACAATTGACTTTAAAGGAGAACCTGTACAAGGTCTTCAAATCATGGGAATGTTGGAGAGTCGTAATTTAGATTTTGAAAGTGTCATTATATCTTCGGTTAATGAAGGTGTTTTACCTGCAGGTAAAACTCACAATTCATTTATACCCCTGGATTTAAAGGTGGCCTTCGGACTTCCTACATTTAAGGAAAAGGATGCGATATACTCCTATCACTTCTATAGACTCTTACAAAGAGCAAAAAAGGTTTATGTCTTATACAACACAGAACCCAATTCATTGGAGGGTGGTGAAAAGAGTAGACTCATACATCAGCTCACCATGTTGCCGGAGGCTAAGCATAACATTATTGAAAAAGTTGCGGTGGCAAAAATTAATAATGAGAAGACTGAACTGCTAAGCATAGAGAAGGACTCAACATTGTTAGAGGCTCTTAAAAAGGTAGCACAAAACGGGTTTTCTCCCACCTCTTTAACCAATTACATCCGAAATCCATTAGATTTTTACAGCCGATCCATATTAGGTATAAGGGAGGTCGAAGAAGTAGAAGAGACCATTGCGGCCAATACTTTAGGCACCATAGTTCATGACACTCTTGAGTTTTTCTACAAGCCATTGGAAGGACAGCTCTTAACCATAGAGCATCTGAAAAACATGCGCGCTATGGTAGACGATAAAGTCCAAAATTTCTTTTCAGAGACCTATACAAGTGTCGATAAACTTCAGGGCAGGAATTTAATTTCCTACCATATTGCCAAACGCTATATTGAGAATTTCCTGAGGTTTGAAGAAGAACGGTTGAAGAAAGGTAAAAAGATCCAAATCCTGCACATTGAACGCAATGTCAAAGCTGAAATTCCGGTTTCCGGGCTAGACTTTAAAGTATATTTAAAAGGAAAAGTAGACCGCGTGGAAATGGTAGATGATCGCATTCAAATAATCGACTACAAGACAGGTAATGCAGAATCCAAAAATGTTGAAATAGTGGATTGGCCAGAACTCATTGAAGATGCCACTTATAATAAAGCCTTCCAGATTTTGTGTTACGCGCTTCTTATTCACAAAGAAACAGGACTAAATTCCTTTACAGGAGGTATCATTTCATTTAAAAATCTCAAAGCTGGAATCATCTCATTCGCAACAAAAGACAAAAGAGGAAACAGAGCTATTAAGGAGACTGTCATCGATCAAGAAGTATTACATACATTTTCAAAAGTACTTGAAAAGCTCATCGTTGAGTTATTTGATAAAGATCAAGCGCTTCAAGAAAAAGAAATAGAAAAATATGCATACTAGAAGAAATCAAATCCTACAAGGCGAACATCAAAAGCCGATACTTTACGATATCTATTTTGAACAACAAACAACGAATGCCCCACTGGTAATATTTTGCCACGGTTATAAAGGCTTTAAAGATTGGGGGTATTGGGATCTGGTCGCCAAAGCATTTGCAAAAAATGGTATTTGTTTTGTGAAGTTCAATTTTTCACACAATGGAGGTACGATTAATGAGCCTATTGATTTTCCGGATTTAGAAGCCTTCGCTACCAATAATTTCACCATTGAATTGGATGATTTAAAAGTGATGATCGATCACTGTACCGGCCCTGATTTTCTTTACCATGAGTCTATAGATACAAATAGCCTCAGTCTTATCGGACATTCAAGAGGAGGTGGTATAGTGTATATCAAAGCAGCAGAAGATGAAAGAGTAAAAAAAGTAGTTAGTTGGGCTAGTGTAAGCGACTTTGAAGCTCGTTTTGCTGATGAAAAAGCCAGAGCGTATTGGAAAGAAAGGGGCGTTATTTATGTAGAAAATAGCAGGACAAAACAACAACTGCCACACTACTATCAATTCTACGAGGATTTTGTAAACAACACAGAACGCTTTACCATTGAAAATGCTGTACAGAATCTAAAGATTCCAAACCTAGTGATTCATGGAACAGAAGATCCAACAGTAGCAATTGCTGAAGGTGAAAAAATAAAGCAATGGAGTTCGAAGGGAGAATTCCTAGTTATAGAAGGCGCCAATCATGTTTTTGGAGGCAAACATCCTTGGGAAAGTGAAAAGCTCCCACAACACATGCAAGAGGTAGTGGAAGCTTCTATAGGGTTTGTTCTAGAATAAATTAATAGAACGCTTATTTTTTGTCCGGTCGCAAAGGACGTACCTCAATTTTACTTGGTAGTGTTCTTGGGTTGATCTTTAATAAATCTACCACCAGGTCACCAAGGTCCTCAGGTTGAATTTTCCAAGCATCAGAATCTGTAGGATCATTATCATTAAAATGAGAGGAAACAGAACCGGGCATAATAGTTGAAACCTTGATATCGTATTTACGTAAATCAATCATAGCTGCTTGTGTAAATCCAACCACTCCAAATTTAGAAGCATTATAACCTGCTCCATTGGCAAAGAAGTTCGTTCCTGCTAAACTGGCTAGGGTGATATAATACCCTTTCGAAGCTTTTAAGGCCTCTACGGAGGCTTTTAAGCTATGGTAGACTCCGTTGAGGTTCGTGTCTATCATCTGCTTCCATTTATCAGTCTCAAGCTCGTCTATAGGCGCAAAATGACCAACACCGGCGTTGGCTAATACTAAATCGAGTTGTCCCCAAGTTGCAAGGATTTGCTTTACAGCATTGATTTCATCTTCCAATACTCCAACGTCAGATCCGAATCCAAGCACAACATCTGAACCTCCTAGTGATGCAGCTGCTTTTTTAGCATCTTCAGCGTTTCGGCCGCTAATGGCAACTCGCATTCCCTGATCTAACAATACTTTGGCCACGCCATAACCAATACCTTTTGTGCCTCCGGTTATGTAGGCAACTTTTCCTTTTAATTCCATAAAATTTCTTTTTGTTAAAGGTAAAATATATAACCCATCAAAGAAAATAAGCGATGTTATTGTTTTCTAAAATATGAGAATTGATAGAAAGAAGTTTGCTGATTTTAGTTTCAGTTTAATTGTCCCTATTTGCTTTTCCTATGTAAGTCCAATCATACTGAAATCGTACATTTCAAAAAAACAAAAAACCCGTAAACAACTTATTTTTATGTGCTTACGGGTTTCTTATGTGGAGCATAACGGAGTCGAACCGATGACCTCTACACTGCCAGTGTAGCGCTCTAGCCAGCTGAGCTAATGCCCCGAAAAGCTATTTTGTTATCAAAATTATGCTTTGCTTATTTTTTCACACTTAATACCAGTAATGGAATTGAGCATCTAAATTCGCGCTTCAAAATTATATTTTTTTCCCATAACTTGGTAAAAAATCCACGTTTTCTTCTAAAAACAATTAAAATGTCGGGGTGATTGGTCTGAATATGCTCGAGCACACCTTCGAAAGTAGTAGTGTTTTCAGTGGTTTGAAGTGAATCACTCAAACTTTCTAAGATTGGATTTAAGACTAAATCTTCGGGCTTATAACGGGGTGTTTTAACTAATAATAGGTTTAAATACAGTTTAAATGCATTTTTAAACTGTATTAAAGTATCAAGGATCGACTCGTGATTGACAATCCCTGATTTAAATGCAACCAATCCATTTTTATAAGCATGGAATGTATTTCCTTCCGGAATGATAAGCGAGGGAATATTGGTTTGTTTAATAATACTACCGGAGGTATGTCCTAAAAATACTTCCTCCCGAATATCGGTCGTTTTGGGTTCTAATATAATAAGATCAATACCGTATTGCTCATCAACAGCCCTAACACCATCGACCACATCGCCGTTATAGGCCGTAATAGTCACAGATACGTCTCTCTTGTCTACTTGACTGACAATCTCATCCAACTGATGTGTGGTGGACTCGGCAACGATCTTTTCCACATTGGCAAGACTTCCAGCTTTAGTGACCAGGGTAAACGCCTGCATTACATACACATTTGAACCCATAAATTCAGCAAAATCGATAGCGTACTGTAATGTGTTAACGGCGTTAGCTGAGGTACCAATTGGAACTAAGACATTTTTCATAAAGGGTAAAAATTAAGGTTTGGTGTTATGTTGTACTTTGCTTCAGTACATTTGCATTTAAATTTACATAAAAAAATTAAAATCTGACCATTGCTTGAATTTCGGGGAGGCAACGTATGGGAAAAACTAAAATAAGCTTTAAAGAGATCAATCAACTCGCCATCCCTGCTATCATTGCAGGGATAGCTGAGCCCTTAATTTCGCTGACAGATATTGCGGTTATTGGTAATGTAAAGGAGAATCCTGTCGAAGCCATGGCGGCTGCAGGTATCGTAGGCTCTTTTTTATCCGCCATTATATGGATTGTTGCACAAACAAAAACTGCGATTTCTGCAATTGTTTCTCAGCACCTTGGATCAAACCGCTTAAACGCCGTTAAGACACTGATCCCACAGGCACTTGCCTTTAATTTTATTCTTAGTATTATTATATACATCAGTACCAGTTTACTGGCTGAAGAAATTTTTAGTCTTTATAATGCCGAAGGGCAGCTCCTAGATTATGCTAAAGAATATTATACCATACGCGCAATTGGCTATCCGCTTACTTTAGTCACCTTTGCTATTTTTGGAGTTTTTAGAGGTTTACAAAACACCCTTTGGGCCATGAAATGCAGTATTACCGGTGCGGTGATTAATGTTGTTCTCGATTATGCCTTGGTTTATGGTATTGATGGAGTCTTTCCATCTATGCACATTAAAGGGGCAGCATATGCTAGTTTGGTTGCGCAATTAGTCATGCTTCTAATGGCGTTGTACTTCTTTTTCACCAAAACTCCTTTTGGTTTGTCTTTGCGGCTTAAAATCAATCCTCAAATGAAAAGACTCCTGGGAATGAGTCTGAACTTATTCGTCCGAGCTGCATCACTGAACTTTGCCATTTATTTAGCCAATGCCTATGCCACTGGATATGGCGACACCTACATAGCGGCACAGAGTGTACTGATGAACATATGGCTGTTCTTCTCATTTTTTATCGATGGTTATGCTAATGCAGGAAATGCCATCTCCGGAAAATTACTCGGTGCAAAGCAATACAAAAAGTTATGGTTTTTAAGTATAGATATCTCCAAATATGCCATTATAATAGCTCTAATTCTCATGGGAGTTTGCGCTGTCTTTTACGATAACATCGGACTATTATTCAACAAACAAGAGGTTGTATTGGCACTTTTCTCTTCAGCGTTTTGGATTGTACTACTCATGCAACCTGTCAATGCTATTGCCTTTATGTTTGACGGTATCTTTAAAGGGCTAGGTGAAGCAGTGTATTTAAGAAATGTCTTGTTAGCAGCTACCTTTCTAGGTTTCACCCCTACCTTGCTCTTATTTGATTCTATAGGTTGGAAATTGCATGCGATATGGGTGGCTTTCTTTGTTTGGATGCTCGTGAGATCTATTGCACTGGTGATCAAATTCAAGAGAAAATATGTGAATGCCATCTAGAATACTTAAATTTGATACAAACAATAATTCAACCACTATGGGCACAGATCGTTTAAATGGAAGCTTGTACACATCAATTGACAATAAAGTAGCGACCGTCGAATTTGGTCATCCTGCCAGCAATTCGTTTCCAGGTGTTTTACTAGAACGCTTAACCAATGAAATCAATTTATTATCGGAGCATAAAGACGTATCCGTGATTTTACTGAAAAGCGAAGGCGATAAAACTTTCTGCGCAGGAGCATCTTTTGATGAACTAATAGCGATTTCTAACAAAGAAGAGGGCATGCTTTTCTTTAGTGGTTTTGCCAAACTCATCAATGCGATGCGTAGTTGTAGCAAACTTATTATTGGACGAATACAGGGAAAATCTGTTGGTGGTGGTGTTGGTTTAATCGCTGCTTGTGATTATGCATTAGCCGCAGAATCAGCATCTGTTAAGCTCTCTGAACTCAGCATTGGAATAGGACCCTTTGTTATCGCTCCTGTGGTAAAACACAAAATAGGCGTCAGTGGGCTTGCAGAACTTACTTTGGATCCTACGCAATGGAAAAATGCCTATTGGGCCAAAGAAAAAGGTCTTTTCGCTAGAGTTTTTGAAACACAAAAAGATTTAGATAAGGAAGTAGACATTTTCACCTCTCACTTAGCCTCCTATAATCCCTTGGCTTTGACTGCCGTGAAAAAGTCCCTTTGGGAAGGAACAGATCATTGGGATACCTTCCTTCTACAACAAGCTGAAACTTCTGGGACTTTGGTGCTTTCAGAATTCACAAAGAAAGCCTTAGAGCGCTTTAAAAAATAAAAGACAATTGCCTGCTATCGCGTCTTTAACCAACCCGTAATGCTATAGCGTTCTGATGCCAACACAGGTTTGACTTCATGTTCTAACACCTGGCTCTCAAAAATCACAATACGTCCCGGCAAAGGGTGTAAGACAATTGGCGACTTAGCATAAATTACCAATTCACCTCCGTTTTCCTCCTTCCAATCCAAATCGTTCAGGTAACAAACTAATGATAATTTTCGCCGATCGTCATTTTGAAAAGTATCTAAATGTCGTTTGTAATAAGTGCCTTTTGGGTATACCGCATAGTGGAATTCTTTGTGTAAAATTCCAAGGAAACAAGTTTTGTTTAGATAATTGACCATGCTATTGATCTTATCGAAAAATAACCTTTCCGTAGGATTAGCACGGCCTTCCTCCATCCACAATACAAAATCACCTCGTACCGCACTTACAATTTGCTCGTCAAACTTACTTCCAATAGCGGCTTTTTTAAAACTATCTTCTTGGTATTTAACTAAAAGTGAATTTCTTAACAATACGACTTCATCTTCTGTAAAGAAGTTATCTATCACACTGTAATTCTGTTGTAAAAGATCATTAATAATGGTTTCAAATAATGGATCTTCCACAAATTCAAGTTGATCAAACAACTCTGCCATAGGTGCAAATTAAAAAGTGCGCAAATATAATTCTAAATCGAATATGTTGTTCCACTTTATACAATCAAACTTGAAGTTTTTTTAATTTTTTTCACTAGAACTGCATTTAAGGTGAAGTAAATCCAAGGAATCACCATATTCGATTCAAAAACCTTAAACAATATTCTAAGGTTGGTTCAAACCATGGGTGCATCAACCAAAATGAATGAGGGCTCTGTTTGAGAGTATGAACTTCCGTGTAAATTTGATAAGCCTCCATTTGTTGGATCATATCATCCCTCCCCGCATGAAAGCGATCTTGCGAGCTGTTTATAAACACAATAGGTGGGCTATTTTTATCGACATATTCCAGAGCAGAGGCGAGTTTCCAATTTTTATAATTCTCATCTTTAAGTCCTCCTAACCACTTTCCTGCGATTTCACTTTCCTGTGCTTCAGGATGAATAAAAGACGTAATTCCATCAATATTAATAATCCCTTGCACCTTATCACTAAACTTTTTATTTCCGTCAAAAAATAAAGGATCCGAAGAACTCATTCCTACTAAAGTGGCTAACTGTGCCCCTGCAGAGGCACCGAGTATTGCAATGCGATCCGGATCTATTTTAAATTCTTTTGAATGTGCCCGCATCCATTTAACGGCCTCTTTTAAATCAATAACCGCAGCAGGAAATTCTGCCTGGGTACTTAGACTGTAGTTCACACTAACAGCCACATAACCATTTTCCGAAAGCCGTTGAGCTAAGGGCTTTAAATTCTCTTTACTTCCTGAGATCCATCCACCACCATGAATAAGTAATACAGCGCCATACTCTGTTTTCCCGGAATTTGGTATAAATACATCTGCTAGTAAGGTTTGCTGTGCCGTTTCCCTGTAAGGAATGTTATTAACAGTAATACTCTTAGGGTTTTCCAGTGGGGTGACAGGACGTATTTGGGGATATTCTTTCTTTAATTTAGCATAGGTGGTCGCAATGGTGTAGGGTTTTGGTGAAATAATTTCTTTTGATAATTCTGTTAAGGCATCAAAAACAATTTGAGCTACCACCTTGGCTCCTTCAACTTGAAAATGGGTGTTGTCATCTTCACCCTCCGGATAGGCCTTATATACGCCGAGAGGTAGGTTCATAAAATAATTTTCGCTAACATAAGCTTTTCCTTTTTTGGTAAACTCAGCTCTGGTCAAAGCATTCAGATCAATCAGTGCAACACCCAATTCGGATGCTACCTCTTTAGGAGCAAGATCATATTCCCCGTGGACGTCATTTAATACGCCATTTTCCCATGGGTAATTCCGTGGAACCGGCGTGAGAATAATCGGAATGGCCCCTTTTTGACGGGTTTGAGAAACAAAAAGTCGCAGAAATTCTTTATAACCTTCAATGTCCACGTAACGCTCAGGTTTGGTTTTGGCGGCATCATTATGACCAAATTGCATCAATACCAAATCATTTGGTTTTAATACCTCATACACTGCCCGCCATCGACCTTCTTGAAAAAAAGTTCGTGTACTCCTTCCTCCGCGAGCTCTATCCTGAACCACAACACTATCACATTTTATAAAGCTTGTGAGTGACCCCAAACTCTCTTTGGTAAACAAGGGTTGGAATACCTGTCCCCATCCGGTTATGGGATACCTGGTCTCCATATAATCCTTTCCGGGCTCATAGTTATCACTATAGTCCGCCATGGTAGAATCACCAATGAGGTAGATAGAAATAGGGTCATTCTCTTGTGCTGAACAGGCGAATGACCCCATAAAACAGGAAACAATTAGGAAAATTCTAAATACTATAACACGCTTCCTAATGTTTCCCATAATTTTAATACTCTAAGTTTACTTTGGATCCAATCAACTTAATCTTTTTAGACATTGTTGTAGTTGATTTTGAGCTTAATTCCTTTTTAAATCCAGGTTGCTCTCCACCGACACTAACGCTAAACACACCGGGCTCGATGACCAAATCTCCATTACTGTCTATCATAGAAAGCTGTCTAGGCTCGATGATAAATTCAACTGTTTGTCGCTCTCCGTTTTTCAAATGAATACGTTTAAAGCCGACCAATTCACGAATAGGTCTTGGTGTGCTACCCTTCTCATCTGTGATATATACCTGAACCACCTCATCACCATCGTGAGCACCAGTATTGGTTACATCAACGCTGAGTTGTATTGGTTGATTCATCCCTATTTTGGAGGGTAGTTTAAAATTTGAATAGTCAAATGTTGTATAGCTGAGTCCATAACCAAAAGGATAAAGTGGTTCTTTATCAAAATAACGGTAGGTTCTACCCTCCATATCATAGTTTTCAAAATCAGGCAAGTCATCAACAGATTTATAGTAGGTAACCGGAAGTCTTGCTGCCGGGTTATACCCTCCAAACAAAACATCTGCAACCGCATTACCTCCTTGTTGCCCTGCGTATCCAGCAGTCATAATAGCCGGGACATTCTCCGCAGCCCAATTTATTGAAATTGCACTTCCATTGAGTAGTACTAAAACAATAGGTTTCCCAGTTTTAGCAATCTCTTTAATAAGTGTTCTCTGAACTTCAGGCAACTTTAAAGCTGTACGGTCACCTCCTGCGAAACCTTCTACTTCTACTTTCATTTCTTCACCTTCCAGGCGCTCGTTAAGTCCTAATACCAAGACCACCACTTCAGCTTTATTTGCAGCCTCTACCGCTTTTTCTAACTGATGTTCTTTAGGAGCTCCCCATAACATTTTTGCTGTAGAATTTCCATAGTAGTTATTGTACTTTACTTCAATTTTGTATTTCTTACCCTTCTCCATATAAATATCCTTGGTGATAATGGTAGGGTGATGTTGGTGATCTCCACCTCCTTTAATCTGGCTGGCGATCTCAAATTCCATAAATGGTTTCCCCCAATCACTAAAAGAGTAGGTTCCTGTTTTTGGAGGGGTGATATAACCGCTCCAACGAATGCTGTAATCACCCATTTTCAAGCGGGGATCCGGTGTTTCTATATCCCATTGAAAATCAATGGTTGAATCCACCTTATCAATTACTGGAGTTCCTTCCCAATTGGTGTTATCGTAATATTGCGCTGTTAATCCTTGAGCTCCATCTTCAGTACTGAGGTACTGAGAAGGAATGATTTCCATACTAGGTATCCCATTGGCTAAGGGGCTTCCTTCTTCATATAAAACAGTTGTTTCAGAAGGAAGGGCTTTCTTGATTCCTTGTAAAACAGTAACCGGTTCCTTAGGTACGCCGTTGTAATTTCCCCACAAGGATTGCACGTTATCAGCATTAGGTCCTATAACCGCTACTGTTTTTAAATTCTTAGAAAGCGGTAATAAATCATCTTGATTTTTCAAAAGCACAATACTCTCCTGGGCAGCTTTTCGTGCCAATTGATTGTGTTTTTCACTAGTGTTGACACTAAACGGGATCTTTGCATAAGGTACTAGGTTCTGTGGATCAAACATACCTAGTTTGATACGAGCTTCAATTAAGCGGCCTAGTGCCACGTCTAGATCTTTTTCAGTAACCAAACCTTGCTCGAAAGCCTCACTAAGTTTTTCATACGAATTACCACAATTCAAGTCACAACCTTCGATGACTGCCATAGCCGATGCTTCTGCAGCATCCTTTGCAACCTTATGGGTTTTCCAAATATCTGTAATCGCACCACAATCTGAAACTACATAACCGTCAAAATCCCAGTAATCTCTTAAGATAGTGAAAAGGGTATCACTAGCACTTGCCGCTTCTCCGTATACACGATTGTAAGCGGTCATTACTGACTGTACCTGACCTTCTTTTACCAAGGCACGAAATGCAGGGAGATATGTTTCCCATAAATCACGTTTACTGGGACTCACATCAAATTCATGTCTAAGAGGTTCAGGTCCTGAATGGACAGCAAAATGCTTGGCTGTTGCCACGAGCTTTAAATAATTAGGATCATCCCCTTGAAGACCTTTAACATAAGCAATCCCTAACTCTCCGGTTAAATAAGGATCCTCCCCATAGGTCTCATGTCCTCGCCCCCATCTAGGGTCTCTAAAAATATTGATATTGGGTGACCAAAAGGTAAGCCCTTGGTAGATCCCATGTTGTCCACGTCTAAGGTATTCATGATGTTTTGCTCTAGCCTCATCCGATATCGCGTCAGCAACTTCCTTTAGAAGGTCGCTATCCCAAGCCGCAGCAATGGTAATTGATTGTGGAAACACTGTAGCGTAACCAGCTCTTGCAACTCCATGTAGAGATTCATTCCACCAATTGTATTCCGGAATACCTAATCGCTCTATGGCAGGAGAGGTGTATAACAATTGGTCAATTTTCTCCTGAACAGTAAGTCTCCCAACAAGATCCGCTACACGAACTGAATCGTCTAAATCAGGATTCTGAAAGGGATATTGCTGCCCATAAGATGTAGACACGGCTAGCATAAATGCTATAAAAAATAATTTCTTTAGTGGGTTGATAGTATTCATTTTATTGGTGTTTAATTAACACTTAAAGCAATGGAATTAATCCCAATATTCCAAAACTAAAAATGATTTTCTGTGTTAATCTACCCTAAACCAATCAAAATCAGCATATCCGCCGCGTTTAGCCGCGGGGGAGCTTATCGTAAAAACACCCACCTTAGCACCGATCCATTTTCCCGGTTGGGCATAAAATGGTTTTCCGATGGCTTTAAATCTCTTACCATTTTCGCTATAACTAAATTGGCATACTCCTTTAGGGCCAACGACTTGTACCCTAAAATAGACCTGATTTGATTTGCTTAATTTCTTATCCAAGACCACTTCTTTTTCGCCTTCAATGGCTCCAATACTTTCTGATTGTTGGATGTAATATTGCCCTTGATCATAAACAATACTTAAGGCTGCATAATCCATACCCATCACAATCAATCCCGCTCTTTTACCAAAAGTTGCTTCTTCTGGATACAAGCTTACTTTGGTAGTCACTGTAAACTCAGGTGCCGGAAATTTCTGTAATAGGAGGTTAGGTGCTGTCCATAGATTTTTCGCATCTTCAGAAGTTTTAATAGCAAACAATCTTAAATATGTGGTTCCGCGAATTTGTGCGCTCCACAATACGTTTGGATTTGCCTGCCATTGCCATTGTAACCCTAACTTATCCGAGTCAAATTCATCGGTTTCAAATGGTTGTTGCCTGGGATCATTCACATTACTCAATGGCTTTTTGTGTTGTGTAACAGGCTCTCCAATACCATTTCCATCGTAATCTTCGCCCATCACCGGCCAATTGTTTTTCCATTGCATGGGTTGTAAATGTACTAGACGACCATAGGGATCTACATCCTGAAAATGATAAAACCACGAAGTCCCATCAGGGGTGTCTACCCAAGCACCCTGATGCGGTCCATTAACTGCAGTGCTCCCTTGTTCCAATACTATTTTTTCTTCATATGGCCCATAGATGTCTTTTGATCTTAAAATCAACTGCCATCCCGTGGCAACACCACCCGCAGGAGCGAATATATAATAATAGCCATTCCGCTTGTAAAATTTAGAACCTTCAACAGTAGGGTGTGCATCATGTCCATCAAAAACATGTTTACCCGCATCCAATACCTTAGTTCCCTCTTCATTCATACGGTGAACGGTTAGCAAACTTTTCACCCCGGCACGGCTCCCTGCCCATGCATGAACTAGATAGGCGTTTCCATCATCATCCCATAAAGGTGAAGGATCGATAGCGCCTTTGGCTTCCATTACAAGCACTGGTGGTTCCCACCGGCCAAAAGGATCTTTTGTCCTGACCATATAAATACCAAAGTCAGGATCACCCCAATAGATATAAAAATGTTCGTTATGAAATCGAATGCTCGGTGCCCAAACGCCATTTCCGTGTTGAACTGCTTTAAAATGATCCTGTGGAACTTGAACAGGCAAGGCATGATTCACCAACTGCCAGTTCACCATGTCTTTGGAATGCAAGATCGGGAGTCCAGGAACGCAATTAAAGCTTGAAGACGTCATATAATAATCTTCACCTACTCTTATCACATCAGGATCAGAATAATCGGCGTACAAAATAGGATTCTTGTACGTCCCGTCACCCTGATCACTCTGCCAGACGTTAGATTGATATGGGTTTTGCGCATTTACCAACTGGAATATACCGCAAACTAAACTTAAAAAGCAAAGGGGAATAAGGTTGAATCTCATACTTGGAACTTAGTATTTTTGACCACTAATTGTGGTATTTGTAAATTGAATAGGTTCAGAGTTTTCAATGAGCATTGGCATTTTAGCCTTCTTTATTGTCACATTCTTAAAGCTCACATTTTTCACAGGATTTTCTTCACGTCCCTGAATCAAAATTCCATATTTCCCTCCGTTTTCAACAGTAACGTCTTCGATATGAATGTTTGCTATCCTTGGGATATGTTCCCCTTCTTGTTTGTCATAAATCGCATAGTAGGTGTTAATTTTCAAAAATGCTTCTTTGACTTGACCTACTTCAATATTCTTCACAAAGACATTTTCTACAAAGCCTCCTCTTAAGGTGTTTGTTTTGATGCGAATTGCGCGATCCAAATTAGGACTATCCATCTTGCAATTTCTGACATACACATTACGTACACCTGCAGAGATTTCACTACCCATTACAACACCGCCATGGCCGTCTTTCATGATACAGTTTTCAATCACAATGTTTTCACTAGGTATATTCACTCTTCGGCCCTCGTCATTTCTACCAGATTTAATGGCGATACAATCATCTCCGGTGTCGAATATACAGTTTTTGATATGTACATTTTTGCTGTACTCCGGATCACAACCGTCGTTATTAGGACCATGGCTACTTACGGTGACTCCATCGACGGTTACATTGGTACACTTAATTGGGTGCATAACCCAGAAGGGTGCATTGATAAAAGTAACACCTTCTATAAGAACGTTTTCACAATCAAATGGTTCAAAGAATGTTGGACGTAGATGATGGCCTTGACCAAAAATTCGTTCCTCTACCGGAGTAGCATTTTCGTTCATTTTTCTAAGCCTTGGAAGATTTACAGAATCCCTTTGATGTGGATCTCCCTTTTTATGACCATAGCGCTGCGCACCACTCCATGGCCACCAGTTATCCTTACCAGCCTGACCGTTAAATGTTCCTTTCCCGGTAACCGCTATGTTTTTTTGTTGATAGGCATAAATCATTGGAGAATAATTCATAAGCTCTACACCTTCATAGGAGGTTCGAACCACGGGCAGGTATGCTTTTTTATCTCTGGTAAACAATACCTCAGCACCTTTTTCAAGATGAAGATTCACGTTGCTTTTAAGGTGAATTGGGCCTGTTAAAAACTTTCCACTTGGAATAATAACCTTTCCGCCTCCTGCCTCAACACAAGCCAAGATTGCATTTTTTATGGCCTGGGTATTGTCCGTTTTTCCGTCCCCGACAGCCCCGTAATCCATAATGCTAAAATTATTATTTGGGAACTCTGGGACTACTATGGATTCAATAATTAAATCCGCAGCATCTTTTTCCTGGATGGTTTGCTTGTTAGGTTCTTTTTTACAACCTATCAAAAGGCCGAAAATCATGAGACTAAAAATAATCTGTTTCATAGTTAGTAAATCAATTGTTTATAGTTGGATTCCAATTATCATTTCCTTTTAACACCTTCTCTTTGGTATACTTCAAGGCTTCCGTATGGGTTAAATTTTTTGACCAAGCCACGCGTTTTCCATCACCTCCGGGACCACTAGAGTTGTATTCTGCATAAAAAACAGTGTTCTCAGCATCGGGTTTATTCCAGTTGTGCCAACCTTGTTGCTTTATATGCTCACCCATAGAACAGTTGATCCATACGGTCTGGGCATGATTCCTCCAAGGTCGCCCCAGATAAACACTTTGCTTGCCGGCATCGCCTTTAAGCTTGCAATTTTCAAAAACCATCCCATATTCGGTCTGCTCTGTGGTGGACGCTGCCGTAATATATCCCTTGGATTTGGCATTGATGATGCAGTGGTCAAAAAAAGCAGTTGAGGCTCCAAAAATAAAATCCACGGTGCCTTCAATATAGCAATCTTTATAATATTGTCGACTATCTGAGCCTTGCAGATATAGGGTATCCTGATCCGAAAGAAAATTACATTTATAGAATACCGCCTTATCCCCGCTTACTCTAACGGCAACTGCTTGACCAACGCTACCGGAACTATTTTCAAAGCTTAAATTCTCGGCATAAAAACCTTCTCCAAAAATAAAAAACGTACTAGAACCTGTGGTTCCCATTTCTTCCCCGAATTCATTCATTTTAGAAGCGAAATCGTCATTGGTGATTATGGTTTTTTCTTTGTCTTGTCCAATCAAACTCACATTTGTTTTGCTGGTTGGGAGTATTAATTTTTCTTTATACACTCCATTTTTTATATAAATGAGGGTGCGGTTGTTACGAAAATCTGGAACGGCATCTATGGCGTCCTGTACCTTTAAAAAATCGCCACTTCCGTCTGGTGCTACTGTATAATCATAGGCCTTTGTTATCAGTGAATTTGCATACACTTCAATGTTGACATAGTGATCATCCAGGGATTTTAAGCCCGCATCATTTTTGGTTTTATCCAACCCATTTTCTTCTTCCCAAAAATCTGGAATCCCATCCGAATCCGTATCCTTCGCTATACTGTTTTTTGGAAGATCAGGCCAAGCTCCAACATCATTTTGAGAATCAATAATTCCATTTTTATAGGAAGTTGTAGTTGTTTTTACTCCCTTTATAATGCGAAGATCAACAACATCGCGATACAGACTACTGCCAGCTCCACGAAGCACTAGTCTATAAGCTTCTTTTGGGGAGTGTGTTGTAACATTCTCAACTTTTGGTGCTGTTTCGAGTTTTGCTGATTCCGGATCGTCACACTGAACACCTCCATCCCAATTGTCCTTGGTTATGGCTTCAAAGCCTTGAACGTAATTACCGTCAACATAGAATTTCCCATAAGGCTTAGAAGGATTTACAATACGGTCAGGTTTGGTGGTTGCAGGACCTGGTTTATAATAATTATTAACCATGGAATATTTGCCTAGTTCTCCTCCGTAAACGCTGTTGAATCCCCAGTTATAAATGACATTGTTGCGAAAATCGACAAATTCGGCTTTATTATTTACCGTAGATTTAGAGCCGCTAAACCTAGGATTTCTACTATTGTTGTTGGCAATTAGATTGTGGTGAAATGAAGCATTAACGCCTCCCCAAATTCCGCCATATCCATGTGCGCCTTTGGGGTGCACAGAATTATTCAGTGCCTCGGCCACAATACACCATTGCATGGTGAAATTTTCTGTTCTATAAAAGGAGACATTTTCATCTACAGCCCAACTGATGGAACAGTGATCTATGATGACGTCTTTTATATCCCGACCGCCTAAGGCATCAGACTCTATACCATTAATATCGCCCATTCGACATCTGAGGTATCTGATAATGACATTGTTTGCTTTTACGTTTAAAGGGTATCCCTTAAGAGTGATCCCTTGTGCAGGGGCAGTCTGTCCTAAAATACTTAAACTCCCATGATTGATATCTAAAGGGGACTCTAGATTAATGGTTCCTGAGACTGCAAATACAATGATTCTTGGATCGTCCTTTCGCACTCCCTTTCTCAAACTACCTTCCCCATCATCGTTTAGATTGGTAACTACATAAACGAGTCCTCCTCTACCGCCTGTGGCATTTTGGCCAAAACCTTCTGCCCCGGGAAACGCCGGGGTTTGACCCTGAAGTGCGATGCTAAATAATAATAAACACCCAATTACTAGTTGACAACTGCCAATTCGCATACGTTATTTTTTATATGATTCACTTGTGTGGCTTGTCTGTATAATGCTGCACTGAGTAGTGCACCGGTACATATACCGGTGCGTTTCTCAGCTTAATGCAAATTTAACTACAAACAAACTAAAACAATTCAATTCCATTGCTTACAGCTTGGCTCTCCAACGAGGATCACCAGCTGTGTATTTTCCAGAAAAACCAGTGTCTTTAAAATTAAAGTCATTAACTTCCGGGTTCATCCATAAATCTTCTTGTGTATTACTGTAATTACCGACGCTAAAACCAGGAATCTCTTTTCCTTCCGCAAAGGTAAAGTTCTGAGTACTATAGTTGTTTAACAGCGATATATTCGTTGCTTCCAAACCTTCTCCTATTCCTTGAATACCACCATATTCACCTAATCCAGACTGATCCCAACTATGTCCAAAAATGGAATTATTAATAGTGATTCCATTAATAATATTATTATTTCCCTCGCCACCTCTATAGCGAAGTAATCGACCACCAGGTACGATGAAGTTGGCAAAGGTGCAACCCTCTATAGTCAGTGATTGTGAATTATTTTGGGACTGAATTCCGGTGTCAATTTTATTAAACGTACTGTTACTTAAAACAATATTGTTAACATGTGCCGTCATAGGATCACTTGGGCTTGTATCGGTTGTAATGATTCCATAGCCACCAATACTGTCAACGACACTGTTATTTATGATATAGTTATCAATTTCTACAGTTCCCCGTATTCTCATGATCCCCCTAAAGGTACCTATCTCACAGTTTTCAAAACTCAACTCTCGAACATATACATTATCGGTGTTTGGATTAAAGACATAATCCCCGCTGAAATCTTCACCTCTAATTTCTAAATCGATAAACTTAATGTGATCAATATTGCTGTTCTCAGCAATATTCCAGTTTCCGGTGGTATACAATTTAGCTTTCTGTGGACCAAAACCGTAGGCAGCACGAATGGTGATAGATTTGGTTAAATCATCCTGTGGTAAATCATAGGTGACACCACGTTTAACCAGTATTATTGCTCCATCAGCCGCTGATGCTACAGCGTCAGCCACTGCAGAAGGACTTTCATTCTGCGTAAGATCAATCACATTAGGTGAACTCGGATCAATATCTGCTACTTTGGTACTATAATTTACCCAACCTCGAATTTCAGTACCACTGTAAATGGCTATCTGATAATCGGTTTCCGGCTCTAGTCCATATACAAAACTCTCCCCCGTTTCTTGCTGATCTGACTCTACTAGAACGGGATCAAAGAGTGGTGTGCTTAATTTTAAATCCTCAGCTGCAAAGGCCTGAATAGAGGTCACCGCCGCTCCAGTTGGTGTCCAACTTACCCGGGCAGCTACATCAGTAACATCATAAACCTTTGGAATATTCAAAATCGTGGGGAAACGCTGCGTACGCACATTCCCCAAATCTGATACCTTAGAATCGTATTGGGGATCCGAAGCATGAGCGGTGACCCTTACCTGGTATAAGGTATTCCAAAACAATTCTTCACCTACCAATTTTTCATCAATGGTCACAAAACTGGTGTCCGTTTTAAAGCTGTAATCCAGAGTAGCAAATGTATCTCTACTAACTTCCAAGCTATACGACTCAGCTGCTTTTAAGCTACCCATATCTACGATTATACTATTGCCCTCAGCGTACAACTCTTCGTTTAGCACTGGACGAAATAATCTTGTTTTCTCAAGCTCAGCCGCATCATCATCACTACAGGCAATAAAAAACCCGGTGCCTAGAAGCAACATAATCAGGAGCCGATTGTTAAATATACTTTTGTTGAATTTCATCTTAGTTTTTTTTTAGTTGATCTAAAATCCGTATCCATCGTTGCTTAATGTTCCTTGACTGTTCTCCACTGCTAATGTGGGTATCGGGAAAATATAGCGTACAATTCCTGGTTGAGGCCCGTTTATATAGTTTTCCCAATCCCTAGTAATCCATTCATCATAAGTGGTAGTCTCATCGTGAAGATCCAATAAAAATTGCACTTGATTCCAAGTATCATCTGGTGGTGCAATAACTTTAGTATTAGGATTTAAAATGGTGAATTTTCCTTCTGGATCTAATTTCCAATACATATAATCCGGTAAATCTGTAGTTCCATTATAGGCCTGATCGGCTAATTCTTTTAATCCTTCAACTGTTTCTGCTACTTTATCCGAATATATGCCCCAGCGAATGAGTTCATATTTTCGAATCATCTCTCCCCCGAATTCCCAGGCACGTTCATCGACAATTGCATTGAAGAAGCTGGATTTATTCATAGACACTTCTGTAACGTACAAATCTACTTTCTCTGCCCAATTTTCACTGTTAAAAGCTCTTTGACGAACACGCTTTAAGGCCTCTTGTGCAGGAGCAGTAGGTCCGTTTAATTCATTCTCGGCCTCTGCAAACATTAACAATACATCGGCATATCTCATCATAGGCCAGTTAATGCCAGTACTCTTTGCCGTTGAAGCTCCTGGAGGTGTTTTCAATAAATGACGCCCCCACTTTCCTTGAGAAATATTCATCGGACCGTTGATAAACTCAGCTTCAAAATCTTTGTTTATTCTGTATAACCCACAGGTAACATCTCTTCTAATATCTAAGGTATCAAAGGAGAAGTAGTAGGTTACTGGCATAGCCATATAGTTATTTCCTGAACCGTATGCATGTGAAGACGTTGGTCCGCCTTCTACCTCAATTCCTATGTTCCAACCCACATCTCCACTGTTAAGTGAAAAAGGAACCTCGAAAAGGATTTCACTGTTTGTGGGAGTTTGAAAGGTTACGTTGTTGAGAAATATCTGTCCAAAATCCTCTGGAAGAGGACGATCCTTAAGTGTGATCAACTTTTGTGTATACTCCTTAGCAATCTGATAATAATCAAGATAATCGCTTTCTCGACCAAGAGTAAGATTTGGTTTAAGATAGTGTCCCCCTCTTTGCAAGGATAAACGAGCAATCATTCCTAAGGTGTATTCTCTGTTGACCTGCTCTACACCATAGGTGGTTTGGTCCGCCCATAACATTTGTTCTTCAACATTAATTAGATTCTGAATCTCACCACTTAGAATTTCATTTCTTGGTGTTTTGGGTAAATTAAATTCTTCTCCTGCCTTTGGCGCTTTGACCACGTATGGAACATCTCCAAAGTAATAAATAAGCATACTGTACCAATAAGCCCTAAGTGTATAGGCCTCTCCTAATAGCTGATGAAAAGTTTTTCGAATGGTTTCATCTTGATTTTCTAGATTACCACTCATCGTAATACCTTCAATAGCGATATTGGCATCCCTGATAGCTCTATAAGCATAGGTCCACACAATATCCAAATCCCTGTTGCTAGGAAGAGCATCTAAGTTCCATATTTGATAACGATCCGAATTACTTGACCATCCAGATTGATGTTCAATATCCGTATTTCCAGTAAAGTTGTTCGATAAACGCGAACGAAAGGCATCTTGATTAAAGTAAGAGTAAACCGCATTGACTCCGTTTCTCGCATCATCTACATTGGAATAGATGTACTCGTCATCGAAGGTTGAAATAGAGTCAGGTTCCATGAAGTCATCACTACAGGCCGAAAGTAATAGTATCAGGCTAAATGATGTAAATCCTATTTTAAATAAACTTGTTATATTTTTCATTGTTCAAAAGGATTAAAAAGTTAGGTTTAGACCGAAGGTGTAGGAACGACTTCTAGGGAAGGAAGAATAATCCACTCCTGGAGTCAGTCCGTTATTTGAAGAGTTCACTTCAGGATCATATCCTGAATAATTAGTCCATAATTTTAGATTTCTACCAGTGGCATAAACTCTAAATTGTGTCATTCCAAGCTTGGATATCCATTTTCTTGGCAAGTTATATCCTACAGTTAAGTTGTTAAGCCGTAGGAAAGAACCATCCTCTATAGCCCACGAGTGTACTACTGCTCCTGCAATCCCATGGCTACTATGAGACCATATATTTTTGTCCCCATTTAATTGTTCTAGCTGATTTAAATCCGTTACCACACCTCCAGCTACACCAGTTAGTTGTCCATCGACATCGATATATGTATAACGATTGTCCATGCTCATGGTGTTTAAAAGATTACCATAAGTCACCCTTCTAAACTGATTGTATTGAATTTTACCTGTATTGTATACATCATTACCATATTGATAATTAAAGAAAATAGAAAAATCGAAGCCTTTGTATCGTGCACTCAACCCAAACCCTCCTTGAAAATCAGGAAGTGCATTTCCAATGACCTTACGATCATCAGCATTTATCTCTCCATTGCCGTCCAAGTCTTTTAATTTTAAAAAACCAGGACGGGTGTCGGTATTTCCTACCACAGAACCGGAAGACGGGATTCCTTCTTTTAAAATGTATTCACCAGAGACCTCATCATAGCGCTCAAAATCATCCACAGTATACATGCCATCAGTCACATAACCGTATATATCTCCAATTTTTCCTCCTACTTGAAGGTAGTAATCATTAATATTATTCAAATCTGTACTGGCCCAGTTGGATCGCTGAAAGCGCTCCGTAGTTCCGTCAAGCTCTTCAATTCTGAAGGTATTGGCACCAATATTGAAATTAGCAGAGAGGCTAAAATCCTTATGCTCTATGATGTAGCCTGTTGCCCCAAATTCAACACCTTGATTTGAAGTGGAACCAATATTATCCCACTGTTCTGAAAACCCTGTATTATTAGGAATGGCAGAGGCCAAAAGTAGATCCCTGGTTTCGTTTTTATAATAGTCAAGACTTCCTCTTAACCTATGATTAAACAGCGTAAAATCCAAACCTATATTATTGGTAACTGTAGTTTCCCATTTTAAATCAGGGTTATACAAAATATCACTGCTAGGGGTATAATACACATTGTCTACATTTCCAAAACCTGGCCCGCGATTGGTTGTAGCCGAAAATAAAAACTGAGTTGCAGTGGCATCAATCCGATCATTCCCTGTTTCTCCATAAGTAACTCTTAGTTTTAGGTCATCGACAAAATCCACATCTTCCATAAATTTTTCATTCTTAAGTTTCCAGGCAAAAGCCAAGGCAGGAAAAACACCCAATCTATTACCTTCGGAGAATCGGCTCGATTCATCAGCCCTAAAAGTCAAAGTCCAAATGAACCGCTCCCAAAGCTGGAAATCCAAACGACCAAAAGCGGAGCGTCTGTTAATATCGGTATCTTCCGAGGTAGAAAGTCTATCCACACGTCCAAATGCCATATTGGCGAATAATTCTTCAGGTGTAATAGACAGTCTAAAATCTTCTGCTCGGATAAAAGAGCGTTTCCCGGAAGAAGATGACATTTCAAAACCAAGTAAGAAGTCCAATTTATAATCTGACGACCATTGTTTTTTATAATTCAAGGTCGATAACCATCGGTAAGAAGTATTGTCACGATCATCCTTTTGTCCAAGAGGCATACTTCCTCCGTTGTTAAAAGATTCACTTGTAAGTGGTCCATAAAATCGTAAGTCCTCTCGGAATCTGCGCTGATCGGTGTAGACCGTTTTGAGGTCCAAATCTGGAGTAATCGACCATGTTAGACCTGCGTTAAGCACATAATTATAGGTGCTTCGTTGTCTCCAATCCTGCTTGACCAATTCTGTAGGATCGACCAAACTCAATAAAAATTGTTGATAATCGTTGTCAGAATTCGGACTATTTAAATCGATGTCCAATTCATCCGCGATACCATTAACAGGCCTAGCTTGTACTGCGTCTTTAATTTTTAATTGTGCATTATTTGAGGTACCGGCACCGTCGATTTCTGTATTAGTGATTCGAGCAGAAACATCTAGATACAGTGGATTAGCCAGCTTTTGATTTAATTTAAAATTGATAGAAGTTCTCTGGTATGCCGATCCGGTTAAGAGTCCTTCGTCATTGTTACGGGTAACACTCAATCGCATTTTAGTTTGTTCAGTCCCACCACTAACACTCAAATTATGATATTGAGACATTCTAGGGCCGCCAAACAACTCTTCTTGCCAGTCTGTTGCTGGCTTGGATTTATACAATTCTAAATCATCATATTTTCCAAAATACTTTTCAAAGTCATCCACCACAGTTTGACCTTGTAGCCTAGCATACTCATAATTTGCCATCACATATTCATAAGGTGAAAGCACTTCATAACGCCTGTCTTTTGGCAATTCACTAAACTGAAAATAATTGTTATAAGAGATAGACACCTTTCCCACTTTAGGGGATTTGGTAGTAATAACCACCACACCGTTAGAAGCCTGAGCTCCATAAACAGCAGTAGCTGCAGCATCTTTTAAAACATCAATACTTTGGATATCGTTAGGTGGAACGTCTGTTATACTACTCACAATAAATCCATCAACCACAAAAAGCGGAGAATTGTCCTGTGTTATGGATCCTCCACCACGAATACGAATGCGAATTTCAGCTCCCGGCTCACCGTCTGCAGTAGTGACATTCACCCCGGGTAATCTCCCTGAGAGAACCTCAGCCGCACTGGCTACGGGTATTTTAGAAATTTCAGAACTAGTCATCGTGGCTACAGAACCAGTCATATCCGATTGTTTCACCTTGCCATAACCATAATCGATAAGTACAACCTCATCCAGCTGATTGATATCTTCTTGTAGCACGACGTTAATAGTGGTTTGATTTCCTACAGCGACTTCCTTAGAAGCGTACCCAATATAAGAGAATACTAGAACAGATTCCGGACTAGAAACGCTTAGTGAAAATACACCATCAAAATCAGTAGAGGTTCCGTTGCTTACACCTTTCTCTATCACAGTTACCCCAGGAAGCGGACCGCCACCGTCACCGGCTTCAACGGTACCGGCAACTTGAATTTGTTGTGCCGAAATCGTTGTAGTAAAGAGAGCAAAAAAAAGCAAAACCACAGATAATTGCCATTGCTTTGGAGGCTTCTGTATAAGATCACTCAAATTCAAACAATGATCTGAGGCATTTGAAGAACTTCGGTGTTTCATAAAATTGGTTTTAAGTAGTTGTTTAGTACTGCTAATTAAACGATTGTAAAATGCAATCGATTACACAAATATATTTATAAATTATAAATATCCAAATTTTAAGTTAAATTTTATGCGTATTTGTAATTTAGGACATCAAATATTACCTATTATTTGATGTTGAAGGTAAAATACCATTTGATTGAGGATGGATTATGCATAAATCATCAATAGAATGTAATCGATAACATTTTAATTCGTGCTGTCAGGCTAGAAATTCTGTAGTATCTTTGCACAAATTTTTATGTGATGGATACAATCAGAATTACCAAGCAATTTAGTTTTGAAACCGGGCACGCACTCTATGGCTATGACGGGAAGTGCAGAAATGTACACGGACATAGTTACAAGCTATCAGTGACCGTTATCGGGAGTCCAATAACCGATCCTAAAGATGTCAAACTAGGTATGGTAATTGATTTTGGGGATTTGAAGAAAATCGTAAAAGAAGAAATTGTCGATCACTTTGATCACGCTACTGTATTTAATCAAAATACGCCACACAAAGAACTTGCAAAAGAGTTGTCAGATCGAGGTCATCATGTGATCTTAGTGGATTACCAGCCTACAAGTGAGAATATGGTTGTTCATTTTGCGGCTAAAATCCGAAAACGACTTCCCAAGCATATCAAACTATTCGCGCTTAAACTTCAAGAAACAGAAAGCTCGTATGCGGAATGGTACGCCAGTGATAATGGTTAATACGGATCTTCAAGTTCACTAATTATTATATCTTTACGACAAAACACACCGAATGCAAATTCCAAAGGGTAAAAAAATATATTTTGCCTCCGACAATCACCTTGGGGCACCTACACAAAAGGAGAGTTTGGTTCGCGAAAAAAAATTCGTGAATTGGCTAGATACCATAAGCCAAGATGCTGAGGCTATTTTTCTTCTGGGTGATTTGTTTGATTTTTGGTTTGAATATAAATCGGTGGTACCTAAAGGCTTTACCAGAACTCTTGGAAAGCTTGCAGAAATAACGGACCGCGGAATCCCAGTTTACTATTTTGTCGGTAATCACGATCTCTGGATGCAAGGGTACTTTGAAGAGGAACTCAATATTCCTGTCTTTCATCAACCTAAAGAGTTCCGTTTTAATGACAAAACCTTTTTTATAGGTCATGGCGATGGTTTAGGTCCGGGAGACAAAGGATATAAGCGTATGAAAAAGTTGTTTACCAACCCTGTGGCAAAATGGTTTTTTAGATGGTTGCACCCAGATCTTGGAGTTCGTCTTGCTCAATACCTCTCGGTAAAGAATAAATTAATTTCCGGGGACGAAGACATTACCTTCTTAGGTGAGGACAAAGAATGGTTGGTGCAATATTCCAAACGAAAATTGGAGCAAAAGCATCGTGACTATTTCGTGTTTGGACACCGACATCTACCCCTGGAAATTCCTCTGGGAGATGACAGTCACTATATAAATCTTGGTGATTGGATTCACTATTATACCTATGCCGTCTTTGACGGGGTCTCCATGGAACTCAAGACTTTTGAACAATCATAAGGCCGTTTACTCCACTTTGCTTTCTGTCTCTAGAGAGACGCCTCCCCATACCACAGAAAACTTAGGACAAAAGATCACTAAGGATTTATAATCACTAGGCTGAATTCCCTCTGGAATGGGATACTTTTGAGCACCTTTATTTGATTTTAATCCAGCGATCATCACACCTCCTTTCTTGTCAATAGCATCTCTATCGTCAATGTCTTGGATTGCTATTGGAGACAGGTATACTTTAAGATCTGGTCCGGCAAGGGTCATGAAATCACTACCTAATTCAAAATAAAGTACTCCTGAATCTTCCTGTATTTTCCACTTTCCTTCTACAGAATAGACTTTATCCGACCATTGGTCCCCTTCTTGAGCGAGCAACAGACAAGGACATGTTATAAATAACAATAGCGTTAATAGTTTGATTTTCATAAGTTTGGTTTTTGGTTACGAACTGCAGGATAGCATTGAACAGCCCACTTTATGTGCTGCCCATTGTGGTTGTTTTGCAAACCACTTTTCAAACTGCGGTTGTTCTGCATATGGGTTTTTTAACATGATGTATAATTGGTCTATTAAACTATAATCTCCTTGCTCAGCCGCATCTATTGCAAGCTGGGCCATATAGTTTCTCAACACATATTTGGGGTTTGTGTTATTCATTTTTTGTTTTCTCACTTCATCGGAGGCGGTTTCCACTTCCAAACGCTGACTGTACTTTACAAACCAGGCATCCCACTTTTCCACTATGCCTTGATCAAGATCACCATTAACGTAAAATGCATCCCTAATCGTATCTAGACCTTGCAAAGGTTTGTTCTTGTTAAAGGTACTCAATTTTCTATAAAACAGTGTCATGTCGATTTCTGTGAGTGTTAAAGCCTGATCCAGTTCATCTAAGAGCTCGATATCGTCGGGTTGGTCTTTTTCAAGTCCTAGCTTTCCTTTTAGCATCTGGAGGTACTTCTTAGTAAATTCAGGTCCATAGCTTTCTAGGATTTCTTCTAGAGGCTCTAGCTCTTCGATTAAAGGATAAAGCGCATTGGCCAATTGGTATAAATTCCACAATCCAACATTGTGCTGGTTTGCGAATCGATAACGTTTTTGCGGCAAATCGGTGGTGTTAGGAGTCCAACTATGATCGTAAGCTTCCAACCATCCATAAGGACCGTAATCAATAGTAAGTCCTAGGATAGACATATTATCCGTGTTTAGCACACCGTGGACAAATCCCACCCGTTGCCAATGAATTATTGTATCCAATGTGCGATCCATCACCTCTTTAAAAAAAGCGATATAAGTCGCCTTAGAGGGTGCACCTAAATGGGGGTAAAAATGATTTATAGTATAGTCTGTCAATGATTTAAGGCTCTCCATATCACCTCTTTGCGAGAAGAGCTCGAAATTCCCGAATCGTATAAAACTCGGTGCGACCCTTGCTACAATGGCTCCCGGCTCATAGGCAGGATTACCATCATAAAGGATGTCTCTAAGAACCTTATCTCCTGTTAATGCAAGCGACAGTGCTCTAGAGGTAGGAATCCCGAGATGATACATCGCCTCACTACATAAATATTCTCGAATCGATGAACGAAGTACAGCTCTCCCATCACCCCTTCTAGAATATGGGGTTTTACCTGCACCTTTTATTTGTAAAACAAAGCGTTTGTCCTTGTGAACTCCTTCCGCGATGTTGATCGCCCTTCCATCTCCCAATTGCCCTGCCCAATGTCCAAACTGATGCCCACCATAATTCATGGCATAAGGTTTACTATCGGATAAGGAATCATTTCCTGTGACCAAATTTAAAAATTGGGTGCTTTGTAGATCCTTTTCAGTTAAACCAATTTGAGTACTTACATCCTTTGAAACATGGATGAGTTCTGGTTGACTGCTCTTTTGTGGATCTACAAAGGAATAACTGGCGTTTTGAACCTGACGAATGTAATTTTCGACAATAGGATCTGCAGCGAGTTCTCGCGTAAAACTATTGTCAATATTTAAATTTAATTTCATCGATATAGCTTTGTTTGTCCCCTTGTTATTAATACTCCAAGGGTTTTAATCGGTCGGCAAATCGCTGTTTGAGCTTTACTATTTTTGGTGTGATCACCATCGAACAATACCCATGAGATTGATTGTTATTATAATAATCTTGGTGATAGTCCTCCGCAGGGTAAAAAGTTTCCAAAGGACTGATTTCTGTTACTATAGGATCAGCGTAATAGGAGGCTAATTCCCTAACAACTTCCTGAGCCACCTCTTGTTGTTCGGTATCATGATAATAAATAACAGAACGGTATTGGGTTCCGATATCTCCACCTTGTCTATTGAGGCTTGTAGGATCATGACTGGTCATAAAAATGGTCAGTAAATCCTTAAAGCTTATCTCTTGTGGATCAAAACTTACTTGTACCACCTCTGCGTGACCTGTGAGTCCAGAGCATACCTCCCTATAGGTGGGACGACCTGGAGCATTACCTCCAGTATAGCCTGAGACTATGGTATTTACACCCTTTAGACGTTGTAATACTGCCTCCACGCACCAAAAACATCCACCTCCAAGGGTGGCTACTGTCTGTTTATTGTTTTGACTCATACTCCTCTTGCTTTTCTAATTCGATTGAGGCAGAATTAACACAATAGCGCAATCCTGAAGGTTCCGGTCCGTCTGGAAACACATGCCCTAAATGCGCATCACACGCATTACACATGACCTCAACACGCACCATGCCATAGGATATGTCCTTCTCATACTTAATGGCATTTTCGGCAACTGGTTGGGTGAAACTTGGCCAACCGGTTCCTGATTCAAATTTAATCCCAGAATCAAAAAGAGCTTCGCCACAACACACGCAGTGGTATTTACCGGGCTCATGTGTTGTGCAATGAGCTCCTGTATGAGCCATTTCTGTCCCCTTTTGTCTTGTAATGCGAAACTGATCTTCGCTGAGTATTTCTCGCCATTGCTGAGGAGTTTTCTCTACTCGCTTATTAGGAGCTGGGCTTCCATTTTGAGCAAAATTTATAACGTCTTTCCAATTAAGCATATCCTTTTACATATTAAATTAAACAACATTGATATTGCGATAGTGTAGTCGAAATTAGCTCACTTTCCTAACAGCTTTACAGATCGCTCCCACTCGCCAATTCGTTAAGGTTTGCGGGTTTGATGTCTTTTATGATGAGCTGTAGCATGGTTTTACCATTGAAATGATTCTCATCTAAGGTATACAAGATATCCACGGCTTGGTCGCTTTTTAACAGGGATAATTTATCACCCATACTAAATCCTATACCTTCAAGAATCACGCCGTCCGATTGACAGAGACTGACTTTCAAATGTGAGTTGTCCTTTCCAACAACTTTACTACTACCGGTATCTTTTAGATTCTGTGATAAAAATACTGGTATTGTATTCCCGGGCCCAAAGGGAGCGAACTGCTTCAGAACACGATAAAACCTATCGTTAATTTCGTGAAAATCAATTTTTAAATCCGCCTTAATTTCCGGGGTTAACAGGCGCTGGTCGATAGTCTCCTGGACTACCTTTTCAAATTTCTCCTTAAAAGGAAGGTATTGTTCTTCCGACATGGTAAGTCCGGCAGCATACATATGACCGCCGAATTGTTCCAAACAATCTGTGCAAGCCTCCAAGGCATTGTAAATATCAAATCCCTTAACGCTTCTAGCAGAGGCTGCCAGCTTATCACCGCTTTTTGTAAACACTAGTGTAGGACGGTAGTAGACCTCTGTTAGTCTAGAGGCAACAATACCAATTACTCCTTTATGCCAAGTAGAATCATACACCACTGTGGTAACATGAGCCTCTTCATTGTTTTTAATTATTTGCTCCAATGCCGCCGCAGTAATTTCCTGATCCAATTTTTTACGGTCACTGTTATAGTTTTCAATTCCTTCAGCCATTTCCTTGGCTTTGTCTAGCCGTTTTTCAACCAATATACCAACGGCATATTTCCCATGCTCCATTCTTCCCGCCGCATTGATTCGAGGGGCAATCCTAAATATGACATCCGTCATGCTTAAGTCGGCCTTTTTCAAATTTGGTGTTAGCGCTTTAAATCCTGCTCTAGGGCGATCATTGATTTGAATCATTCCATAATAGGCCAATACTCTATTCTCCCCTGTTATGGGAACAATATCAGCACCTATTGCAGTGGCAACAAGGTCTAAATAAGGAGTTAGGTCTGTTATTGTTTTTCCTCTTAGCGCTGCTAAAGCTTGAATTAGTTTAAAACCAACTCCACATCCACATAATTCTTTATACGGATAGGCACAATCCTCTTGTTTAGGATCTAATACGGCAACCGCATCTGGAACCTCAGCTCCTGGTCTGTGGTGATCACAAATAACAAAGTCTATACCTTTTGCTTTGGCATAGGCAACCTTGTCTATGGCCTTAATTCCACAATCCAACGCAATTATAAGGCTGATATTATGCTCCTGGGCATAATCAATTCCGGCAAATGATACGCCATAGCCTTCCTTATATCGATCTGGAATATAGGTGTCCACATCAGAATAGGTTTCAGTCAAAAAGCTAGAAACTAATGCTACCGATGTCGTACCATCAACATCATAATCACCATAGACTAAAATACGTTCCTTTTTTTCAATTGCCGTTAGAATGCGCTCCACAGCCTTTTGCATATCCTTCATCAAAAAAGGATCATGGAGATCATCGAGGGATGGTCGAAAGAAAGCCTTAGATTGATCAAAATCCAGAATTCCTCTTTGTAGCAGTAGCCTGGCAATACCTTCTTCAACACCCAAAGCGCTAGTCAATCGCTCAACATCGTCATTTGCAGGTGCGGCTAGAAGGTTCCATCGGAATTTAGAATTGTTAATCTTGTTTTCGATTTGAATTTGGTATATGAATTATGAATTATGATAAATGGTCTGAATATCCATCTCTGCAAATCTTCTAAACATCTCCATCACGCCACAGTATTTTTCTACAGATAGATCGACTGCTTTATCCAGTTTATTCTGATCCAAATTGGACCCATAGAAATGGTATTCAACCCTAACTTTGTGATAATATTTTGGATGTTCATCCGTAAGCTCTGCAACAATGTCAATTCTAAAATCATCGACCTCGAGTTTCATTTTTCTCATCAGTGATGCTACGTCCAGACCTGAACATCCTGCAAGTGCCGACAGCATCAGTGCCTTCGGGCGTAGACCTTCGCCATCACCGCCATCCTCAGGGCTTGCATCAATATTCAATTCTCCTGCAGGGTTGGTTGAATGAAACTGCATGTTCTTTTTCCAAGTCGTTACGACTGTCGTTGTATTTGCCATAAAAAGTGCTTTATATAGTTGGATAGTAAACTAGACTAAATCACTAGAAAAATCATATTTTTTAAAGTGATTTAAAGCATCAAAAATAAGGAATATTAAAGGAAAACTCCGTCGAATTCAACTTAAAATCCTCCTTACTCTTTGGTCTAGTTCTGGAAGGACGTCCGTGACGAACCACTTGTTCTTAGCCATCCAAAACCGATTTGTTGGTGATGGGTGGGGAATAGGGAACTGCAACGGAAGGTACTTATGATAGTTTCGAACGGTTTCTGTCAGGTTTTTTTCAATTTTATCCCCCAGATAAGCCTTTTGCGCATAAGCCCCTATGAGGATGGTTAATTGAACTTCTTTCATGACCTCTAAAATGCTCGGATGCCATTTCGGTCGGCACTCCGGTCTTGGAGGTAGGTCTCCAGTTTTCCCTTTTCCCGGGTAGCAAAATCCCATAGGAATCACTGCAAAATTATCAGTGTTGTAGAATGTTTCTCTATCTACGCCTAACCAAGATCGAAGCTTATTTCCACTGGCATCATCAAAGTCCAAACCACGCTGATGGGCTATAGTTCCAGGCGCTTGGCCGATAATCATTATTTTAGATTTTTCAGTAAATCGAAGAATAGGATTAGGCTCAAGCGGTAAATGGGCCGCACAAATTTCACATTGCTTAATCTCTTCCAGAAGCGTGCTCACGACAATTGTACATTTTTAAGATTTTCCTGCTACCACAATCACAAACTCTCCTCGTGGAGCCACTTGCCCAAAATGCTCTAGTAGCTGAGTTACTGTCCCTCTAATGGTTTGTTCGTGAAGTTTGGTAAGCTCTCTTGATACCGAAAGTTGTCGATCTGCCCCAAAATAGGTTAAAAAATCACCCAAGGTTTTTAAAATCTTATGAGGAGACTCGTAAAATATCATAGTGCGAGTTTCCTCTTCCAAAAACTTTAGGCGCGTTTGACGACCCTTTTTAACCGGCAAGAAGCCTTCAAAAATAAATCGATCGTTTGGCAATCCACTGTTTACAAGTGCTGGAACAAATGCCGTGGCTCCTGGTAAACATTCAACATCAATATTATTTTCCACACATGCCCTGCTGAGCAAAAAACCAGGATCAGATATTGCGGGTGTTCCTGCATCACTTATTAAAGCCACAGTAAGTCCCCCTAAAATACGGTTTACCAAATTGGGAACCGTTTTGTGTTCATTGTGCATATGATGGCTTTGCATGGGCGTTTGAACTTCAAGATGTTTCAATAATTTTCCACTGGTACGTGTATCCTCTGCAAGAATTAAATCAACCTCCTTGAGTATTCGAATTGCCCTTAGTGTAATGTCTTCTAAATTTCCAATAGGGGTTGGAACAATGTAAAGTTTTGCCATATCGCACTTTTAAAGACTACAAAATTCAATAATTTTGAGGACTTTTCTCTTAAAATTTTTGGTATCGATAAATTATGAGAACTTCTGTTCTATTATGGTCATAAAGCGTGTCTCATAAGCTTCTTTACCTTCCCAATGATTGTAATCCGGTTTTACCATAGAGTCGATAAACTGCTGGGCGTTTTCAAAAGAATCGATGGTATTGATTTGAGACACCACTCTTACATAATCCTCACTGCTGTCATTAAAGAGGTGCTTTATAAAGGCTATTTTGTCGTTTAGACCAATTTTGAATCCGCCCTGAGCCGAGAATTCTCTAGGAGTTGAGACATTATTAGCGATAATGGTATCCACTTCCGAAGACTTTGGTGTCACAGATTCCGAATCTCTCTTGACAAATGTTGGCTGAGGAAGTATACCCGCCAATAAGTCTTCCAAGGTTTCTTCTTCTGGCATTTCATCCACCAAATCCTTGATAGTTTCCATGACTGGTGTCATAATATCCTCTTCATCAGCGTTGGGATTCGATTCCGGAACATCAGTATTTCCCCTTAGCACCTCATTGGCCATGATTTCAAACCGATCCGCAATTTCGTGTTTATTCTCACTAGTCTGTAACTCTCCAAAATAAGTTTCAACATACTTTAAAAGTGTTAGTTTTTCATAAAGTTTTTGTGCCTGGGCATGTAAAACAAGAACATCCCCCGCACCTTGTTTGTTCAACACCCTCTGCGCTAACAACTTCAATTCTTCTTCCAATTGCTTTTTCATCATTTCTATTTTAAACGATTCCACGATCAAATTACTTTGCCTTAAACCACAATGATTAGGACGGTTAAAAGATAGCCATTTTTTTAATAATAGTCCGTTTAAATTCTCTTAAAAAACTTTAGACAAATTCTAAAATTACAGCTAAAACACTGGCTTACAAGATGCACCATACAGATAAGGAATTCATCTCAAAACCTCTTCTCGACATCATTAAAAAAAAGACCGAGAATTTAGCATTACCCCCTTGAGGGTTAATGATTTGAAAAAACAGCAATTTGTTGATATTATTTATTTTAATCCGCAGTCCAAAAAAATTAATTATGTAAGTTTGTTTGACGTATGCTAAAGCGAAATTTTCCTTTTGAATACCCCAAGAATATTACAACATGTTTCTAGAGAATACTGTAAATCATAAAGAACAATTTGGATGGATAGAAGTTATCTGCGGCTCCATGTTTTCTGGCAAGACTGAGGAATTGATTCGTCGTTTGAAACGTGCACAGTTTGCCAAACAAAAAGTCGAGATCTTTAAACCTAGTGTTGACAACCGTTACGATGATCAAATGGTGATTTCACACGACGCGAATGAAATTCGATCAACCCCTGTCCCTGCAGCAGCCAATATCAGACTATTGGCAGATGACTGTGATGTGGTTGGTATTGATGAAGCTCAATTTTTTGATGAGGAAATTGTTTCAGTATGTAATGATCTGGCGAACAAAGGGGTTAGAGTTGTAGTCGCTGGCTTGGATATGGATTTTAAAGGAAATCCTTTTGGCCCCATACCGGCACTAATGGCTACAGCTGAATATGTTACGAAGGTACATGCTGTATGCACCAGAACTGGGAATTTGGCCAATTACAGCTTTAGAAAATCTTCCAATGAAAATTTGGTGTTACTAGGAGAAACCGAAGAGTACGAACCATTGAGCAGAGCTGCATACTTTAAAGCCATGCTCAGAGAAAAATTGAATAAAATGGAAGTCAAAGATGTGGTAGAGGTGACCGACCGCATTAAAAAAAATAAAGAGGATGACGAAAATTCAGGAAACAACACTGGAAATTAACCTGCCTTCACTTAAAGCCAATTACCACCATTTACGTTCAAAACTAAGTCCACAAACCAAATTCATGGCCGTAGTCAAAGCATTTGCCTATGGAAGCGATGCCAGTGAATTAGCATTGTATTTGGAAAAATTAGGTGTAGACTATTTTGCCGTTGCTTATACGAAAGAAGGCATCAAACTAAGGGAAGACGGAGTAAAATCACCTATCGTGGTACTACATCCACTTCAGGTTCACTTCAAGGATATTATCAAATATCAACTACAGCCTAGCATCTATAGTTTTTCAGTTTTGGGTTCCTTTTTAAGGGCCTCAGAAGATCAAGAGCACTATCCTATACACTTGAAGTTTAATACGGGATTAAACCGTTTAGGCTTTAATGCCGATGATCTTGAGCAGTTATTAGAGCAATTGAACATACAGGAGCAGCTTAAAGTGGCATCCGTATTTTCACATCTAGGCGCATCTGAAGATTTAAATGAAAAAAGCTTTAGTCTTGGACAAATTGATGCGTTTAAGAAAATTAAAAATGAAATTACATCAAGGCTGCCCTACAAACCTTTATTTCACCTGTTAAATACCTCTGGAATATTAAACTACAGAGACCTGGCAGAATTCGATATGGTCCGTAGTGGAATCGGCTTGTACGGTTTTGGAAATGATCCGCGATTTGATGACACTTTAAAACCAATAGCTAGCCTAAAAAGTGTTATATCACAAATACATCATTTACAACCCGGGGAAAGTGTCGGATACAACAAAGGTCATATCGCTGACAGAGTCATGACTACAGCCACCATTCCAATAGGACATGCCGATGGTATATCACGGCAATTCGGGAAGGGGAAAGGGTTTCTTACCCTAAAAGGAACGAAATGCCCTATTGTGGGTAATGTCTGTATGGATATGCTGATGATCGATGTTAGCGGATTGGAATGTCAAGAAGGCGATGAAGTCATCATTTTTGGGGAACACCCCACTGCTGCTGAGTTTGCGAGTACTGCCTCTACAATTTCATATGAGCTTATCACTGCGATATCACAGCGAATTACAAGAAAGATAATATCCAAATAGCTGCTTTTCCATCTCAACATGAGGAAAATCGTCATTATCATTGTAAGTATACTAGGAGGAGAAGGGACAAAATAATCTATTATTTTTAAAATTAAATTGTATATTCGTGATACTCAGGTATTACTTTTAAGAATATATTATTAGTTTTTCATTACACCAAAATGGGACTATAATTCGATTTTTAAGAGTACTAAACAAAAACTAATTTATAAATTTTAAGTTCAAAAGCTATGGGATTTTTAAAAGATTTTAAGTCGTTTTTACTTAAAGGCGACATTGTCAATTTGGCCACTGCGGTAATTGTCGGCGGGGCTTTCGGTAAAATTGTAACCTCCATTACAAATGACATTTTAATGCCTCCGATAGGTCTCCTTTTGGGTGGTGTGAATTTCGATGATTTAAAATATGTTCTAAAAGACGCTGTCATTGACGGTGAAACTGTGGTCTCTGAAGCTGTCAGTATCAATTACGGATCTTTTACCCAAACCGTTATTGATTTTGTTATCATCGGTTTCTGTATTTTCATGGTGTTAAAGGCTTATGAAAAATCTCAAAAGAAAAAAGAAGAAGCCCCTGCGGCACCTGCTGGACCGTCAACTGAAGATCTACTTGCTGAAATTCGTGATGAACTGAAAAAACAAAATACGAAATAGTAAGGAATCCCTCATCAACGAGGAGCTACCGCTACACAATTAATACAAATAAAACCACGTTTAACCGCGTGGTTATTTTTTTATTATTCAACTTTTATAACATTTTGTTACAAAAATATATTTTGTACTATTTTATCCAATAATGACGTGAATATTAATTACTTTTGTACTTGATTATTTACCAGATTAAGACATCAAAATTATTTAAAATGAAAATAGCAGTTGTAGGAGCTACCGGAATGGTAGGCGAAGTAATGCTTAAAGTTCTAAAGGAACGTAATTTTCCTGTTGATGAATTATTGTTAGTTGCCTCCCCTCGTTCTGTAGGTAAGCAATTAGAATTTAATGGCAAAAATTACACGGTTATCGGTCTTCAAGATGCAGTCGATGCTAGACCAGATATTGCCATCTTTTCCGCTGGAGGAGGTACTTCACTAGAGTGGGCTCCCAAATTCGCTGAAGTAGGCTCAACCGTGATTGACAATTCTTCAGCATGGAGAATGGATCCTACCAAAAAATTGGTGGTTCCAGAGATTAATGCAAGTGAATTGACTAAGGAAGATAAAATTATAGCAAACCCTAATTGTTCTACCATACAATTGGTAATGGCGTTGGCTCCGCTACACGAGAAATACAAAATGAAAAGGGTAGTTGTTTCTACCTATCAAAGTATATCTGGTACTGGCGTAAAGGCCGTTAAACAGCTGGAAAACGAACTTGCAGGTGTCCAAGGTGAAATGGCGTATCCTTATCCTATTAATAAAAATGCATTACCACATTGTGATGTTTTTGAGGACAATGGATATACCAAGGAAGAAATGAAGCTCGCTAATGAGCCTCAAAAAATATTTAATGATCATTCCTTTGCAATTTCTGCAACAGCAGTTCGTATTCCTACCTCCGGAGGACACTCCGAGGCAGTGAACGTACAATTTGAAAATGACTTTACACTCACCGATGTTCGCAGATTATTAAATGAGACACCAGGAGTAGTCCTTCAGGACAATCCAGACACCAATACCTATCCAATGCCTATTTACGCACATGATAAGGATGATGTGTTTGTCGGTAGAATCCGAAGAGACGAATCACAGCCCAACACCTTAAATATGTGGGTTGTAGCAGACAATTTAAGAAAAGGTGCTGCCACCAATGCAGTACAAATCGCGGAATATCTGGTTGAAAACAAACTGGTTTAAGACTGATTGACCAAAAATATGTTAAATTAAGCCCTTGGATAGCCATATTCAAGGGCTTTTTCATTATTTTAAGCGCTGCTAATTATAATCAAAATCTCAACATGAAAAAATTAATCGCTTTTGCGGTGGTTACTGGTATTCTACAATCATGTGAAACCACACCAACTAAAAATTCAAATCCTTTGAAATATCCTATTACAAAAAAGGTCGATACAGTGGATACTTATTTTGGCACTGCAATAAAAGACCCCTACAGATGGTTAGAAGATGACCGTTCTGAAGAAACAGCCCAATGGGTTAAAGCGGAGAATGAAGTTACCTTCAATTATCTGGATAAGATCCCTTTTCGGGATCAATTAAAACAACGTTTAGAAACCCTATGGAATTACGAAAAAATTAGTGCCCCTTTCATAGAAGGTGATTACACCTACTACTATAAAAATGATGGGTTACAAAATCAAAGTGTACTATATCGCAAAAAAGACGATCAAGATCAGGAGGAAATTTTTCTAGATCCAAATACCTTCTCCAAAGATGGTACCACTTCCTTAGGCGGACTTAGCTTTTCCAAAAGCGGTAATCTAGCAGCCTATTCCATCTCTGAAGGTGGAAGTGATTGGCGAAAAATCATCGTTTTAGATGCAGTAACCAATACAATCGTAGAAGACACCCTTGTGGATGTAAAATTTAGTGGCGTTTCGTGGAAAGCAGACCAAGGATTCTATTATTCCAGCTATGATAAGCCAAAAGGAAGTGAGCTTTCAGCAAAGACCGACCAACACAAGCTGTACTATCACAAACTTGGCACCTCACAGTCCGATGATAAACTAATCTTCGGAGGTACCGAGGAGGAAAAACATCGTTACGTAGGTGGAAGTGTTACTGAAGACGATCACTATCTGATTATAAGTGCTTCAGTTTCAACCTCAGGAAACAAATTATTCATAAAGGATCTTACTAAGGAAAATGCGCCTCTAACCCCTATAATGGAGACGACTGAAAGCGACACCTATGTTCTTGAAAACGTAGGCTCTAAACTATACTTGGTTTCCAATTTGAACGCACCTAACGGCAAAATAGTAACCGTTGACGCATCAAATCCAAGTCCAGAAAACTGGGAAGACTTTATTGCGGAAACAGAGCACGTACTAAGTCCAAGAACTGGATCTGGTTATATTTTTGCCGAATATATGATTGATGCGGTATCCAAGGTTAAACAATATAAGTATGACGGTACCTTAGTTCGAGAAGTGGAGTTACCTGGACTTGGAAGTATTGGAGGATTTTCTGGAAAGAAGGAAGCCAAAGAGCTTTATTATTCATTTACCAATTACAACACCCCTGGAACGACCTATGCCTTTAATCCAGAAACTGGAGCTTCAGAAGTTTATTGGAAACCTGCGATCGACTTTAAATCAGACGAGTATACATCAGAACAGGTCTTTTACAACTCCAAAGACGGCACAAAGGTTCCTATGATCATTACGTATAAAAAAGGACTTGAGCTCAATGGTAAGAATCCGACCATTTTATATGGTTATGGTGGGTTTAACATTAGCCTGACACCGTCCTTTAGCACCCCAATGGCTGTATGGATGGAACAAGGTGGCGTTTATGCAGTACCCAATCTTAGAGGTGGTGGAGAATACGGTAAACAATGGCATGATGCTGGTACACAATTAAAGAAACAAAATGTTTTTGACGACTTTATAGCCGCAGGTGAATACCTTATTGAAAAAGGATATACCTCCTCAGATTATTTAGCCGTTCGTGGAGGATCCAATGGAGGGTTGCTAGTGGGCGCCACCATGACCCAACGACCAGATCTCATCAAGGTAGCACTTCCTGCAGTAGGAGTATTAGATATGCTTCGCTATCACACCTTCACCGCTGGTGCAGGTTGGGCGTATGACTATGGTACCTCACATGACAACAAAGAAATGTTTGAATATCTCCTGGGTTATTCTCCTGTACATAATGTTAAGGCCGGTGTAGAATATCCAGCAACTCTGATTACTACCGGGGATCATGATGATCGTGTTGTTCCTGCACATAGCTTCAAATTTGCCGCAGAACTGCAGGAAAAACAGAACGGTGATAATCCAGTGCTTATTCGAATAGAGACCAATGCCGGACATGGCGCTGGTACTCCTGTGAGTAAGACAATTGAACAATATGCCGATATTTTCGGATTTACCCTTTACAATATGGGGTATACCATCTTGCCGACTGAAAAACTTAAAAACTAAAACAAGTATATCATGAATTTTAAAATTACATGTGCTGCAGTACTCTTCTCAATTACTGCACTTGTACAAGCACAAACTCAAAAAGAAATAGTAGACGCCCTTGTTAAAGAGGCCTCTGAAAATTCACAACTGGAAGAACTTGCTTATGAGCTACTAGAAGGTATAGGTCCTCGTCTAGTAGGAACGCCTCAGATGCAACAAGCACATTCTTGGGCTGTAGATAAATTTGATTCCTGGGGTATTACTGCTGAAAATGAGCAGTGGGGCGAATGGAAAGGATGGGAAAGAGGAATAACCCATATCGACATGGTTTACCCTAGAGTAGAAACCATAAATGGAACACAACTTGCATGGAATCCAAGTACCTCAAAGAAAGGGGTTACCGCTGAATTGGTAATTCTTCCAATTGTAGAAAACGCCGCAGCTTTTGAAAATTGGTTGCCTAGCGTTAAAGGAAAAATAGTCATGGTATCCATGAAACAGCCTACAGGAAGACCAGAGGCGAACTGGAAGGAATATGCCACAGAAGAGTCCTTTGAAAAAATGAAAAAAGAAAAGGAAGAGGCTGAAACCAAGTGGCAAGAAAATATGCGAAATACAGGCTATAACAGAAGAACTATCGTCGAAGCTCTAGAAAAAGCAGGAGCGGCAGGGATAGTTCAATCGTATTGGTCAGAAGGTTTTGGTGCTAATAAAATTTTTAGTGCTTACACCAAAAAAATCCCTATGGTTGATGTTTCCTTAGAAGACTATGGAATGCTCTATCGGATGGTGGAACACAACGCAAAACCAAAACTTCGCATAGTTGCTGAGTCCAAAGATTTGGGGATGGTACCAACGTTCAATACTATTGCTACAATTAAAGGAACTGAGAAACCAGAAGAATATGTAATTCTTTCTGCACATTTTGACTCTTGGGATGGAGGAACAGGAGCTACCGATAACGGTACAGGAACCATCACTATGATGGAAGCGGCTCGAATTTTGAAAAAAATATATCCTAACCCTAAAAGAACCATAATTGTTGGACTTTGGGGCAGTGAAGAACAAGGTTTAAACGGTTCTAGAGCCTATGTAGAAGATCATCCTGAAATCGTTGAAAATGTACAGGCCGTATTCAACCAGGATAATGGTACTGGTAGAGTCGTTAACTTGTCAGGACAAGGATTTTTAAATGCCTATGAATACCTAGGAAGCTGGTTAAATGTAGTTCCTGAAGATGTCACTAAGCATATTGAAACTCATTTTCCAGGGACCCCTGCTAGAGGTGGATCAGATTATGCTTCATTTGTAGCTGCCGGAGCTCCGGCGTTCTCTTTGAGTTCACTGAGTTGGGCATACTGGAACTACACTTGGCACACCAATTTAGATACCTATGATAAAATCGTATTTGACGACGTCAGAAACAACGTAATTCTAACAGTGATTCTGACCTATATGGCTAGTGAAGATCCTGATCGTACATCAAGGGTAAAAAGTGTATTGCCTATAGACAGAAGAACTGGAGAGCCTGCGGTTTGGCCAACTCCAAAACAACCAGAGCGTAGAGGGGGCGCAAACTAAACTTCCTTTTAAAAAATTAGATTAAAACTCCAAGAACTTTTCTTGGAGTTTTTTTATTTTTACGGTAATATTTTAATTATGACCAACTTAAACACCCATATTGTATTACTTAGAGGCATCAATGTTGGAGGGCATCGAAAAATTAAAATGGCTGATTTTAAACAACTACTATTAAATAGTGGTTTTCAAAATGTCCAGACCTATATTCAAAGTGGCAATATCCTCTGTAAGAGCGATCAAAAAAAGACAGTAGTGAAGCAGCAAATCGAAAGGCTGATCAAAGAAACCTACGGATTTGAGGTTACCGTTTTAGTCCTGAATTCTTCAGAATTAGAACACATAATCCAAAAAAATCCCTTTGTTCAAAGCCAATTCCCCATAGAAAAACTGTACTGTACCTTGTTGGAAAAAAAGCCTGATTTGGAAGCTCAACGGCTTTTACTAGAATATAACTCTGAAGATGAGGAATTTGTATTCGATGGAGCACTGCTATATTTCTGTTACCATATAGGTTATGGTAAATCCAAAGTGAATAACCCCTTTGTGGAGAAAAAACTAAAAATTCAAGGGACTACCCGCAACTGGAAGACCATGAACAAACTTTTGGAATTGTCTTCAAGCTGAAAAAGAAACTAACCTTTGCAATCTTTACTTTTTTCTAAATATTGTAGCTATGGTTTTACCGATGACATCCAGTTTTTCTATAGCATGTAGCAAGGAAGGATTGGTGAGATCTACCATCCCATCAACGGTAAATGTTGACTGTGAAGGATATACCAATAAGAAATTCATGTCTTTGAAGTGTTTTTCTAGATAGTTCGGAACCTCTGCCATCCCTTCTTGATAAGAGAGCAGATTCTTCCTGCTCAGTACAATTATTAAATTGTCATCTTCTTTTAGTTCATTGGTGAGCTTTCCAAAATCAGCCCAGTTGGAGAAAACTTCAAATTCAATTGCGATAGGATGTTTTAAATGAATTTTCTTAATGAGCTTTATGGTCGACTTAGGTGCATAAAAAATTAAGGGAGCACCAGTATTTAGAGCGATATTCCAAATTCTTGACAACCAGAAGGAGAATCCGCTTTCAAGTTCTGCATTTTCCGGGACAATGATCAGGTGTCGTTTAATAGTCGCAATGGATTGTTGTGGGTTATAAATAAAGGTGGTGATATTGCTTTTTTCTAAGATCCCATTGGTTAGATTCCCTAAAAAACTTCCAGAAACTCCTGTTTTTAAATGAAGACCCAATACAAGATCGGTTATATTTTCTTCTTTAATGACATTGGTTACACCATGGACCAAATCCAAATCATAGCGCAAAATTGTTTTCACGGGAGTGTCCGTAGCCGCTGCACTTATCTGAGCTTTTTCCAAAATTTTCTTACCGTTAATCAAAGTATCGGTTTGATTTGCGTCATTTTTAATAATATTCAAAGCCCTGAGTCCATTGGTGTTGTATTTGGATTTAATGTTGATACTCAAGTCGACAAGCGCATCTATAGTATCGGGATTACTTAAAGGAATTAGAATCCTTTCCTCTACATCACTAGGCTGTTCTTCGGTATGTTCAGATATGGCTATATTTTTAGCCCCTTTTTGGGTCGCAAATGAGGCGATTGTACAGGTCACAAGAATCATTATAATGGTTCCATTTAACACACTGTCATTTAACAAACGAATAGGTTCTCCTTGCGAAGTTTCACCCAAAACAATGTTGTAACCCACAAGTACGGCTGCAAGTGTTGCCGCTGCCTGGGCATTGGTTAGCCCAAAGATGAGTAAGCGCTGATCCTTACTTAGTTTGAAATTCTTTTGAGTGACCCAGGCCGCAAAAAGTTTAGATAGTGTTGCCACCACTGACATGACAACCGCAACGACCAGGGTTTGGGAATTCGTAAAAGCCCTAAAATCAATTAACATTCCTACTCCGATCAGAAAAAAGGGAATAAAAATAGCATTACCGACAAAGTCAATTCTATTCATAAGTGGTGAGGTATGGGGAATAAGCCGATTCAAAGCCAATCCTGCCATAAACGCACCAATGATTGGTTCTATCCCTGCAAGCTGAGAAAGTACGGCCCCTAAAAACACCATGACCAGAACAAAAATGTATTGCGAGACATTATCTTGGTAACGTTTAAAGAACCAACGCCCAATAATTGGAAATATAAAGGTGATCACCAGTGTAAAAACAATAAAAGAAGCTGCCAATTCAAACCAGAAATTATGATCGATATCACCTGTACTCATCCCCACGACAACAGCTAAGACTAAAAGAGCTAATATATTCGTTATGAGTGTACTGCCGACTGAAATATTAACTGACAAATCTTTTGTCACCCCCAATTTACTAACCAAGGGGTAGGTAATTAACGTATGAGAGGCAAACATACTGGCAAGTAGCACTGAAGTCATTAAAGAGAACTCCAAAACATATAGACCTACCAATATTCCAAATATCATAGGAACAAAAAAGCCATACAGGCCCAATAAAGTACTTTTAATAGCGTTTGACCTGAAATCCTTCATGTCAATCTCCAAGCCTGCCAAAAACATAATATACAACAGTCCTACGGTTCCGGATAGTATAATACTGCTGTCCCTTGCAAGTAAATTCAGGCCGAAGGGACCAATGATAACCCCAGCAATGATCATTCCCAATAAATGTGGAAGTCTTAATCGATCGGACACTATAGGGACCAGTAAAATAATTAATAAGATGACTAAAAATTTTAATACCGGGTCTACTAGCGGCAATTGGGTGTTTAATATTGCATCCATGCGCTACGCTTTTGGCTAACTAATATACATAAAAAGTAAAATAACCAACGATGTGAAGCTAGGTATTCGTCTACAAAAACGGATAAAAGGAATTAAACTTCATCCAATGGTTTTCGTTTTTGTTCTTTTATCTGCTTGAAATGGCTTGGGGTAAGGCCAGTTACCTTTTTAAATTGATTGCTCAAATATGCAACACTGGAATAGTTAAGTTGAAAAGCAATTTCGCTTAGGGACAATTCATCATAGACCAGTAATTCTTTCACCCTTTCAATTTTTTGGGCAATAACATACTTTTCAATAGTAGTCCCTTCCACCTCTGAGAAGAGGGTAGACAAGTAACCGTAGTCAAGACGTAGTTTGCTACTGAGCAGCTCGGATAAATTGATTTTAATTTCAGAGTTTTGATGATGAACAACATCGATTATGATGTTTTTTATAGATTCAATAATTCTACTTCTCTTATCATCTATAACCTCAAATCCCAACGGAAGTAATGCTTGTTTGAGTTTATTTTTATCAGTCTCCAATAGCAGACTGTTTAAATCGACTCTGCCCAGGCTGACCGAATTAACATCCAAATTCAACTTTTCCAATTCATTTTGCACCACCATTATGCAACGGTTGCAAACCATGTTTTTAATAAAAATTGAATCCATAAACTTCTAACTTAACCATTTACACAAAGATATAGAATACGAATTACTTTAGTAGCACAATTAACACCATCTGCTCAACTAATATAGCAGATCTAAACAGCAAAATTTGAAGCTCTAAATCTTTTTGTTTAACTTTAAGTCTAATTCTTCATAATTGTAAAACAACAAGCATGAACCCACTCTACAAACCCACTTTTATTTTGCTCTTTTTTTTAGGGACAATCTTAACCGTCGTTAGTATTGTACTGATTTATGTTCTACAAAGTGACACCTTTGGCTTGATCCTACTTGGATTGGGGTTTGTCGTTCATTTCTTCAACCTTCTTCTTTACTACAAAAAAGGGAGGATTTCAAAAGAGTAATTTCTTATAAAAAGCATCTAATTTATAGTGTACATGCCGATATCGAGCCATATTCATTAACTTTGGGTGTCAAAATTGATCGCAAATGCTCAGAGTTCAAAATGTTACTTTTCAGTATGATACCAAAGTAGTTCTCAAAAATATTTCCATGGAATTAAATCCCGGAAAGCAACTCTCCATTATCGGTGAGAGTGGCTCTGGGAAAAGCACACTTTTAAAGATTATATACGGCTTATATCACGTTGAAAAAGGAAAGATTTTTTGGGGTGACACTCGGCTACTTGGACCAAATTTCAATCTTGTCCCTGGTGAAGAGTTTATTAAATATGTAGCACAGGATTATGATCTAATGCCCTTCATTACTGTAGAAGAAAATGTGGGTAAGTACCTTTCTAATTTCTATCCCAGAAAAAAGAGTAAACGTATCGCGGAATTACTTGAACTTGTAGGTTTGACTGCCTATGCTAAAACGAAATCCACTGATCTAAGTGGAGGACAACAACAACGTGTTGCCATTGCAAAAGCGCTCGCACAGGAGCCAAAACTTCTCTTACTTGATGAGCCTTTTTCAAATATAGATAATTTCAAGAAAAACAGTTTGAGACGTGAACTTTTTTCTTATTTGAAATCACAAAACATCAGTTGTATTACAGCCACTCACGACAATATGGATTCCTTGGCTTATGCAGATAAAACCATGGTGTTGAAGGATGGAAAAATAGTATGCGTGGATGATCCTAAAAAATTATACAAAAGCCCTAAAAACAAGTATGTAGCTTCTCTTTTTGGAGAGGTAAATGAGCTCTTCGAAAAGCAGCTCATACCCAATTCAACATCCAATAAAAAAATAGTGTGCTACCCTCATCAATTGGAGTTAACCGAAAATGGTACCCTAAAGGTTAAGGTTAAAAATTCTTATTTTCAAGGGAGCCATTATTTAATAGAAAGTTCCCTGAGATCAAAAACAGTGTTTTTCAATCATCCTGTCGCAATTGAGGCTGATCAAGAGGTGGTTCTAAAATCAAATTTCAGCTAAAAAAGACCGATGCATTCATGAATTAGAACACATCGGCCTTACACAAAACCTAAAACTTGTTTATTGTACTATGATCTTATTCTGTTTCTTCAGCGACTGGTGCTTTGGAATAAGTGAAAGTCACCTCTGCGTCTATTTTGTTCCCAGCTAAATCAGTTATGATTAAATCACTGCTGAAAGAAAAACTAGTCTTTTCTGTATTGAACTCGATGGCTTGAATATTCTCTGAGCAGAAGTAGATCAATCCAAGGGTAGATCCTCCCAACTTCCATGTTCCGGCTATAGATTGAACTGGGTCACAATCCGCAGCGTTCTCACCGCCTTGGATTTCGAAAGATCTATCAGTTTTAAAAATATATTGTTGATCGTTTTGACATTCTGATTGTTGCGCGTAAATGTCAGTGCTTGCATTATCTTCTTCGTCGTCCGTAAGGTCTACTTCTTTATCGGATACAATGGCAGATAAGGTCCATTCCCCTGCAAATGCAGTTTCTTCTGCGCTTAGCGCTCCAATATAATCTGGTGTACAGCTGCTAGTGTCATCATCATTACAACCTACAAACAACCCTGTTAGAGCAGTAAGTAGAACAACTGCCATCAATTTCTGTTTTTTCATTTTTTGCTATTTAGTGTTTATTATACCTAATAGAAGTAAAAACAGTAAAAAGGTTGCGTGAGTAAGAAAAGAATTTTGATCCTTGTGCTTATATCCAACAGATTTGAAGTATTTAGCCATACTTAAATCCTTGGTAAATAATTGGGTATTAATTCCATATTTTTTAATTATTTTTTGAAGGAATTGTCTTTAAATTTAGGGGACCGTAAAAACCCATCTGTTGAAGTATCCATTCTTTTCGTTTTTGAATATAAGAAGTTGCGGGATCTGCCTTCATTTGTAAAGGATTGGGAAGAATGGCAGCAATCGCAGCAGCTTCATATTTAGAAAGCAATGCAGCGTCTTTATGAAACCAGTGCTGAGCAGCGGCCTGGGCTCCGTAGATTCCCTGCCCCATTTCAATGCTGTTTAAATACACCTCCATTATTCTTGGTTTGGACCACAGCATCTCAATTAAAAAAGTAAAATAGGCCTCAAAACCTTTTCGAACCCAGCTTCTTTGTGGCCATAAAAAGACATTTTTTGCAGTCTGTTGACTTATGGTGCTTGCACCCCTAAGACGCTCATCGGTGGAATAATTATCAATAACTTTTTCGATGGCTTCAACGTCAAAACCCCGATGGGAAGTAAATTTTTGGTCCTCGCTGCATATGACTGCAAGTTGCAAATTCTTTGAAATTTTCTCTAAAGGCACCCATTGATGTTTCCACTGAATACCCTCGTCCTGTTGTAATTGTTGAGCACTGCGAATAACCATCAGCGGTGTAGCCGGAACTGCCACCCATTTGTAGAAAAGCACCCAAAGCACTGTCATGGCTACAAACCAAAAAAATAGTTTTAAGAAAAAACGAGTTATCTTTTTAAACATACTTCATTGTTAAATTTGCCAAATCCTCACCTACCTGTGAACCGATAGCTATACCCATTCCTCCGAGTCGAACGCCACAGAACACATTGTCTGCTATTTTTTTAACGATGGGGTGTTTTGAGTTTCCAACACCCATAATACCGCTCCATCTGGAATCTACCTCAACCTCAGTATTGGGTAGAATTACATTCCTAAGGAGTTGATCTAATTTATCCTGAATGACCTTAGTGGTGTCAAATACAGTAGTTTGTTCCGTTTGCATATCTAAATTTCTTCCACCGCCAAGTAAAATTCGATTGTCAATATTTCTGAAGTAATAAAACCCTCTATCCAAATGGAATGTACCTTTGAGGTGCAAGTTTGGGATTGGCTTTGTAATCAATACCTGGGCACGAGCAGGTTTGACATTCTGCTGATCCACAGCCGGCCCATCGTAGAGACCATTGGTCGCTATACAAAGTTTTGTTGATCTGAAATCTAAAAGCGCTGTTTTTATGAGTACATCACCTCCCTTAAGCTCATACCCATTTACATGCAGTCCGTATAAGATGGTAATATCATTCTGTACACACTTTCTATACAAGGCATGCATCATTTTACCTGTATCGAGTTGTCCTTCAAAATCATTGACTAAATAATTGTCGAAAACCCCTTTGAAGGAGAAGTTATTTTTCTGAGTTGTGAAAACCTCTTTATTAAAAATGGGATAGAGCAGTTTGTTGATCTCAGCAAACTTATCCATACATCGCCGGTAAATCTCTGGAGCATCCTTAAGAAACAACTCAAAGCCTTTATGATGCTTATAGCCGATTTGCTGACTTCCTAGCGTCGCTTTTAGCTGTCGCAGCCCCTTATAGCGTTTTTCAACGAGTTCGAGAACTTGGCTCTCTGTATGTGTGTTTAAATCGTCTAAAAGCTCTGAGACGCTTCCAAAACAAGCAAATCCCGCGTTTTTAGTACTAGCACCTTGAGGCAATAGACCTCTTTCAAGGACTACAATAGAGCTCTTTGGAAATTCCGTCCTTAACTTTAAGGCACAATGCAGCCCTACGATACCTGCACCCACAACGGTGAAGTCTACATTAGAAAAATACATTTTCTGCTCCCAATATGAAAGTAAGTTCCCCATATTTTAAAGTTACTAAAATTGGATTGGTATTGTTACTAACGACAAACGGCCTGCAGAAATTGCAAGCCGATGTAGTGTCATTAAGATCATTTTTGAGGAAATCTAATCTTCCTCTTCCACTGGAGGATCCATATGGAAGTCTTCCATGAATTTAGTGGTATAATTTCCCGCTACATAATCCGGATGATCCATAAGTTGTCTGTGGAAAGGAATCGTTGTTTTAATTCCCTCGATGACGAATTCATCTAAGGCACGTTTCATTTTGTTGATTGCCTCCTCACGCGTTTGCGCTGTAGTAATCAATTTGGCAATCATTGAATCGTAGTTTGGTGGGATAGTATATCCGCTGTACACGTGCGTATCTAATCGAATTCCGTGTCCGCCTGGAGCGTGTAGTGTTGTAATTATTCCCGGTGAAGGTCTAAAATCATTATAAGGATCTTCAGCATTGATTCTACACTCGATTGAATGTAGCTTAGGGAAGTAGTTTTTCCCGGAGATTGGAACTCCTGCAGCTACTAAAATCTGTTCACGAATCAAGTCATAATCGATAACCTGTTCAGTGATTGGGTGCTCTACCTGGATACGAGTATTCATTTCCATAAAGTAGAAGTTTCGGTGTTTATCCACTAAAAACTCTACAGTCCCTGCTCCTTCGTATTTAATATATTCTGCAGCTCTTACAGCCGCTTTACCCATTTTTTCACGAAGATCATCAGTCATAAAAGGAGAAGGTGTCTCCTCCGTTAATTTCTGGTGACGCCGTTGTATTGAGCAATCTCTTTCTGATAAGTGACATGCTTTTCCAAATTGATCTCCCACAATTTGAATTTCAATATGTCGTGGTTCTTCAATGAGTTTTTCCATGTACATACCATCATTTCCGAAGGCAGCACCGGCTTCTTGTTTTGCACTCTCGAAGGCTTTCTGAAGTTCTTCTTCTTTCCAAACAGCACGCATCCCTTTTCCACCACCTCCGGCAGTTGCTTTAAGCATCACCGGATAACCCATTTCTTTGGCCAGTTTTCTAGCGTGTTCGATAGAGTCCAACAAACCGTCAGAACCGGGGACTGTAGGAACTCCAGCCTCCTTCATGGTCGATTTAGCTGAGGCCTTATCTCCCATACGATCTATCATTTCAGGGCCAGCACCTATAAATTTAATGCCGTGTTCTTTACAAATTCTTGAAAAATTAGAATTTTCAGATAAGAACCCGTATCCTGGGTGAATGGCATCGGCATTGGTAATTTCTGCCGCCGCTATAATATTTGAGATTTTCAAATAGGAATCTTTGCTTGGAGGAGGTCCTATACAAACAGCCTCATCAGCAAAACGAACGTGCAAACTCTCCTCATCAGCTTTGGAATATACCGCAACGGTTTTAATCCCCATCTCCTTACAAGTTCGAATCACACGAAGTGCAATTTCACCTCTATTTGCAATCAATATTTTTTTAAACATCTCTTGAAACTTTAAATTATCGATTCTAAATTTTAAATCATTTTAAAGGCACTTTTGCCCCTTTAAAAAACAGAATTCAAAATTTCTTATGATGGGTCAACTAAAAATAAAGGTTGATCAAATTCAACAGGAGAAGAATCATCAACCAACACTTTTACAATCTTACCTGAAACCTCAGCTTCAATTTCATTGAACAGTTTCATCGCCTCAATAATACAAAGCACATCACCTTTAGCAATGGTATCACCAACCTCTACAAAATTTGGTTTGTCAGGGGAAGGTCTTCTGTAATAAGTTCCAATAATAGGAGATTTTATAGTAATGTATTTGCTATCCTCTTCTGCCGCTTGTCCTTGTGCAGGTGCTGCATCTGTTGCCGCAGAAGCCTGAGGTGTTACTTGCTGAGTTGGTAACGCCTGATTCACAGGAATTTGTTGAACATAAGTTGTCGTTTCACCTTTTTTGTCCTCTGAACCAGTTTTAATGGTGATTTTCACATCATCCGTCTCAAGCTTCACTTCGCTAGCTCCAGATTTTGCCACGAATTTGATTAAACTTTGAATTTCTTTTAAATCCATGATTGCGTCTTATTAGTTTTGAGTTTTGTGTTTTTTAACTATTATAGGCCCACTTCAAATATATGGAGCCCCAAGTAAAGCCACCCCCAAAGGCAGCAAATATCAAATTATCCCCTTTTTTTAATTGGGTTTCATAATCACTTAATAATAGCGGTAAGGTCGCTGAAGTTGTATTTCCGTAATTTTGAATGTTTATCATTACTTTAGACGGATCCAACCCAACACGGTTAGCCGTAGCCTGAATTATTCTCATATTAGCTTGATGTGGCACTAACCATTGGATTTCATCCTTGGATAGGTTATTTCGAACTAACATCTTTTCAGCTACATCAGCCATATTAGAAACAGCAAATTTAAATACAGTCCTTCCGTCCTGAAATACATAATGTTGTTTGTTCTTGACAGTCTCGAGTGAAGCTGGAAGTATAGAACCACCTGCATCTATTTTCAAAAATTCTCTTCCGATACCGTCACTTCTTAAATATTCATCTTGCAGTCCTAATCCCTCTTCATTTGGTTCAAATAAAACTGCTCCTGCACCGTCTCCAAATATAATACAAGTTGTCCTATCTGTATAATCCAAAATTGAAGACATCTTATCTGCTCCAATCAATAGTATTTTTTTATATCTTCCTGATTCGATATAACTGGCAGCAGTAGACATTCCAAATAGAAAGCTAGAGCACGCTGCCTGAAGATCATATGCAAATGCATTTACTGCACCAATCTCCGTAGCTACATAGGCGGCTGTTGCTGCTACTAGTAAATCGGGGGTAGCAGTAGCGACAATCACCAAATCAATCTCTTTAGGATCTGCTCCACTTTTTTGTAGCAGTTCCTCCGCAGCCTTAATGGCCATAAAAGAAGTACCCTTTCCTTCTTCTTTTAATATGTGCCTTTGTTTGATTCCAGTTCTAGTAGTAATCCACTCATCATTTGTATCAACCATTTCTTCCAACATCTTGTTGGTTAAAATAAAGTCAGGCACATAAGCTCCTACAGCAGTAATAGCTGCTTTAAGTTTACTCATAATTCGCTTAGTTTTTATCAAAAACGTGCAAAAATGCGATCAAAAATTAATCGAAATTACTAATTTTTGTCCGATTAGTGGTGCAAAATAGGGTGTTTTTGATTTATAGAAAAATTTTAAATAAAAAAACTCTCACTTCTCGTGAGAGTTCTAAAGTCTTTTAATTGCAAAACATCATTATGCAACTTCTTCAACTGTGTTATCAATAAGAACCTGACCTCTGTAATAAAGTTTTCCTTCATGCCAGTGCGCTCTATGATAAACATGCTGTTCCCCAGTTGTTGGATCTGTAGCTATTTGAGGAGCAGTCGCCTTGTAATGCGTTCTTCTTTTATCTCTTCTAGTACTAGACTGTTTTCTTTTAGGATGTGCCATTTTTAAATCTTATTTATCCGTTAATAGTTTTCTCAATTGATCCCATCTAGGATCCGTTTCACCGTCTTTATGTTCCTTTTCTTCTTTTGGCTGGAGTTTCTCCAGCTTATCTAATATCTCTGTCGATAGCGTCCCGTCCTTTACACCAGGGTGTATCCTTTTTAAAGGAACGGAAAGTACAATCATTTCATAAATGTATTGTGCTACATTTATCAGATACTCTCCATGTGGAATAATGAGAATTTCTTCATTTTCATCATTGTACTCATCTCCAAATTTTACCACCAAGCTAAGTTTTCCTTTCACCTCCTGGTCATACTCCAAATTGCAAACATCGCAATTCACATTCACATAACCCTGAGCTTCAAAGGACAACTCCAGCAAACTGCTCTTTTTATCCAATATCAATGAGGCCTTTACGTCAGCATCATTGAAATCATCATATTCAAAAGCATCAAAGAACGCTGTTTTGATTTCAAAATCAAACTGGTGTTTCCCTTGTTTCAATCCGACAAAAGGAATATCAAAGTCCTTAAGTTTCTTCATTTTCAACATCAGTTTTTACAAACCTTATCACTTAATAATAAGGCGGGTGCAAAGATATAAATTTTTATTTATGAAAATAATCTTATTAACTTTTTTTTGTTTATAACTTTCCGCTACTCTTTTTAAGTGGGTTTTTGGTTAATTCTTTATACTCTTCTCTATTATTATAAATACGTAATGCCGTGAATACAGCCTCCGCAAAGGAGCTGTGATTTGCCTCACCCTTTCCTGCAATTTCATATGCAGTACCATGATCTGGTGATGTTCTAACCTTAGAAAGGCCCGCCGTATAATTCACTCCTTTTCCAAATGATAGTGTTTTAAAAGGGATTAGTCCCTGGTCGTGATAGGAGGCTAGAATGGCATCAAAATTATGATGTGATCCTGAACCAAAAAAGCTGTCTGCGGCATAAGGACCGTAAATTAATTTTCCTGATTCCTTTAATTTTGCAATGGTCGGTCTTAAAACTTGATCGTCTTCGGTACCGATGACACCATTGTCACCTGTATGTGGGTTTATACCCAGAACCGCTATTTTCGGCTTACGAACTCTAAAATCTTTTATCAGTGATTCATAAATCTTATTGATCTTAGCTTCCACCAATTCAGGAGTAATGGCATCACTAACTTCTTTGACAGGAAGGTGATCGGTAAGCAAGCCAACTTTCAAGTCTTCTGTAACCATAAACATAAGTGCCTGTCCTTCTAACTCCTGTGCCAGATAATCCGTATGTCCGGGAAACTTAAATTCCTCTGATTGAATATTGTGCTTATTAATTGGAGCAGTAACCAAGACATCCACCTCATCATTCTTGAGTGCCTCAACTGCAGCTTTAAGAGATAGCAAAGCATATGTACCACCCTCTTCAGTTTCTTTGCCCGGCTCAATATTCGGGGTTTGTTTCCAAACATTAACGACATTTAGTTTTCCAATTACCGCTTTAGCGGCAGTATCAACTCCATTATATGCTATATTCATCCCAAGCATCTTTCGCTGATAATTAATAACCTTTGTCGAAGCAAAGATCACAGGAGTGCAAAACTCGAGCATTCTAGGGTCTTCAAAGGTTTTAAGTATTACTTCACAGCCTATACCGTTGAGATCTCCTATTGATATTCCCAATCGGATATTTTCACCATTCTTCATCTTTTTGGATGCTTTAGATTTTTTACAAACACTGTTTATTGGCAGTTGTTGCACTATTTAGTAGGTTTGTTATAATAATAACGACCAACACCACAGCGCGATACCTTGAATGCAAATTTAACTAATAATTTATACATATGTTCACCGGAATAATAGAAGAATTGGCAATTGTCACAAAAATAGAGTCTCAAGAGGAGAATCTACTCTTTACTATAAAGAGTGGCATTGCGCATGAATTAAAGATTGACCAAAGTGTGTCCCACAATGGCGTATGCTTAACGGTGACATCAGTCAATGATAATAGTTATACAGTTACTGCTATTAAAGAAACCCTAGATAAGACCGCTATAGGAGGTCTCTCCGTTGGTGAAGTGGTCAATTTAGAACGTGCCATGAAAATGGGCACCAGGCTTGACGGACATATTGTTCAGGGGCATGTCGATCAAATCGGTAAATGCATTGCTATAACAGATGAAAATGGTAGTTGGCGATTTACCTTCGAATACGACCCTTCCTTAAATAATGTCACCATCGAAAAAGGATCTATTACAATTGATGGAACAAGTTTAACCGTAGTTGATTCCAAGGAAAGTCAATTCAGTGTCGCTATTATTCCCTACACCTACGACCACACTCGATTCAAAGATTATCGAGTGGGTAGTATCGTTAATTTAGAATTCGATGTGATCGGGAAATATGTTTCTCGACTAATGAAAATTAAGGAATAGCATAGCTAGGTCGGGGGGACACCTTAAAGTCCACTATCCACAAATATCATAAACCATCCTCAGCTATCCACTTTTTTTAGTTGAATTACAGTTTTTTTAGTTTAAAAGTGATGCGGCCAAAATTATGATGCACTGTATCTAATTAATTTTAGCTTTGTATTCTTAAAACTAAAAATTAGTTGAACCTATGGGAATGTTTGTTATTAGCAAACGACAAAACGGAAATTATAAATTTGTGTTCACTTCCAGAAAAGGAAAAACAATTTTCACCAGTATCGCTCTCAAAAAAAAGCAGGACTGCGAATCTATGATTACTGGCTTGGCTGAGCATATTCACCAATTCAGTTTCAGGAAAAAATCAACCCCTTCTGGCAAACATTACTTCAGACTTATCAAGGATGGTTTTGTACTTGCCACAAGTCGTAAATATTCCACTCCATTAATGCTTAGTAAAGGAATCGATGAAATTTTAAAATACCTCCCGGAGGCAGAGACCTTGGATTTTTCAGAAAATGACGATGTCTTTAAGGAAGAAGACTCCTTGGTTAGCGAATCCAACAAGGGCTATAAAGAACAATAGACCGTCTGATCAGAATCAGACAGTCTATTGCTACAAAATCTTTAATTTTATATAATCCTTCTAGTCGTAGAAAGAAGTTCCCGGCCAAGAATCATTGGAAGGGTTAACATCTGGTAATATTTTATCCGGATCAATTTCAATGCTTTTTGGTAGCACCTCAGTTTCAAGTATAAAGCTCCATGTGTCTCCACGTTGCCATATTTCAACTGGTAATGTTTTTTCCTCAACAGTACCATCACGATGCGTAATTTTCATTTTAACCGGCATTGGGATATCTCCCTTATTTTCGACGGTCACCATGAAAGCATCCTTTTCTGGAGTCTGACGAATTCCTACAACTGCAAGGTCAATGTTTCCTGTACCGTAGAACCAGTTCTTAAAGAACCACGAAAGATTTTCTCCAGCTACATTTTCCATATGATTAAAGAAATCTGCTGGTTGTGGGTGTTTATACGCCCATGCTTCTATATAAGATTTGAACGCAATATCAAAGCGCTCCTTCCCTAAAATATATTCTCTAAGTAACAGTAAACCAATACCTGGTTTACGATATGCTATCATTCCAAGATTTCTCAAATTTGCAACATCTGGATAGGTATCAATCCCTTCTCTTGTATCGTTTTGAAACCAAGAAATCATATTTCTAGTTTTAGACAATGATGCTGGATATTCTCCAAAATCCACTGTGCTATAGTAGTTGATAAATGTGTTGAAACCTTCATCCATCCATGGGTATCTTCTCTCATTAGAACCGACAATCATAGGGAACCAATTGTGCCCGAATTCGTGGTCCGTAACTCCCCAAAGTCTTGCCCCAGCACTTTTCCAGCTACAAAAGTTAAGACCGGGATATTCCATTCCTCCGACATTTGCAGCTACGTTAGTGGCCACTTTATATGGGTATTCATACCATCTATTCGAATAGTTCTCTATGGAGTGTTTTGAGTATTCTGTGGAGCGACCCCAAGCCTCATCACCACTACTTTCAATAGGGTAAGCCGATTGAGCTAAAGCTTTTGCCCCGCTTGGAAGGTCTATTTTTGCTGCATCCCAGATAAATGCTTTTGAACTACCAAAGGCAACATCTCTGGAATTTTTCATTATAAAGTGCCAGGTTAAGGTTCCGCTTTGCTTCGCTCTTATCGATTTGTCATTAACTTCCTCCGGTTTTACAATAAAAACAGTCTCGTCACTCTTACGTGCTTTCTCCATACGCTCTGTCATCACTGAAGACATGACTTGATTGGCATTGACTAACTCTCCGGACCCTACTACGATATGATCGTAAGGTGCCGTAATTTGGTAATCGAAATTACCATATTCAAGGTAAAATTCACCTGCTCCTAAATAAGGCTCAACGTTCCAACCTTCAATATCATCGTAAACCGCTGCTCTTGGATACCATTGTGCCATGGCATAAATGGTCCCATTTTCAGTGTCTACTCTACCCATTCTATCCATTCCTCGCTCTGGGATATTAAATTTAAAATCCATAGAGACAGTTGCTTTTCCACCATTAGGCTGTATCGGTTTTTTAAACCACACCTGCATTCTGGTATCGCTTACGATATGTTTATCAGATACTGTACGCTGAGTTTTTGCTTCTAGGTTTGATATTTCATACCCCCCATCAACTTCTCCGTTGTAGCGGTTTCCTTCAATTGGAGTAGTTAGAGTTCCTCTTGAATCTGCAGTGAACCGGTTTTGATCCATTTGCAACCAAATAAAAGGTAAGGCATCTGGACTATTATTTGTGTAAGTAATTGTAATTTCACCGGTTAATGTATGTGCTTTATCATCAAGACTTGCCTTAATGACATAATCTACTTGATTTTGCCAGTAATCCGGTCCTGGGACCCCAGAGGCGGAACGATAGCGATTCCCTGAACGGTCCATAAACTCACTAAATTCCTCCTGATTTCGTTCTACCACTTGAGCAATGGCAGCATTCGTGAATGCAAGGAAAAGAAATAAGAATATCCCTCCTTGATACCTTTTTGTGTTCATCATATGTACTCTATTAAAATTAGCCTGAAAATAAATTCTTAACCTACAAATCTAATGAACGTTATGTTGTATGGCAAACTTTTTTGCATACTGTTAGGAATCATGAAGGAGCTTTTACAGCTGATTTTATTAGGACTCCATGTCTTAGGGATTATTTACTTGTTCTAGTCACCACAAAACGGTATACGCCTGGGTTCAGCTCTTTAGTGAACACATTGGTAAAAGAAATAGCCTCACCCTGAAACTCAACTGTATCAACATCAAGGTATAAGGTCGCGGTACTGTTATTAGGGATCCGAACCTCGTATTTGACAGTCCCGTCAGTATTGGTGTCCCAACTCGAAATAATCTCCCCATGAGGGCTTTGAAATTTTGCTTCAAACTGATCGAGACCAGCTACTAGATTAGGTTTCAAAATAATGTGCTTAAATCCCGGTTTTTCAGGGTCTGGTAGAATTCCTCCAAGGCCTGAGTAAAACCATCCACCAATGGCACCGAACATAATATGGTTTTTTGATAAATCGGAATTGGCGTGTATATCCCAGTTTTCATAAAGTGTGGTCGCCCCATTTCTTATCCACCATCCCCAAGAAGGATACGTATCTTGAGTAGCCACCTGATAAGCTAAGTCTGCATAGCCATTTTGACTCAGGGCGCCTAGAATAGTCCGAGTGCCTAACAATCCAACATCGATATGATTATCTGATTTTGAAACCGCCTCTACCAGGCGTTTAGCAGCTTTTTCTTTCAAAGAGTCGGGTACCAGACCCCAGTACAACGCCGCGCTTTGCTCTGTTTGAAACCCCTGTCCGTAGACGCCCGTTTTAGGATTGAGATATTTATCATTTACTGCATCTTTAATTTGTTTTGCAAGAGCAGCATAGGTTTTAAAATCTTCTTGTTTTCCAAAATGAAGCGCCGTTTTTGCCATAATACTAGCATCGACAAAGTAATAGATTGATGATGTCAATTCTTTTGGTGTCACTGATTTTACCGGGACCCAATCTCCGAGTCCCCAATTGGTCAGACCTCCATCATAACTTATAGAACGAATGTAATCCACATATTTTTTCATGGGTTCATACATCATTTTTAAGGCATGGTCATCGCCGTAAAACTGATACAATTCCCAAGGGATGATCGTGATTGTACTTGTCCAATCTGGACCATTTCCCCAATCATAACCCCATCCTCCCCAGGTTGGAATAATGGAAGGCAGCACACCGTTAGCCTGTTGTTCATCTTTATGGTCTTTCATCCATTTTTCATAAACGCTAATTCCATCATAATTGTAGAGTGCTGTTTCTATATTGATATGCGCATCACCGGTCCATCCATTTTTTTCTCTTTGTGGACAATCCGTAGGGTAGCCGAATAAATTAGAACAATAGGAATTATTGGTCGCTTTCCAAATATTATTCAAGAGCTGGTTAGAGCTGTGAATACTTCCAATGGCCTCAACATCCGTATGCATGAATAATCCTGAAAGATCATTTTTGTCTAGATCAATCGCAGTAGTACTTTTAACTTCTACATATTGAAATCCCTTATAATTAAACTTGGGTTCAAACACTTGATCCTTTGCTCCATTTAAAGTGTAGACATCTGTCTGAAAAGGATCTAGGGTGTCTTTAGGTCTGTAATGCACATCTATATTGGATAAGTCCAAATTTCCCAGGCAATCTAATTGTTCAGCATGTGTCACACGAATAACACTCCCCTTTTCACCACTAACACGAAGTTTGGTAACTCCAGAAATATTTTGTCCAAGATCAAAAATATAGCGCTTATCACTCATTTTTGTCATACGCACCGGTTGAAGCACTTTAACAATTCTGATAGGTGGGATAGCTTGTGCAACAATGGTATTAGAGGTTGCAGCAACCTCGAGTGAAGCTTTCCACGAAGCATCATCAAAATTCACGGTATTCCACCCCGGTTGTTCCAAGTTGGCATTATAATGTTCTCCAGTATAAATACTATTCAACACCAATGGGCCTAAGGATGTTTTCCAGCTTTTATCTGTAGCGATAAGCTCGGTGGTACCATCGTCATAAGTAAGTTTGATGTTGAGACAAAATCGCGGTCTTTTTCGCCATTTTGCACGATCAAACAGCCATACCGCTGTGGATTGATGATTATACCATCCATTGCCAAGTATAACCCCAATGGCAACCTTAGCCTGGTTAAAGTCCTGGGTCACATCATAGGTGACATAAGTGTTTCTTTTATCGAAGCGTGTATATACCGGATCCAATCGGTGATCTCCAACCTTTTCTCCGTTGATGTAGAGCTCATATAAACCTGCAGCAACAATGTAGGCTCTGGCTCTGACAACCTTTTTTTCAAGATCAAACTCCTTCCTAAAATAAGGAGCCGGTTTTAAATCAATATCCTCCGTATCGGTAATCCATGTTCCTTTCCACTGCTCGGATCCCATCATTCCTGTTTCAAAAGTGGAAATGGCGAATTGGCTTTCTTGATTTGAATTTGCGTTCACAGAAACGCCCCAATAATATTTAGTAAAAGGTTTTAAGGGTTCACCATCATAAGTGATGGCGTTTTTACCAGTAGACCCTTGTTTATGCCACAACAAGTCCTTGCCTTTTATCAGCTCCATAGAATCCGTTGCAAGACGTATTTGGTATTCCTTTTGAATTGTCCCTAATGGTGAGTTTTGAAGCTTCCAAGTAAACCTTGGATGGGTAGCATCCATACCTAGAGGTCGATCCAAATGTTCGACCTTAAGCTCGGTAAGTTGTGTTTGGTAGGATTGCGTACAGGCCGTAAAAACTATTAGCAGTATCGAAAGCAAATATCGCATCATCTTAAGTTTGAAATTTAAAAGTAGTTATTAAATTGTCCAACGACAATACAAACAGTCCTTTAAATCACCTAACTGCGATAAACCGGTCTTATGGTTCCTTTAAACCCAACTAAAATACTTATTAGTTTCCTTGCGTCAACAGGCATAAACTGTCTTCTAATGCTACAACCCAATGAGGTACCTCAACAGGTATATCCACTTCTTCATATTGCTTAAGTGTTACTTCTCTACCCTGCTCTTGATAAACAACAGCACCTTCCAAAACAGTTAATTTTGATTTGAGATAGGCTTTGTGCTCCTTTAAAACCATGTTTTTATTGAACCCCATTACAAGGATTTTAAATCCTGTCCCTTGATGAAGGGCTAAGGCTACCGGCCCTTTTGATGTTTTGAGCTTATCTTTAACTTCTTTTATGACCATTTTTCTAAGTTTTTTGTTCTGAGGCGTTCATTGCCGCGCTATGGTATTTCCTGTGCTAAAGATAGAGAAATTCCATAGATCTAGATTATAGAATAGGTCACTTCTATTGAATTTCACACATAACTACAAATGAAAGAGGCTACCAAAAAAGGCAGCCTCACACTAATCCAACCACAAAGTTATTGAAATTTAAAACTTAAATCCTATACGAATAAATGGTTGGGAAAAAAATGATATCGTAGACGTTTGAGCAGATCTTTCTCCAAATCCTGGACCAGCATATTTGGTCGACTTCGCAAAAACATAGTTTATAGTTTTAATTTCTAAACCTAAAAAAAAAGCTTCTCCAAAATAATAGTCTATTCCAGCGGTGGTTTGAGCCCCAACGCCAAGTAGTGAGACTCTTCTTTCACTAATATCAACAACTTCAGTTCCATTAATCGCAGGATCAAACTCTGATCGTTCTGCATAATAAAAAGGAATCGACAAACCCAAATAAGGATGAACCCTTTTATAGTTATTAAGGAAAAAATACTGTGATCCAACATTCACATTTAAATCTACCTGGTTGGTCTCTACGATAGATTCAAACTCTGGAATAGAGGACGCATTACTGTTCGTTGTTACACCCGGAATATTTGTCATGCCAGGGGTGTTTCTGATAATAGCACCTCCACTAATCATAAGGGCGATACGATCCGATACGAAATAACGAAATTCTGCACCGATCATATTGGTGATTTTATTATCGTTAGAACTCACCGTGCTGAGGTATGGTGCATCCCCGGAAACATTCTGTGGAACTGGACGAGGCACTGTTAAACCTGATTGTAAAAATCTTCCTCTACCCAGCAATATAGAACCGGTAAAATCACCTTTTGTAGGTCCTGTTACTTCATCAACAACCTGTTGTGCATTCGTATTCATTATTGCAAACAATAATAATACGGCTAAATATATATATCTCTTCATGATCTTGAGTATTAAAATTTATAGTTAAATAGTTGGTAAAGAAGGCTACTAACTACTACTAGAAAATAGCCCGCTTTACAATACCCGATCACATTATTCAGCTAATGCTTGAGAAAGTAAGTCTTCATAGTGAGTAACAATTCCAGTCTGACCTTCAATTTGCACATCGATCACAGCAATTTCATCAGTTAATCTGTCTACTTCTTGTTGTAAATCTTCAGCCACTATAATCATATTGTTCTCAACTCTTTTTATGTCCGTTTCGGTCGTTTTTATACCAAGTTCCACATAAGCTATTTGATCTTCTAAGCTATTCACTTGATTAGTATACCATGTATTATTATCTGTAATATTGTCATAATAAACAATTAGACTTTGTATATTATTATTCAACATCCATAGATTATTTCTAAGATCATTTACCTCAGAAATTTTCATTTCCAACTCTTGTATCTCAGCTAATAAAATCTCGTAATCCGCAGAAATTTGATCATAAGCTTCTTTGTTTTCTGAAATATATATTTGTGCCTCTGAAACGTTATCAGCCTGTTCAATCATCCATATTTCATTATCTTTAATAGACCTTGTGATATTCATTATATCATTTTGAAGATTGTCTATCTGAATATTAAGATTAACAACGGTGCTTTCTTCAGGAGCGACAACACTATTGAAATAATCGTTTTCCAAGATTTGTGCGTCATTTAGCAAAGCGTTTGCGTCAGAAAGAGCAGTTTGAGCATCGGTCAATGCTGTATCAGCATCGGTGATGGCAAGGTCTAACTCACTTATTACAGTAGAATCAGTACCTGTATATTCATTTCTCGCTGCTACAGCCATATTGTATGCTAATTCAGCATCCTCCACGGCATTCTCTAATCCAGGAATAACGGCTTCAGCTACTGCAGTCGCCTCAACTCTTGTACTATATTCCACATTTGCAGCATCCAATCTTCCTTCTGCCTCGACAAGGGCAGCGGAACTTAATGACAATTGATTTTCAATAAAAACAAGTTGCTCATTCCATAATGCCAAATTTGCCTGATTACTTTCTAAGTTAGCCTCATAATTTGTGGCAATAATAACTGCGTTCTCATAAGCGAATTTTAAATCAAAAAGATCGCCTCTCTGAGAATATAAAGGACTCAGTTCTGAGTTGTATTCTCTATCAACAGTGGTTAAACTATCGATTTTGTTTTGGTTAATTATTCTCTCAGAGTTCAAAGTACTTAATCTTTCTGCCACATCTTGTGCGCCATCAATATCTTCTTCTAATAAAGTCAATTGAGACTCAAGTTCTCCCAGAAATTGATTGTCAGACTCTAATGTACTTTGCAAAGTGATTAAGGACATTTCATTAGAATAATCTACACCAAATTCAAGGTTAAAATTTGCGATATTTAGATCCTTAACAAGGGTGTTTCGATCAGACATTAAATCACTTAATTTACCTTGTTCCAAAGAAAGTTTGGACATTATTTCTCTTACTTCATCCGCTTGCATTTCCGCCATACTTGCATCTAAAGTATTCATGGCAATATTTAATGCAAGTTGTGCATCAACCCTTGCTGCTTCTGCTGCAAGCATTTGAGCTTGAATTTCAGCAATTGTCAGATCTGATTCCGCTTGCGCTGTGGCGTTTTGTATTGCAATAAGCGCATTTTGAAGTTTAATTTGTTCCGCTTGAGCGACTTGAACTTCCACCTGCGCATTTAATAGCGCAGCTTGAGCAGCGGCAACTTGAGCATTAGCATTCAAATTTGCTGCTTCTGCCTGTCTAATTGCAGAGACGTCTTCTGATGGTGTGTCGTCAGTTGAACATGATGTTAGTATCAATGTTCCCATTAAGGCAAACAGATACGTTTTTCTAAGACTTAAATTAAAATTTTTCATAGGTATTGAGTTTAAATTTCTTAACACTACAAAATGAGTGCATTCGCTCATAGTATACAATACCTATTTATGAGTATATTTTAGCAAAAGGCTATACATATTCGCATAAATTATCGTTTAGAAAAGTCAATGAAAAGTAAAAAACTTAGATTCAACTACTATCAGCATTTTTTATTACACGAAAAACATACTTGCACAACTTCTCCTACTATTAAAAGGCAAATAGAATCTCAACATAATGATACAAGTACCATATTTATATGGACTTTAAAGTATTCATTACTTTATAAAGTCCTCAGATTTTCACCTGTTTTTTCCATCGTTTAACGGTACATTTTTAGGGCTGAAAAGACATTGTATACCTATTTATGGGTATATTTTCGAGTTTTCTTTGAAAAACCACCATTAAATACTAATTTTCGCTATCCTAAAAACTATGTTAAAATACCTAGTTCTATATTCTATACTCCTAAATGTGTTTTTATTTGATTTAAAAGCACAGGAGCCTTCTTTAGACACCATCAAGGTTAAAGAAATTTCGCAACGGCAAGGACTCTCACAACTCAATGCACTATCTCTAGAGTTTGATAGTCTAGGTTATTTGTGGGTAGGTACGGAAAATGGCTTAAATCGTTTTAATGGTGACCAAATGAAGGTGTTTAAAACTGGAACCCAGCCCGGGAGTTTACCCGATGATCACATAAGAGATATGTATCATAGTAATGACACTTTGTGGCTCGCCACAAATACTCATGCAATCTGTGCCTATTTACTTAAGGAAGATCGATTTATCAGTTTTAAAGACAAGCTCGATTATGAAACAATTCCATCGCTAAAATTTGCCTATAATATTACGCCTATAAATAAACGTTACCTGCTCGCCGGGACCATCAATAATTTGGTGCTTATCGATCGCAAAACTCTGACATTCAAAAAGTTTCCTATCACCGTTGAAATGGAAAATGAATACATTACTGCCATAGTTCCATTAAAGGAGAGTTCTTATTTACTTTCAACAAACTATAAAGGCTGTTATATCTTTGATTTTAAAGAGCAAAGCCTGAAGCCGCTTCATGTTGCAGGTGACAAATCAGTAAACACTATACTTAAGAAAGATTCTGAGCATATCTTGTTAGGTACAGAAACAGGCTTATTCCTTTACAACACGACATTAAAACAACTTAAGCCAATTAAAACTCCAATTCAAAATGGTGAGATTTCAGGGCTTTTTATTTGGGATGAAAACCAGGTCCTAGTCACCGCAGCGAATCGTAATTACCTGATCAATGATGCTTTTGAATGTAAAGAAATTAGATTCTTAGATGAAAAGGGGAAATCAATAGGTACGACCATTCGGAGCGTAAAAAAAGATATTCAAGGAGGAATCTGGCTAGGAACAGAAGGACGTGGAGTTTTATACCATCATCCCTTCCAAGAAAAGTTTGTACCACACCGTATTACCGTAGACAACGCTCCCAAAAAAGATTTTATAAGTATTTTCAATTTCCTAAAAGAAGGGGATACTTTATGGATGGCCACAGAATTTGGATTGGTGCGCTACCTAATGAACAAGAAATCTTATAAATTGTATTTGTCCAATAATCTTGATTATACCTTAGCAAAGGATCAATCAGGTACGCTCTGGGCCGGTGGCTTCGGGGATGGTTTATTAAAATACAACCGCAAGAATGATACTTTTGATCAAATTCCATTGCCTATCACTGATAACGAGGTTATCCAAATTACTCCTGTCTCAAAAGATTCCATTTGGGTACACACATGGTCTGATGGTATCTATGCCCTAAATGTCAACGATTACAAAGTAAAACGAAAAACAATCAACGGTAAATCCCTTCTTCGTTCAAGAAACAGTTTTATTGACTCTTCAGGTGATATATGGCTCGCAAGTGATAATGGTCTTTATCAAATTCACAATAATAAAACGACCTATTATGGATCTCTTTCAAATGAAAGGGTATTTTCCATTACAGAGGATTTAAAAAAAAATATCTGGGCAGGAACTGCCAAAGGACTTAATAAGATAAATGTCACTACAGGTGAAGTTGAACACTTCACCCAACAAGAGGGTCTGCCAAATGACTTTATTTATGGCGTAGAGTCAGACCACAACGGGAATATTTGGGTAAGTACCAATTTCGGCTTATCTCAATTTAACCCCGCTACTGAAACCTTTACCAATTACACAGAACAAGATGGACTTCAAAACAATGAATTTAATGGAAAGGCAGCTTACAAAGATAGTTCGGGACGCTTGTATTTTGGAGGAATGAACGGGTTTAACATTATTAATGTTGACAGTATTCCAATGAACAAAATACCTGGAAACACCATCCTGGAAGACATTCAATTATTTGGTAAATCAATCAACAAGAATATTCCATATCAAAACGAACTCATCCTTTCCCATGAGCAGAATGTAATTACCTTTAATTTTACAAATTTGAGCTATCTATGGCCAAATAAGAATCTTTTCCGCTTCAAATTGGAAGGGTTTGACAAACAGTGGCGACCTGTAACTAATGAAAATTCATCGACCTATACCAACCTTAATCCAGGCATTTATACCTTCAAAGTACGCGGTAGTAACAATGAAATGGTTTGGGGAAATACTGAAAGCTTTAAAATTGTAATTAACACCCCATGGTATCAGCGGTTGTGGTTTAAACTTCTAGTAACGTTCTTAGTTTCCATGGCTGTTATAGGGTTCATGGTACATCGACACTGGCAACAAAAGAGAATCAATAATAAACTATCCAAGATGGTAAAGGATCGTACCCATTCCTTGTCGGAGTCAAACTTGGTACTTCAGTCTACCCTGGAAATCACCAAAAAACAGAAGGAAAATATTTCTTACTTGATGCGTGAACTGAATCACCGGGTTAAAAATAATCTCCAATTGATGACCAGTCTTATTGACTTTCAGAATGTCACTTCAAAAAGTCCTGAGCATAGACAACAACTGAAACAGCTGCAGTCTCGAATATTTACAATCGCCAAAATTCACGATTCTCTCAATCAACAAGACTTTAATACAGAAGAGATCCGTCTGGATAAGTTTATAATACAACTCGCTTTAGATATCCTATCATTTACTGGTTCATATATCAAACTAGAAACGCATTTGTCACCATTAAAAGTCCCATCTAATCAGCTGACCTACGCCGGACTTATATTAAATGAACTCATTACCAATTCTATTAAGCATGCTTTTGAAAAAGACCACCCAAATCCAATAATATCCATCTCTTTACAAATAATTGACCAGGAGGTGATCATTGAATATCGGGACAATGGTAAGGGGTTTTCAGGTATTGAGCTACAGACTGCTGATACCATGGGGCTAAGTCTAATTCAATTATTGACTGAAGAACTAGAAATGGAGCTAGAAATAAATGGTAAAAATGGTAGTTGTTTTAGGTTTATGAAAAAAGTAGTGAACCCTGACACACAATTAAACTCTAACTGAGGTATAGCAAAAGCCGGTCTAACATGAAAGATAAAATTCTTGTATTAGAGGATGACATAGTCATCGCAAAAAGTATTCAAATTGGATTAAAAGATAACGGATTTGAACCTCAAATTTCGACTCGGTTCAACGCAGCGGTTCAGCTATTTGAACAGAACAGTTTTGATGCTGCCATTTGTGATATTAATCTGAAACAGACTCATGATGGAATTGACTTTGTAAAAAAGATTATAAAGGGAAAAGTCCCTGTAATTTTTCTAACGGCTTATAGTGATATCAATACCATTAAAAGGGTGGAACCCACCTTTCCGTATGCGTTTTTGACAAAGCCCTTCAATAATAATCAACTCATTCTAACACTAAAACTAGCCTTAAAAAATTCGACTAAATCCGGCGTCATTCCCACAGATGTAATACAGGATACCACTGATTTCAAGATGACCAGAAGAGAATTAGAAATTATAGAACATATGTCCCTTGGAAAAACCACCAAGGAAATTGCGGATAATCTAAACATAAGTCCATTGACAGTTTCTACACATCGAAAAAACATATTGGGTAAAACAAATGCTAAGAATTCCATTGAACTTATTGCTATCGCAAAACAAATGAATTGGACCTGAATTCCACATTAGCGGTCTCTACTAGGCCACATTTTCTATAATATCACAGGTCTTATTTCGTAACATAGATTTCTACAAAACATTGCAAGTCATAAAGTTCCTTAGTTAAAAAATAAAAAAAAATAAAAAATAGTTGGATGTTAAATAATCTTTATTGTAATATTGCAATATAGAATTATATCATGGGCGCTACCAAAACAGAAATATTTTCAGATACCCAAAATGAAATTGCATTATTTGCAAAGGTTTTTAGCCACCCGGCTAGAGTGGCTATTATTCAGCACTTATTTAAGATAAATGCATGTATTTGTGGGGATTTAGTAGAGGTTATAGGACTTGCTCAACCAACCATCTCACAGCATCTTAAAGAGCTTAAAACACTAGGGTTAATTAAAGGAACTGTTGAGGGTACTAGCGTGTGTTATTGCATCGACAAGGACAATTGGATGAAAATGAAAGGTGTTTTGACTGGATTTATAGGGCAAGATGTTGGATGTAATGACGAATGTTGTTAAAACATTTGATCTATTCAATTGTAATATTACGATTAACAATGGAGAAATATATAGTTAAACATAGAACAAATCTAGCCTGCAGGCGATTTTAATTAGTCCTATCATACTTTTAAAACACATTTAGCCAAGGGCCATACACATAAAAATCAATTAAAAATTACACAGATGAAACTATCAGAAATAAAAGAAATTCTTCCAACATTAGACAATGTTGAATTTCAATTGGAAAACGGAACTTTTGTCCCAGAGCACTTCCACGTTACAGAGGTAGGAGTGGTTAGCAAACACTTTATAGATTGCGGTGGCGTCACTCGCACTGAAAAAGCAGTCAACTTTCAATTATGGGATGCCAACGATTTTGAACATCGCTTAAAACCAAATAAATTACTCAACATCATTAAATTGTCTGAAGAAAAATTAGGCATTGAAGATTATGAAATTGAAGTAGAGTACCAACAAGTTACCATTGGTAAATTTGGCTTAGAATTTAATGGAAAAAACTTTGTGTTAACTAGCAAGGCTACGGCCTGTCTAGCCCAAGATAGCTGCGGTGTTCCAGTAGAGAAGCCAAAGGTGAAATTGTCTGAATTACAAAGCGCTGGTTGTTGTACACCAGATTCCGGTTGTTGTTAATAAATAAGGAATACCCATACCAGAAAGTACTTACCATTTAAGAACCATGCCCATGAATGACGCACTTCGCAATTTTATTTCAAGCTTAACTATAGAAACAATTTCAGATGAGCGCAAAGAAGCACTTCAACCTCTAACGGAATTTATTCAACAAAAAGTAAATCAAGATGAGTCGGTTAGACTACATTTTATTTGTACCCATAATTCCAGAAGGAGTCATCTTTGTCAGGTTTGGGCACAGGTGATGGCCTGTCATTTCAAGTTAAGATCGGTAGATTGCTATTCCGGCGGGACGGAGCGTACGGCTCTTTTCCCAATGATAGTAGAGACTCTAATCGCTACAGGCTTTCAAATTGACAAGCTCAGTGAAGGAGAGAATCCGATTTATGCAATCAAATACGCAAAAAATCAGCATTCAATTATTGGTTTTTCAAAACTGATCGAAAGTGATTTCAATCCACAATCAGAATTTGCTGCGATTATGACTTGCGATTCGGCCAACGAGGCCTGTCCTTTTGTTTTGGGGGCTGAAAAGCGTATTCCGATCACCTATCAGGATCCAAAAGCATTTGACAACACGCCGCAACAAGCGGAAAAGTATGGTGAGAGAAGTCTTCAAATCGCAACAGAAATGTTTTATGTGTTTTCTAAAATTAAATTTTAATCATGGCTGCAAAAAAACTTAGTTTTCTAAATAAAAACCTCACTTTATGGATCTTTTTAGCCATGGCTATTGGTGTTGGTGTGGGATATTTTTTTCCAAATTTTCCTGACTACCTCAACACCTTCAACGTGGGAACTACCAATATTCCTATTGCTATTGGATTGATTCTGATGATGTACCCCCCCCTAGCTAAAGTAAATTATGCCTTGTTGCCCAAAGTATTCAGAAACACCAAAATACTTTCCATTTCCCTTCTTTTGAATTGGATAATAGGGCCGGTTTTAATGTTTGTTTTGGCCATTATCTTTTTAAGAGATTATCCAGAATACATGGTTGGCGTTATTTTAATCGGCCTTGCTCGATGTATTGCGATGGTATTGGTGTGGAATGATCTTGCCGAAGGAAGCAGTGAATACGGGGCTGGATTGGTTGCCTTAAATAGTATTTTCCAGGTTTTTGCCTATAGCTTTTATGCTTGGATCTTTATTACAGTGCTTCCACCCTATTTTGGATTTGAAGGAGCCATTGTGGATATCTCTATTGGAACCATTGCAGAAAGTGTAGCCATCTATCTGGGAATTCCATTTCTATTGGGTATTTTAAGTCGACAAGTATTAGTGAGACTTAAAGGAGAAGACTGGTACACAAACAAGTTTATACCGACAATATCTCCGATAACACTTATAGCGCTATTGTTTACTATCATCATCATGTTTTCCTTAAAAGGAGAATTAATTGTTGAAATTCCGATGGATGTGTTAATCATCGCTGTTCCGTTATTACTTTATTTTACCTTGATGTTTTTCATTGGCTTTTTTGTCACCAAAGCCATGGGGGCAGAATATGATAAAACAACTTCAGTGGCGTTTACCTCAGCCGGAAACAATTTTGAATTAGCTATTGCAGTGGCCATCGCTGTTTTTGGACTCAATTCAGGACAAGCTTTTGCAGGGGTAATTGGACCTCTTGTTGAAGTACCTGCCTTAATATTTTTGGTAAAAGTGTCTTTTTGGCTTCGAAAAAAGTATTTCAAAAAGGCTCAACCAGCCTAGGTTAATAAGGTGTCTTGAGATAAGAGGTTATCTGATAGGATATCTATTAATTAAACCTTAAACACAGTATAAGGTAGTGCTATATTTCGGTCACAAATAAGCACCTGCATTCCATTTCAAATCAATACTTGATTAATCTCCAAGATTGGATACACTGGAGCATGTTGACCCCCCTATTGGTGGTCATTTTCAGCACTGCCATTCCGGCGGATGTTTCAGCGGAATATACATCAATAATGACGAAGAACCCCGTTTAACTGGATTGTGCAGTGGAAAGCACTGGTACTTATAGGCAACCTTACCCTGACAACTTTGGCCCTATATGTAGTTTATGTTCGTCAGGCTAGGAGTTTGCTTAGTATTGCTCATTTTCCAATCGCAATAATCTTCAGATTCCACCACGAGATGGACACCCTTGTTATTGGCTAATGGTTGGCGATTACAAACCCCCATAGTGGACTTTCCCCACCGAATTGATACCATATACTAGGCGAACATAAAAAAAAGCCTTACATAGATGTAAGGCTTTTTTTACTAGTGGTCCCACCTGGGCTCGAACCAGGGACCCCTTGATTATGAGTCAAGTGCTCTAACCAGCTGAGCTATAGGACCGTGAATTTGCGGATGCAATATTAGCACTTTTTTTTAAGCACTGCAAGGGTTTTTTCGCTTTTGTTCTAATGCTTTTCTTTTTCCATTTCCTGGCATAATTCTATAAGCACACCATTTGTACTCTTAGGATGAAGAAAAACAACCCATTTATTATCTGCTCCTTTTCTTGGGGTTTCATTTAATATGGTGAAACCTTCTGATTTTAAGCGTTTGACTTCCGAATGAATATCCGATACATCAAAGGCTACATGATGTATTCCTTCTCCCCTTTTTTCGATGAACTTAGCGATTGCGCTATCTGCCTTGGTAGCCTCTAAAAGTTCAATTTTACTGTTACCTGTGTTGAAAAATGATGTATTGACACCTTCTGCCTCCACCTCTTCCGTCTTATAGGGTGCAACTCCAAGAAGTTTTTCAAAAAGGGTACTAGAAGCCTCTAGGTCCTTTACAGCAATCCCGAGATGTTCAATTTTATTCATGAGTCGTGTTTTGTTCAAAAATAATACTTTAAATTGTAACTATTATTCTTGTACTTTTGCACTATGGAAACAAATAGACAGAAAAAGATTGGTGGTGTATTGCAGAAAGATCTCGCAGAGATTCTTCAACGGGCAGCAAAAGATGGAAATATAGGTGGCACTTTAATTAGTGTAACCAAGGTTCATGTAACTTCTGACCTATCGGTGGCTAAAGTTTTTGTCAGTATTTTTCCTATTAAAAATGCTGAAGAACTTATCGAAGGAATCCGTTCCAATCAACCACTCATCAAACACGAATTATCACAGCGTACCAAAAACCAACTCAGGAGAGTGCCTGAATTGAGCTTCTTTCTCGACGACTCATTAGAATATATCGATAAGATCGATCAATCCCTAAAAAGAAGCGAAAACCCTATTGAAAATCCTGATTTATTAGACAAAAGAAAGAAGTCTTAAGCTTTTGAACATAGCACTCTACATAGCAAAGCGTTACTTGGTTTCAAAAAGTAGTCAAAATGCAGTCAACATTATTAATTTTGTCAGCTTTTTGGTTATTGTCATAGGAGCCGCTTCACTTTTTATTGTGCTCTCTGCTTTTGCCGGATTAAAGACTCTGAGTCTTTCTTTCTCAAATTTCTCGGATCCGGACCTTATGGCTAATGCCAAAGAAGGGAAGTATTTTAGATTAAGTGAGGAAGATGTTGATAAATTAAATGCAATGGATGGCATTTACGCTTATTCTCAGGAAGTAGAGGAGCGTATATTTTTAACCCACAAACAGAAAAACTTTATTGCTTATATAAAGGCGGTAGACAGTAATTATGTTCGGGTTATCGATGTGGATAGCTTGATGTATTATGGCGGTTGGATGAATAACAATCCCTATCAAGTGGTACCTGGGGCAGGTATCGCCAATGCACTTGGCTTGGGGATTAACGACTACAGAAATCCATTAAAAATTCTTGCACCAAAACCTGGAAAGGGAAGTATTACCTCAGGTATGAGTACTGCCAGTAGACCGTATAATGATTTGTCTGTAACGGTATCAGGGGTGTATGCTATTGAAGATAATTTGGATAAAAAATATGTCTTTGCAAAACTCTCCACAATTCAGCCACTTTTAGAAAAGGAGCCTGACCAGATTACCGGAATTAATTTTAAACTATCACCTGGAGCTGATTTGAATGTCGTTGCCGCGCATATTAAAAACGCACTTGGCGATAAGGTTAGTATTAAAACGAGAGCTCAATTGAATGATTCCTTGTACAAAATGCTCAATATGGAGAACCTTGCCATATATCTTATTTTTACCTTAGTTCTAATTATCGCTCTCTTTAATGTAGTAGGAGCAATCATCATGATGATCTTAGACAAAAAGGCCAATATCTCTACGCTATACAGTATGGGAGTGTCCATCAAAAAACTACGAGAAACCTATTTCCTTCAAGGACTTTTAGTAACCTCGGTAGGAGGACTTATAGGTATTTTGCTAGCTTCCTTGATCGTTTGGACGCAACTGCAGTTTCAATGGATTAAGCTTACACCAACATTAGCTTACCCTGTAGAATTTCAATTTGGTAACCTTGTGGTCGTATTTATAACGATTTTTGTATTAGGGTTTATAGCCTCAAAAATTGCTGCCGGCAGAATTAACAAAAAACTAATTGCCTTTAACTAAGCAAACTGAAAGTCTGCAAACTTTTCCTCTACCTCTGCAAAGGCCGCAAACACATCTACAGCATCATCACTGGTTACCATTTTCATACGGTAATCCTTAAAGTGAGGAATACCTTTAAAGTAGTTTGTATAATGTCTTCTGGTTTCAAATACACCTAATTTTTCACCCTTCCAATCTATAGCCATCTGTAAGTGCCTTCTCGCTGCTTCGACGCGCTCTAGGATTGTAGGTGGTGCTAAGTGCTCTCCTGTTTTAAAATAATGTTTAACCTCTTTAAAAAACCAAGGGTATCCAATACTTGCTCTTCCGATCATTGCGCCGTCCAGACCATATTGATCACGCATTTTAACCGCCATTTCAGGGGTGTCTACGTCTCCATTACCAAAAACAGGGATATGCATACGTGGGTTGTTTTTCACCTCAGCTATAGGCTCCCAGTTGGCGTTTCCTTTATACATCTGAACTCGGGTGCGTCCATGAATAGATATTGCTTGAATCCCAACGTCTTGTAAGCGTTCCGCAACTTCTACAATTTTTATAGAATCACTATCCCAACCAAGTCTCGTTTTTACGGTAATTGGGAGGTTGGTACGTTTCACCATTTCTTCGGTGAGTTTTACCATCAATGGTATATCTCTTAAAATACCTGCCCCGGCATTTTTACAAACGACCTTTTTAACAGGACATCCAAAGTTTATATCGATAATATCAGGATTCGATTTTTCAACGATCTCAACGGCCTGTAACATGGAATCGAGTTCCGCTCCAAATATCTGAATCCCAACCGGGCGTTCCTTTTCGTATATATCTAACTTAAGAACACTTTTTGCAGCGTCTCTTATCAGTCCCTCCGACGAAATAAACTCCGTATATACCACATCAGCACCTTGTTCTTTACACAAGGCTCTAAAAGGCGGATCACTAACATCCTCCATGGGTGCTAGTAACAAAGGGAAATCTCCTACATCTATTGATCCAATCTTAGCCACTACTTTTTGTTTTTTTCGCTACAAAGATAAGGATTTCTAAATAGTGGAAAATCACAATACTCTTGTTGTTGCTATATTATTGATCGTTCCAAATTCTATACCTTTGTTTCTTTTGAATACAGGAATTCATGAAAACTATAGCTGAGCTTAGAACCGTTAATGTCATGCGCTACATACTGCCACTAAGAGAAGGTGGTTCGTTACCTGCCCTGGCGGAAGCAGATGACAGCTTCAAATATGTCATTAAATTCAAAGGTGCCGGACATGGAGAAAAGGCATTAATCGCTGAGTTACTCGGTGGAGAACTGGCAAGGATTCTCGGTTTTAAAATGCCTGAGTTGGTCTTGGCAAATTTTGATGAAGCTTTTGGACGTACTGAGGGTGATGAAGAAATCCAGGACTTATTAAAATTTAGCGAAGGACTTAATATAGGGATGCACTTTCTATCAGGAGCCGTTAATTTCGATCCTTTGGTTATGGAAGTACCTGCAAGTTTGGCCTCTGAAATCGTTTGGTTGGATGCTTTTATCACCAATGTGGATCGCACCTTTAGAAATACCAATATGTTGATTTGGCACAAGGAATTATGGCTCATCGACCACGGTGCTTCATTCTATTTTCATCATGCCTTTACCAATTGGGAAAAGCAGGCATTGACCGCTTTTCCTTTAATTAAAGACCATGTATTGTTGCCTCAGGCTAATGCTATAGAAAAAGCTGATGAAAAATTTAAATCCCTTTTAAATGAATCAATACTGCAGGATCTCGTGGCGTTAATTCCTGATCAGTGGTTACAATGGCGGGAAACCGAACTCACTCCTGAGCAGCTCAGGACAATATATTTTGAGTTTTTGAATACCCGATTAAAAAATTCTGACATTTTTGTAAAACAAGCACAGCATGAAAGGCAAACACTTATATGAGTATGCTGTAATTCGCGTAGTTCCAAGAGTAGAACGCGAGGAATTTACAAACGTTGGAATTATCCTGTTTTGTAAGCAGCAAAAATACTTGGCCGTCAAATACCATATTCCAGTTGAAAAGTTGAAGCTTGTTTGCACAGAACTTGACTTGGATGATGTTGAAATGCACCTGCAGTCGTTTGAAAAGATATCAAACGCCGGTAAAGACGGTGGACGTATCGCCGCTATGGATGTTGCATCTCGATTTCGCTGGCTCACTGCTGTTCGTAGCTCAAGTATTCAAACCTCTAGACCGCACACAGGTTATAGTGAGAACTTAGAAGTGACTCTAAACGCTCTTTTTGAGGACCTTGTTTTGTAGTTAAAACTCCTTTAGTATCGGGCTAAAATAGCTTCGTCTCTTGAAGATCTATAATACCTTTAGTGTCCTGGTTCAGCAATCTTTTTGTCCGGATATATCGGTTGATATTATACAGATCATAATTTGGAGCGTCTTTATCCACACTACTGATATGAACGCTTCCTGCTGAATGGATAAATTCATTATTTCCGATCCACATCCCGACATGAATAATGCGTTCCTTGCTAGTTTCCGTGGCCTTCTTACCAAAGAATAATAAATCCCCTGGTTGTAATTTTGAAAAGTCCTTGTCCTGGTCAACTAAAATTCCTTGATGAATTTGTTGTGAAGCATCTCTGGGTATAATCAACCCATTTAAGAAAAAAACAGTCTTTGTAAATCCACTACAATCCACCCCTTTTGGAGAGGTTCCTCCCCATAGGTATGGAAGTCCCATAAGAGTTTTTGAAGTCTCCACAAGACTTTGTTTTGTTTGAGACAAGGACGCTAACCAATCCTGGTATGGCATTGCCTGGGTCTTGGGTATAAAAGCGATTCTTTTATCAGGAAATTCCACTTGGTAAAAATCTCCTTGATCCTCAATAAGTTTAAGCACATTTCCAGCGACTAAATCTGAAACCACTGCACCAGCCGCATCCTTTTCAGCAAAGGAACTTCCAAAGGTTTGTGTATAGATGAGTTTATCGCTCTGCGTCCACTGAGTGTATGTGTTACTATCCATAGCAACTACCCCGCCTGAATCCACCCAGGCAATGTACTGGTCCGGTGTTTGAATTAAATACCAACCATTTTGTTTTTTATATATGGTAACCGGCATTCCTAAAGTGCCCTGGGTAACCAGTTCGGCTGAATGCTTAGGTTTTGACCTTAGGTTTGCTGCTGATAGTGCAATAATACCTTGGGTTTTACCATCGAGCTTTGAGGATGGTAATACTTGGACACTATCGACAAATGTTATGTCATTGTCCGCTAATTGATTTTTAAATGTACTTAGGGCCTTCGGGAGATTTGTCATGCCCTTTAAAACAAAAGAATTGTTTAATGCTGTAGTTTCTATATCAAAAATAGCTACACGAGAATCTGGCGCATATTCTGTTTTTACTGCGGTGTATAACTCTTCTATTTCGGAGGTCTTCGCCTTATCAGATCCATTTTGACAACCCACTAGTGTCAATATCCCTACACAAATTATCGCTGTGTTTAATCTAAAATTCTTCATTGTAATAGCCGCTTTTAAAACTGCAAAATACTCAATAATTAAGAACTTGTCCCATGTTTGCGGTGTTTTCCGGGTTATGGTTTATAACTGCTTTTCTTCATGTAGTCGTTCCTGTTCTTTCAGGTCAAGTTCTCTTTGATTATCTTTTAGGTTAAAATTTCCAAAATTATATTTAAAGCTCAGGGAAAGTATTCTCGTTTCTGGTCTAGCCGTGTACCCATTATACTGATTTAGATAATCGATTTTTACAGGCACGTTCATCGAATTAAATAAATCGGATAGATTCAGGTTAAATTCTCCACGTCCCTTCAAAATGGTTTTGCGAACCCCAATGGAGGTTCTAAATCGGTTGTTTAAATAATAATTTCCAAAATAAAAACCTGTCAGCAATTCGAAATTAACAGTGGCTGTCCAACTTCTGTCTTTAGAGAGGGTATACCAATTGTTTAATTTCCCAAAAAATCCAAAGGTATCTAAGGACTCTACGGCATTAGAACTCTCTATAGCTTCAAATTCAATAAAATAATAATATGTTGAACTATAAAGACTAACAAACCAATTCTTGGTTAAGTACCTGTAATGTATAAAATCAAAACTATATTGATAAAACTGCTCTGCATTGAAGTAAGCGTTGTATAAAAACTTATTCTGGTTGTCTTGGAAGCTAAATCCATTCAAGTCGCCTTTAATATGTTGATAGTACACATCAAATATAAAGCTGCCCTTGAAGGTATAATCTATGCCTACCCGGTTTTCAATGGCCCGGGTTAAATTCGGGTTTCCGCTGATGAAATTATATTCATTGACGTAGTAACGGTATGGGTTAAGACTTTGATATCTTGGTCTATTAATTCCCCGTTTATAATACACCCCTAATTTATGATTTTTGCCTAATTGCCGTTGTAGTGCAAAATTTGGAAATACTTCCAAATAATCTTGTCCATTGATCTCTCCTTGGGCTTGTGAAATACCTGTAGTACTTGTTGATTCCCCTCTCAATCCCGTTTGAAGCGACCACTTTTCCCAATCTTTTGAATAATTGGCATAAATGGCTAGGTTGTCTTCCTGGTAATTAAAGTGATCATCCATAGCATTATCTGGAGTAAACTGTCCCACATACAACATTTCACTTTCGGAGTCTATTGTAGCATATTTAGCACCAAACTCTAGCATTCCTTCATTTTGTAAATTCACACTATAATCCCCTTGAGCTGTGAAAATAGAATTGCTTTGGTCAGCGTCGGTTTCAAGAATATTTTCGTCTTCAAAATCACCATTAGCATCAAAATAGGTGGTTGTTAATAGCTGAGCGGCAGCGTCGTGATAGTATACATAATTGGCCTGTAGTGAAAGACTATTTTGAGCGTTTATCTCTCGGGTATAGGTTGCATTAAGCGCAATATTTGTGTTCTCATTTTCAACATCTCCTATGGCATTATTCCTTCCAGTTTCTTCTTTAGCGCTAGTGTACGTCTTGGTTTTTACATCGTTAGCCATTGCTCTATTAGGATATAAATTTAGATTTGTGCTCACGCTCAAATAATTCTTATCGTCCAAGGTAAAATCGAAAACGGTATTGATGTGGTGAGAAGTATACTTGGTTGTTTTATATAGGTCCCATGTCCAATAATCATCCAATTGTTGATCGTCAAAGAATTGTATATACCCTTGGTCCTCTTTGTACCATTTGTGTTGATTTAAAGTGTATCCAGCATAAATATCTAAAAAATTGTTTTTGTAATAGTGATCCGTACCGAGTTCATATTTTGAAAAAACACCCTGTTTATAGGTGCCTTCAACCGAACCCTTATATCCCACCGACACTGCTTTTTTAGTATGTATGTTTAAAATATATCCGCCATCAGCATCATATTTAGCTGAGGGGTTTAAAATAATTTCAATATCAGAAATGTTTGATCCAGAATAGCTCTCTAGAAAAGATTTCAATTCCGCGTCATCTAAATACACCCTTCTATTGTTAATGTAAACCGTAGTTTTAGAGTTTTTTATAGATATACTGTTTCCAATGGTAAGTACCCCTGGAGTCTGTTGCAATATTTCGTAAGAGGAAAGAGCGCTTAAGCTGGTATTTGCTACGTGAAACACCAACTTTCCAGCCGTTTTTTCCAAAATTGGTCGATCCCCTGATACCACAACACCTTCGAGTTCTTGGGCTTTCTCATGTAATATAATCTCCGTGAATTCGGTATCTTGTTCAAGGGTGATTGCTTGTGAATAAGAGGTATACCCAATAAAGCTAGCTTTGATGATATAATTTCCAGGCTTTAAGGAGTTAAAACTATACGTTCCGTCCTCATCGGTTGAAGTTCCCTTGACAAACACAGAGTCTTTTTGATTTAACAACACCAAATTTGCGAAGAAAATCGGTTTTTGGGCGGCGTCCACAACCCTTCCATTTAATTTAATTTCCTGAGCATAAGTATTATAACTGAGAAACAGTATAAGTGTAATTAGAATTAGTTTGACATGGGACATACTCTAGTAACATTTAGTGCATAAATATAGAATTTTTTACCGATATTTAACAAATTCAACCCTGTTTTAGGCCAATCTCTTTTATAAGAACTAATCTGTAGATGAGGAGGATGCTGTAAAAGCGTAAGATGATTAAAATCGCTGTTGAGACTAAATTTAAGAATTTGTTTTGACAAATGGTTAGAGAAAACCCTTAAATCCCCGAAATACTGAAAGAACTTATAGATTCTTCCCGTTTTCAAATATCTTCAATATCTTATTTATACCTACTAAAATAACTTATATTTGCAAACTTAATTTCCCGGAATTTTAAAGGGTATAGGTAATTATTATGAAGCACATTAGAAACTTTTGTATTATCGCGCATATTGACCATGGTAAAAGTACACTGGCGGATCGTCTATTGGATTTTACAGGGACAATTACCGATCGTGAAAAACAAGACCAACTATTAGATAGTATGGATTTGGAACGCGAGCGCGGTATTACCATAAAGAGTCACGCTATTCAGATGGAGTATGTACATGAGGGTCAAACCTACATTTTAAACTTAATTGATACTCCCGGTCACGTTGATTTCTCTTATGAAGTTTCACGATCTATTGCAGCTTGTGAAGGGGCGCTACTTATTGTAGATGCTGCACAAAGTATTCAAGCACAGACTATTTCAAACCTATACCTCGCTCTGGAGAACGATTTAGAAATCATTCCGGTGTTGAATAAAGTGGATTTACCAAGTGCCAATCCGGAAGAAGTAACTGATGATATCGTAGATTTACTTGGTTGTGATCCTTCGGAAGTTATTCCTGCAAGTGCAAAAACAGGTCTCGGAATTCAGGAAATTTTGGACGCCATTATCCATAAAATTCCAGCCCCTAAAGGCAATCTTGATGAACCATTACAAGCATTGATCTTTGATTCAGTCTACAATCCTTTTAGAGGAGTAGAAACCTACTTTAGGGTGATCAACGGCGAGATAAAAAAAGGACAGAAGATCAAGTTCCTTGCTACTGGAAAAACGTATTTTGCTGATGAAGTAGGAACTCTAAAACTTACACAATTCCCAAGACAAAGTATCAAATCAGGGGATGTAGGTTATTTGATTACTGGAATAAAAGACGCCAGAGATGTCAAAGTAGGTGATACCATCACCGATGCAGTCAATCCTACTCAGAACATGATTGCTGGCTTTGAAAATGTTAAGCCTATGGTATTTGCCGGTATATACCCGGTGGACACAGAGGAATATGAAGAACTTCGTGGCGCAATGGAAAAACTGCAACTCAACGACGCTTCATTGGTATTTGCACCTGAGAGTTCCGCAGCTTTAGGTTTTGGATTCCGTTGTGGATTTTTAGGGATGTTGCATTTAGAAATTATTCAGGAGCGTTTAGAGCGTGAGTTTGATATGACGGTCATCACTACCGTTCCCAACGTAAGTTACCACGCTTACACGAAAAAGAATGTCGAAGAAACTATCGTGGTTAACAACCCGTCAGATTTACCAGATCCATCCAAACTGGACAGGGTTGAAGAGCCTTTTATCAAGGCATCCATTATAACAAAGGCTGATTATGTTGGTCCGGTAATGTCGCTTTGTATTGAAAAAAGAGGAGCCATTACAAATCAAACCTATTTGACTCCTGAACGTGTGGAGCTAAATTTTGATATGCCTCTTGCAGAGATCGTATTCGATTTCTATGATCGCTTAAAAACGGTTTCTAAAGGTTATGCTTCCTTTGACTATTCACCAATTGGGTTGCGAGCTTCGAAATTGGTAAAAGTAGATATCCTTATCAATGCGAATTCGGTTGATGCCCTTTCCGCGCTTGTCCACGCTGACAATGCCTATGACATTGGAAAGAAAATGGTGGAGAAGCTAAGAGAGCTGATTCCAAGACAACAATTCGATATTCCGATACAAGCTGCCATCGGAGCTAAAATTATTTCAAGAGAGACTGTAAAAGCCCTTCGTAAGGATGTAACTGCCAAGTGTTATGGTGGAGATATTTCCAGAAAAAGAAAACTGCTTGAGAAGCAGAAAAAGGGTAAAAAACGTATGCGTCAGATCGGAAACGTAGAGATTCCTCAGGAAGCATTTATGGCCGTGTTGAAGCTAAATGATTAATCGTATGCTTTGGTTGATACGCCTTGTTAACCAGGCCTTCAATTTACGAGATATGGGTATGGTCGATAATTTGTAAGGTATAAACTCCTTTGCTATCTACTTGAATTTCATAGGCCTTAGACACATCTAATGTGGGATTGTAAAAGCGTATCCAGATCAGTGGTTTATCAATAGATTTTAACTCGTCGACTTCTACAGTCTGCAGTATGGCCTTGTCCCAAAAGGATGACTCTTCCTGCTGCTTAAAGAAGCTTTTATTTATATTTTGGTCAAAGATTAGCTGTCTTTTGTAAAAGATCTTTAAATCAGCCTCAATGCCTTTGTAGATGTTTTTTACAACAGTGTTTTCCTTGTTCTCTACATGGTAAATTCTTTGGTCAGTGGTCATGTTGTGAATGTTTATTCTAAAATCATTGGTTAAAAGGGTGTCTACCTCTATATCTACCAATCCTTCGGGAATTTCAATTTCACTCATCGTAACATCTCTCAGTATTGGAAGCTCCTTAGAAAAGTTATACTGTTGGTCTAATCGAATTTCACTGACAGAGCAAAGTACAATACTCAGCAATAAAACGCTTACTATAAGCAATCGTTTGACACTTCCTTTTACGTTGTTTTTAAAGTACATCCTTTTAAGTTATTAATACACATGCATCCTTAATCCTGAGGGTAGACAATGATCTTGCTGTTTTCTTTAAAATACTTGTCTAATTTACCAGGTAACTTTTCAAAATAAGCGTGATAAGATGGGCTGGACTTTCTTGCCGAAACCACCATCAAAACATCGTCTTCTTGCATATCCTTGGCCAGGTACAAAAAGTCATCCCAATCATCAAAGGCATTATACATTATTGGTGCCTTTAAGTTTAATTTTTTGATCATCCCATCGATGCTCTGTTTGGTTTGCTCATCACAGTGGACGATCATTTCGGCACTCAATTCTTTAGACAGACGAATACTCTTCTTCAACCAGAGTTCAAATCCGGTCATCTTATCAACCAAAGGAGGAACAGCAACATATAATCGTTTATGAGTACCCCATGGCTGTAACAAATGACATATAAAAATTGTCTTGTTGGTCGAACGGATTATCTTTTCCATTTTACTTCCAACAACACGATTAATTATTCCTGATGTATTAGGCCAACCTAGAATCAACAGATCCGCCATATGTTCTTTAGATGCTCTTGAAATCCCAACTGAAATACTCTGATCAATAGTCGATATGATCTTAACTTCTGTTTCTGAGGCAGAGGCCTGCTTAACAAAACCTTCTAATTTACTGTTGGCTTGTGCAATATTGAGTTCCGCCTCTTCATTATTGGGTACAACGGTCAAGATCCGTACCGGACTATTAGATGCCTTGTCCTTAACTAAAATTGCAAATTCTAAGAGTTTATCGAAGTTAACAATGTTGGCAATAGGCAACAAAATACTCTCTTTTTTGAATGCCTTGCCGTTTCCGGCAGCATTCAAATCTGCATTTTCTTCTTCCTCTTTAACTAGTTTTTTAGCGGTATTTTCAGTCACCAATGTTGAAACTATAGAAGTAATTAAAATTAGAATAATCGTTCCATTTAAGATGGTAATATCTAAAATTTCAGCTTCGTATCCCACCATAATAACAGCCAGTGTTGCAGCGGCATGACCACTACTAAGCCCAAAAATAAGTTTTCGTTGTAAAGCAGAATAACGGAATACCTGCTGAGTTAAAAATGCTGCAGTCCATTTACCGCAAATGGCGACAATGGATAAGGTAAGAGCTACAATAATCGCGCTCCAACCACTAAAAATAATACTGATATCAACCAACATTCCAACACTAATCAAAAAGAAGGGTATAAAGAGGGAATTTCCCAGAAATTCAATTCGGTTCATCAAGGCAGATGAGTGAGGGATAAGACCGTTGAGTGCCAATCCCGCTAAGAACGCGCCGATGATAGGTTCTACCCCTGCCAATTCTGCTAAAAAGGATGCAAAAAACACCATTGCTAGAACAAAAATATAATGGGAGTGTTGATCTTTCTCCATGGTGGTAAAAAACCACTTGGCAACCTTGGGGATTACCATAAAAATAATGGCCGAAAATATGGCCAAGGATATCGCTAAGCGAACCCAAAAGTCCATGGTTAGTCCACCTTCCTGAGCATTTCCTAAAATAACGGCTAACACTATTAACACCGCGGTATCGGTCAAAATAGTACCTCCAACAGTAATCGCAACTGCCTGATTTTTAGAAACCCCTAAGCGACTTACTACCGGATAAGCCAATAGGGTATGGGTAGCAAACATACTTGCAGTTAAAAAACTGGTGTTAAAATCGTAGCCTAACAAATAATGTACTACTGGAAAACCAATAGCAAGAGGTAGCACAAAGGTAAAAACACCGAAAAGTAAACTTTTGTGTTTGTTGACTTTAAATTCATTCATGTCCAGCTCCAGGCCGGCAATAAACATGATGTAAATTAACCCGATCGTTGAAAACAATTCGATGGCAGCATTTTCTTCTAAAATACCAAGCCCAAATGGACCTATAATAATTCCAGAAATAATTAAAACTATAATCCCCGGAATATTAAATCTTTTGAATAAATGTGGTGCGACTAAAATGATAAATAAAATAAGAGAAAACACCAAAACCGGATTCCCCAGCGGTAAGGTAAATTCATGCTTTAAAACCTCCAAAAATTGATCCATTCGTCCGTACTGTTTTACTTTCTATGCTAAAATAAAATAATTTAAAAAACAATTGCTAGTATTTTGGTTTATCTTGGTAAAAATTGTCGTAACAATTGGTTTGCCCTGCTATCTTTGTTAAAGATTCCATAATATTAAATAAAGGACCGACGATTATATGAAGTATTCCTTATTTTTGGAGAGTTTCGAAAGGATTCAAACATAAATACGTTTTATGAGACTATATACCGTGGAAACAGGGAATTTTAAGTTGGACGGAGGTGCAATGTTTGGCGTGGTTCCAAAATCCCTCTGGAATAGAACAAACCCTGCCGATGCTAATAACATGATCGATATCGCAGCAAGATCCCTTCTTATTGAAGATGGCGATAGGCTCATTTTAATAGATACGGGACTCGGGAACAAGCAATCCGATAAATTTTTTAGTTATTACCATCTCTGGGGGCCTCATCATTTGGATAGTTCTCTGGAGAAGCACGGTTTTCATCGAGATGATATCACAGATGTCTTTATGACACATTTACATTTTGATCACTGTGGTGGTAGTATTCAGCTTAGTGAGAGTGGCTTATACGAACCTGCTTTCAAGAATGCAGTTTACTGGACTAATCAGCCCCACTGGGAATGGGCAACTAAACCCAATGCTAGGGAGAAGGCATCCTTTCTTAAGGAGAATATCCTCCCACTAGAGCAAAGTGGACAGTTAAAGTTTATAGAAACCGGCAAATCAGATTATATTCAAAATACGCCTGTCGGTTTTGATGTACTAATGGTTAACGGGCATACAGACAAACAAATGATTCCACATCTAACTTATAAGGGAAAAACTATCGTCTTTGCCGCGGACTTACTGCCCACAGTAGGGCATATTCCATTGCCTTATGTGATGGGATACGACACCAGACCATTGCTCACATTAGAAGAAAAAGACAAGTTTTTGAACAAAGCCGTTACAAATAATTATTATATCGTATTTCAGCACGACGCACATAATGAAGTTTGCACACTTCAACAAACCGAAAAGGGGGTAAGACTTAATAATACCTTCACATTTAATGAATTATTTAATTAAATTTTAAACGATGAATATTAAAAAATCCTTTGCTCTTGGGGCAATAACTACGACGCTTTTGGTAGGGTGCGGATCTCCTGCTATTTTACTATCACCTGAGGTCAATACTCTTGCAACCTCACAAAAAACAACCACTTTAAGTGATGCCCAGTTAAAGCATTGGGGACATAGTGATTTAGTCTCAGATACCATTCCCGGAATGAGTGTTGATAAAGCATATGAGGCTATTTTTAATACCATTAAGGAACTCAAACCAACTACAGTTATCGTTGGTGTCTTGGATTCCGGTGTAGATATTGAGCACGAGGATTTAAAAAATGTTATCTGGACCAATGAAGATGAAATTCCAGGCAACAATATCGATGATGACAATAATGGTTTTATCGATGATGTTCACGGATGGAACTTCCTTGGGGAAGCTAACCATGAACAATTAGAATACGTCCGTATTTTGAGTAAAGGTGATGATGGTTCTGATTTGTACAAACGTGCTAAAGCAGAATACGAAAAGGAGTACGACAAAACATTAAAAAACAAGAATCGTTACGAGCAGATTATGCAATCAGTTACTTCGGCTGATGCAATACTTCAAGAAGAGTTAGGTAAAAAAACCTATACTAAAGAAGATTTAAGTCAGCTAGAATCCGAGGATGAAAAAGTTGTTCAAGCAAAAGCCGCCATGACTCAAATGCTAAGTTTCGCGGATTCGGTAGAAGCGGTTAAAGAAGAAATCAAAGGAGGTATCGACTACTTCGCTGGCCGACTTAATTACAATCTTAACAAAGATTACGATGGTCGTTCAATCGTAGGGGATGACCCTGAAAACATCGAAGATACCAACTACGGAAATAACGATGTTACCGGTGATAAAGAACACGCTAAGCACGGAACTCATGTTGCGGGAATTATAGCTGCCCAACGTAATAACGGTATTGGAATGAACGGTGTTGCAGAGCACGTTAAAATCATGTCTGTTCGTACAGTTCCTGACGGTGATGAGTACGACAAAGATGTTGCTTTAGCTATTCGATATGCAGTGGACAATGGTGCAAAAGTAATCAACGGTAGTTTTGGGAAATATTACTCACCTCACAAAGAATGGGTATGGGATGCTATTAAATATGCTGCATCGAAAGATGTTCTGATTGTAAAAGCAGCCGGAAATGAGTCTTTAGATTTGGATCAGAACAACGTTTATCCCAACGATAATGAAAATAATGGTGAAGAAATTTCAGATAACTTCTTAACTGTTGGTGCTCTAAATTACAAATACGGAACTGACCTTATTGCTTCATTTTCTAACTACGGTAAGGATAATGTAGACGTATTTGCTCCTGGGGTTAAAATCTATGCTACTACACCAAATAACGAATATGAGTATTTACAAGGAACTTCCATGGCTGCTCCTGAAGTTGCTGGTGTTGCCGCTTTAATTCGTTCTTATTTCCCAAAATTAAAAGCAGCTCAAGTAAAACAGATCATTATGCAATCTGGTCTTACTACAAACATAAATGTAAGTTTAGGTGGAAACCCTAACGAAACCAAACCTTTTGGAGAAGTTTCCAAATCAGGTAAAATGGTAAACCTATACAATGCCATAATTCTAGCCGACAAAGTGGCCAGTGGTAAAATCAAACTATAATAAACTAAGCGTCCTTTTAACTGTATTGTTAGGGACGCTTTTCTAAACTTCAAAACAAATGAAACGAGCAATTTTAACTGTAGCCGCATTGACGCTAACGCTTTACGCACAGGCAAATTCTCCTAGTATTGATCCCCAGTCGGAAAACCAATCCTCGGCTGTAGTTGATGAGTCCTATTGGCAACAACGTGCCGATTATAAAATGGACATTGAGATGGATGTCGAAAAGTTTCAATTCACCGGTACACAGCAAATAAAATACACCAATAATTCTCCTGATGATTTGGATCGGGTTTTTTATCATCTGTATTTTAATGCCTTTCAACCGGGAAGTGAAATGGATATGCGTTTGCAAACCATACCAGATCCGGACAGACGAATGGTCAACAACCTAGGAACTAAAGAAAATCCTAACTACCAAAGTCGAATTGCAGAGTTAAGTCCAGCTGAGATTGGTTATTTAAAAGTTTCTTCCCTTACTAAAGATGGAAAAACTGTACAGTTTTCAGAGGAAGGAACATCCTTGGTAGTAACCCTTGACACTCCTATAAAATCTGGAGAAACAGTAACCTTTGATATGGAATTCAAAGGACAGGTCCCTGCTCAAATCAGACGTTCCGGTAGAAATAATAATGATGGAGTTGCCCTTTCTATGACACAATGGTATCCTAAAATGGCAGAATATGATTTTGAAGGATGGCATGCTGATCCGTACATTGCTCGAGAATTTCATGGAGTTTGGGGAAATTATGATGTAAATATCACTATTGACAAAGACTATATCATCGGTGGAACCGGAGTGTTGCAAAATGCCAATGAAATTGGATATGGTTACCAAGATCAAGGCGTAAAGGTTAAAAAACATAGAGGAAAAACCTTGACATGGAATTTTAAAGCACATGATGTTCATGACTTTGCATGGGCTGCAGACCCTGAATATATCCATGATAAGATGGAAACTCCGGAAGGTGTTACCCTTCACTTCCTTTACAAAGGAAATGATAAGGTTGTAGAAAATTGGAAAAAAGTACAACAGCCAACAGCAAAACTTCTTACCTTCTTTACTAAAAATATTGGTGCTTATCCGTGGGAACAATACTCCGTTATCCAAGGAGGTGATGGTGGAATGGAATATGCCATGTGTACGTTGATTACAGGAGGTGAAAATTATGGAAGTCTATTTGGAACAACCGCTCATGAATTTGCACATGCATGGTTCCAACATCTTTTAGCAACTAATGAGTTGGCTCATCCATGGATGGACGAAGGTTTTACAACCTTTATCTCCACTTTGGCAGAGAATCAAATCAGCGGTGACAATGAACCAAACCCTTTTAAGGGTTCTTATAGAGGATACCAATACATCGTAGAATCTGGAAAAGAACAACCACTGAGTACCCATGCGGATCGCTATGCTTATAATGCGGCATATTCTGTTGCCGCATACAGTAAGGGAAGCATCTTTCTTTCTCAGTTAGGGTATGTAATCGGGCAGGATAAATTAATGGAAACGCTTCATAAATATTATGACGAATTCAAATATACTCACCCAACACCAACTGATTTTACAAGAGTAGCAGAAAAAGTTTCCGGTACAAACTTAAATTGGTATCTAACAGATTGGACAAAAACCACCAATACCATAGACTACGGTATTAAGGAGGTTACAGCTGCTGATCAAAGCACAACCGTAAAACTTAACCGTATTGGTCTTATGCCGATGCCTATTGATATTATGGTGTTTTATAAAGATGGCTCTATGGAATACTTCTATATCCCCTTACAGATGATGTATGGCGAAAAAAGTAATCCTTTCCAAGTAAAACGTACCGTGCTACAGGACTGGGTATGGGGTGATCCAAACTATAGTTTTAAAATTCAAAAACCTAAGAGTAGCATTAAAGCAATTGTCATTGACCCATCTGAACTTATGGCCGATGTAGATCGGGCAAACAATACTGTTCAGTTCGATTAACCCAACATTGCGATTACATTAAGTTAAAATAAGAAGCCTCCTTAGGGAGGTTTTCTTATTTTTACACTCGAAATAAATGGTATGGATCAATCCTTTGGTAATCAACAACGGCTCAAGAACAAAATTCTCATTGGAAAATTATTTTCCCAAGGGTCTTCGGTGTCCAAATATCCGTTGCGGTTAGTGTATCTGAAAACAGAACAAAATTCGGATACCCCTGTAAAAGTAGCAGTGTCTGTTTCGAAACGATCCTTCAAAAAGGCTGTAGATAGAAATCGTATTAAAAGGCTGGTTCGAGAAGTCTATCGTCTGAACAAAGACTTGTTTATCCGGGAAACGGACTCTGAAAGTTATGCTTTTATTTTTTTATATACTGGAAGAGAGGTGCCGATTTTTGATGATCTGCAGAACACTCTAGTCAGGCTTTCCGAGAAATTCAAACAGCAGTTAAAGCCGTAGAAAAAGGATTGTTTTAGGAGTCAAATAACCAAAATGAATAATTATTCCATAATTTAAAGCCCTAGTTAGCCCTAAAAAACGGTTCACGATGAAAAAGAAAATAATAATCCCTATCCTAGCCCTAGTGATCCTACTAGTGTCCAGTAGTTTTAGAAATGATTTTTTTGAAATTGCGAAGCAAATTGAGATTTTCACCACAATGTTCAAGGAACTCAACATGAACTATGTCGATGAAACCAATCCTGCCGAGCTGATGGATACAGCTATTAAGAGCATGTTGGAAGAATTAGATCCCTACACCCAATTCATGAACGAACAAGATGTGGAGGGCTTTAAAATAAATACTGCAGGGGAGTACTCCGGTATCGGTGCTGTGGTTAGAAATTTCGAAGGCAAGTTAGTGGTTGTCGAGCCCTATAAAGGATATCCTGCCGATAAGGCTGGTTTAAAAGCAGGAGACGAAATAATTCGGGTTGGGAACACCAATGTTAGTGAACTTAAAGAAGACGCCACAGAGCTTCTAAAAGGTTCAAATAAAAGTGAGGTTACAATTGGGTTTAAACGACAAGGAGAATCTAAAACCACCACAGTTACTCGTGAAGAAATAGAAATCGACGCAGTACCGTATTTCAATATGATCGATGCACAAACAGGTTATATCGTTTTGTCTAAATTTAACAGCAAAGCATCAAAACAAACTAAAGATGCACTCGAGAACTTAAAATCAAAAGGAGCGAAGAAGATTATCTTGGATTTGAGGAATAATCCAGGAGGGTTGTTGACTGAAGCCATTGATGTCTGTAATTTATTTGTGCATAAAAATCAGCTCATTGTCAGTACAAAATCCAAGGTGAAAAAATTCAACAAAGAATATCACACCAGAAAAAATCCTGTTGATACAGAAATCCCATTAGTGGTTTTAATCAATGGACGAAGTGCATCAGCCAGTGAAATTGTCAGCGGTGCTTTACAAGATTTGGATCGCGCTGTAATTGTAGGGGGCAAGAGTTTTGGAAAAGGATTGGTACAACGGCCCATAAAGTTGAATTATGGAACCCAGTTAAAAGTGACAATTTCAAGATATTATACCCCTAGTGGTCGCTGCATACAGTCCACCGACTACTGGAATAGAGATGAAGAGGGTAAGGCCGTGATCAAAAAAGATTTTAATGAATTCCATACTCTTAACGGACGCAAGGTTTATGATGGGGGTGGCGTTACTCCTGATATTGCGCTGGATCATCTAAAGGATAATGGATTGACTTCTGCATTAGTAGAAAATCAAGTAATTTTCGATTTTGCTACCAATTATTATTACAAACATCCAATAGAAAATATCGCTGATTTTAATTTTACTGCAACTGATTATGAGCAGTTTAAAACCTTTGTTAAATCTCACGGCTTTTCTTACGAAACCAACACAGAAAAGGCTTTAAAAGACATCATGCGAAGCGAAGAAATCAATGAATTTGGATCACAGATTAAGGCAGATTATCAAACACTCCTTGAGGATATAGAGACCGTTAAATTAAGCTCCTTAGATCAGTACAAACAAAGCATTCAAAAAAATATTGAAGATGAACTCATCATCCGTTATTTTTATAGGGATGGGCTATATGATTATTATCTTAAAAACGACCAGGCCATTACTGAAGCAACTGCAGTGTTGACTGATTCAGCTCATTACCAACAAATTTTGAATTAGTCAGCGGCTAAAATTCACTAGTTGTTTGGTCCAAGAATTTCAGATATAACCTGCGAATTATAAATTCAACTCGCTTTGTATCGTTGATTTTGTGAATTCCTTTGTTGTTATCCGAAACATAATAACAGAATAGGTGGTAATACGTCTTTGGAACCTTCAATTCTTCCAAAATAAATCTTCTATAATAAGTATGCAAAAAGGATACGATTATATCACTTTGCTCTACTTTGAGCTCTTTTTTCAATCGCTTGGTACGACCACTAATCAGATTAATTAGAGGATCTAAAGCTAGTCTAATTGCGGGTTCTTCATATGCATATTTACTAATGGTGTCCTTATAATATATTTTAGTAGCGGCTTTTAAGCGAGCTTCTGCGGGTGTATATGTTTTGGGATTGTTTGAGGTAAATCTTCCATAGGACAACGTATTATGGTTTAATATAACTTCATCCAAGACAATAACATCATCCTTAAAATAAACTTCGATATAGCCCTGTTCAATATCCGCTTTACTAACAATCTTGTGAAAATTATTAAATTCAACAGAGGCTATAAATAATTCATCTCCTTCTTCCGCCTTGATAAGATGATAGCCATTGACGAATTCACCTTCTACTTTACTGCTGATATTTGCAATTCCAAATTTTTCTACAGGCTTATCATTCTTATACACAAAAAGTTTCAATTCTAAATCCTGAGCCAGGGTAGAAGTACAACACGCCAAAAAGCATCCGGACTGCAATACTATTTTACGAAGTCCTATCATAGTGGTTGGTATTAGTTTGCACCAAGTTAAACCAACACAATGGACCTCAAGAATTTTTTAACTTTTCATTACGTGCATTTTGGGAAATATTTTGGAATTAAACCCTTACTCCTTAAGAAAATTTTAATATACCACAGAACCTACATTCCGTAACAAATGAATAGAATTTAAAGTAATCCAGTTGGAAAAATCAACAATGATATTAACGAAATTTCACTAAAGGAATAGAGGAAAATAGTAACCTAAATAGTTTGTAATATATCCTTTATAAAAATTTTAACTTGTTGATAGTTTGATAATTAACAAATATTCATTACCTTATTAGCATGATAAAAAAAGAAAAAATAAACCACACAGATTTTTTAAATAGAACCGTTCAGTACCTACAGAATCGCGGATATGACAATATTAAGGCTGATTTAGAAGGGTATCAGACACCTAAATCCTTTTCAAAAAAAGGAAGTGATGTGGTCATTACTCCAGATATAGTAGCTGATAAAAATGGAATTAAACACTTTTTTGAAATCGGTTTAAAATCTGAAAAACCCAATCTTCTGAAGTCTAAATGGATGTTTCTAGATGTTCTAAGTAAGATGAAATCCTATCGATTTAAAATTATAACGACCAAGGGGCATTATAAATTTACCAATTCCATGCTTGATGATTTAAATATGGATAAGAAGACAATTAAAATCAATCCTTAATCATCTTGATATGAGGAATTCCATCTTCTAGGTAGCCCTGCCCAACTTGCGTAAATCCATGTGCTTTATAAAATTGCTTTAGATGTTGCTGTGCAGAAAGTAGTATCTGTTGCGGTTTAAAGTGGTTATAGATAGTCTCAATTGAAGCTTCTATAATTTTATGACCATAGGCTTGCTTTCGATGCTGGTCCCTTACAAGAACTCTTCCTATGCTGGCTTGTTTAAAATAATCATTCGCATTAAAAACGCGGGTGTATGCCACTAAACTATTTCCTTTTTTGCCCAAAATATGTAATGCCTTTTGGTCTTTAAAATCCAAATCTTGATAAACGCACTGCTGCTCTACAACAAAAATTTCCGTTCGTAGGGCTAAGAGTTCGTATAATTCTTGCTTACTCAGTTGCTCAAAGGTCTTGACTTTAATTGTAAAGTTTTTAGTATCCATTTGTCCTGTACGATTTAATCCACCTATGGGTCCATTGTATATCTTAGCGTAAAAACCACCTTAACGATACAGTGTCGCTATAAGATCTAACCACTAAAGATTGTCAAGTGGTTCGCTTTCCATTTTACTCTTAGCTAAAACTTAGCATTTTAATGGAATTTTTTCAATACGATTGGTATGCCTACCACCTAAAAACTCGGTATCTAGGTATACTCTTACCATTTCAATAACTTGGGGAATAGAAGTAAAGCGCGCAGGTATACATAATATGTTGGCATTGTTGTGCTCTCTTATTAATTGTACAATCTCTTTGTTCCAACATAATCCTGCACGAACATTTGGATACTTGTTGGCAGTCATGGCGACACCATTTCCCGTTCCACAGATTAAAATACCAAGATCAACTTGTTTATCGTTTACTCTCGAGGCCACGGGATGTACAAAATCTGGATAGTCAACGCTTTCTAGACCATCTGTTCCAAAATTTGAAACCTCTATACCTTTTGATTGAAGAAATTCTACAACAGCCGCTTTATATTCGGTACCGGCATGGTCATTTCCAATTGCTATTTTCATATTTTTATTGTGTAATTGATCTGATACAAAGTTAACAAATACTATGTTTTTAACTTTATGAACACCCATGTTAATTTAAATTTACAATAACTTAACAATCAACTCATTACTATATAGTTCAAATTGTTGATATGTATGTACTTAAAACTACTAAGTTTATTTGGTTAAGTCATTTAAAAAATCAGATTGTAAATATTTTTGAATAATGCAAGCAGATTCTTTGCTTTTTAGTTGACATTTCATCAACCACTTTTAGGTAGTTATCAACAATGAAATATAGAATTACTTATTAAGAAAACAGTGTTAATTACGTTGTTGACAACTGTGGAGAAATTTTCATTTTTTATTCAAGTTCAAGCCATTATAGTAAAAACAAATTGTTAATAGCTGTGCATAAGTAAGGATAAGTTTTAAATCCTAGTAATAACTAAAAAAGTTGTAGTAGAAGTTAACACACCATCATAACCATCATTTTTATTTTTAAATTTTAAAAGAAAAAGATTTATATGTTTATAATAGTTAATAAGTTTAAAACTTGTCTGCTTTTTAAAAGTGAAGTTTTGACAATAGATTTTAAGTACGTAGGCTATTAAACAATTTTTAAATGATTGTTTGAATCTCCCAGTTCTTTAATAATTTCTTGTACCTCTTCTACAAATTCGTTGTGAACGAATAGTTTTATGCCGCCCAGTGCATTTGAATAAAAAGGAGAAATACCAACCATGGTTTCATTCTCAAGGTAGAAGGGGATATCCTGATCGTCAAGTACGTGTTTGAGCACATAACATTCATGCGGATAAGTGAAGGTAGCAACCAAGATAAAATTTTTCATCACATCATTTTTTGTATGCCTGCTAGTTAAAAGTAGTTATTTTTTTCTTTAAAATTGCGTTAACATTTGCAGGTAAAACAAGGATTATTGTTTTAGTTTCTTACTTTTAGCCTATCGTATGAACTATTACTTGCGCTGTTCAAAGCTTAATTACATAACTGCAGGAGTACTTATCCGTATATTGAAACCACAGATACTATAGATGATAATATATTTAAATAGCTTAATATCAATATATTATATAATTTATATAACCCACTAAATTAATAATGTGGTTCCAAATCACCGGGAATTTTAAACGTTCTACAAAAAAGAATTCGGTATAAATGATTTATTTGTACTTTAAAGAATCAAAAATAATATATGTCAAGAAGAGAAAAAAGAGCTCATAAACAGTTTAAGAATGAGCTAACTAAAGGAATATTTACGGTCCTAGAATCAGATCGTGACAAAAGTTATAACTACAAACAAATTGCTTCCAAATTAGGATTAACCGATACTAAAAGTCGAAATGAGTTGATCAAGCGGTTGGGTAAGCTTAAAAATGAAAAAAGAATACTTGAGGTTGAAACAGGAAAGTATAAAGCTATTGTCAAAAAGAATTATTACCAGGGTACATTAGATTTAACTTCGTCAGGGAATGGTTATGTGATTTTAGACGATATGAATGAGGATGTTTATATTCCTTCACATTCCATTAATAAAGCTTTTGATAAGGATTTCGTAGAGGTTTATATTTTCCCGCGTCGTAAGCACGGTAGAAATCCGGAGGGAGAAATTACCAAAATACTGGAACGCAAGAAAACAACCTTTGTCGGTCAATTGGCAATGGAGGATAAGTTTGGTTTTGTAAGACCTTCTGATAGCAAAATGCAAACTGATTTTTATATTCCTCTGGAAAATGTCGGTACGGCTAAAAACGGTGAACTTGTTATTGTTGAGTTGGCAGACTGGCCAAAAAAGGCAGATTCCCCTATTGGAAAAATTATTGAAGTCCTTGGACAACCTGGTGAACACGAAACTGAAATGCACGCCATTTTAGCGGAATATGGATTACCTTATGATTTTCCATTAGAGGTTAGTCATTACGCCAATCAATTGGACACCTCGATAACCAAAGAAGAAATAAAAAATAGGCGTGATATGAGGAAGACTCTTACCTTCACCATAGATCCGAAAGATGCAAAAGATTTTGATGATGCCTTATCTTTTGAAGTTCTTGAAGATGGGAATTTTGAAGTTGGTGTCCATATTGCTGATGTTTCTTATTACATTGATACGGATTCTATTTTAGAGGAAGAAGCATACAGAAGAGCTACCTCGGTGTATTTGGTTGATAGGGTAGTGCCTATGTTACCCGAGATACTTTCTAACAATGCCTGTTCATTGCGACCTCACGAAGAAAAATATACTTTTTCTGCTGTTTTCAAAATGAATAAAGATGGTCAAATTCTTAACCAATGGTTTGGAAGAACTGTTACTTATTCAGATGCCAGGTTCTCTTATGAGGAAGCACAAGTCATGATAGATACCCAATCCAATAAGGTTCCCAAAACATTATCATTAACCGGAGAAGAATACGAAGTGGAAGCGCCTATTGCAGATGCCATTTTACAATTGAATGAAGTTGCAAAGATAATGCGTGAAAGACGTATGGATGCCGGTGCAATTTCATTTGATAAAGTTGAAGTTAAGTTTGACTTAAATGATAAAAACGAACCTATTGGTGTTTATTTCAAATCATCTAAAGAAGCCAATAAACTTATTGAAGAATTTATGTTATTGGCTAACCGTAAGGTTGCCGAGTATATTGGAAAACAGAAAAAAACATTTGTCTACCGTATACATGACGACCCGGATGAGGAAAAATTAATGCAGTTACAGGGCGTTATATCTCGGTTTGGATATAGCCTCGATATGAAGAGCAAAAAGAGCCTTACACAGTCTTTAAATAGCTTATTGGAAAACGTACAAGGTAAGAAGGAACAAAATTTAATAGATACCTTGACCATAAGAACTATGAGTAAGGCTATCTATAGTACTGAGAACATTGGACATTATGGTTTAGGTTTTAATTATTATACCCATTTTACTTCTCCAATTCGTCGTTATCCTGATGTGATGGTGCATCGTTTACTACAGCATTATTTAGATGGTGGTTCGGCAGTGGAGGCAGATAAGATTGAAAGAAAATGTAAGCATGCTACTGATATGGAAATATTAGCCACTAATGCTGAACGAGATTCTATTAAGTACATGCAAATTAAGTATATGGAGGATCGTTTTGAAGATGAGTTTTTGGGTGTTATTTCTGGAGTTACCGAATGGGGTATCTATGTTGAAATTATAGAAAACAAATGCGAAGGTATGGTTAGGGCACAAAGTTTGAGGGATGATGATTACCATTTTGATCCTAAAACCTTTTCCATGGTTGGAGAATCAACTGGTAAAAGCTACCAATTAGGTGACGAAGTTTTCGTTAAAATGGTAAGTTCTGATCTGCAAAAGCGTCATCTCGATTTTGTGATCACTGGAAAAAAACTTAATAATTAACATTTTTTGGGTTTTAGAATTCTTTGAAATTTAAATTCTCACTTACCTTTAATTTTTTAATTTAAACCAAAAAGCAATGAAAAAGTATTTAGTGATATTTATGTTTTTATGTGGTGCAACTTCTTTGGTGGCCCAAGATAATTTAACAAAGGATCTTGGTGAATTTCACCAAGTAAAAGTATATGATGGTCTTTCAGTTACCTTGATCCAAGGCAATAAGAATAAAGCTATTATTTCTGGAAAAAATACATCTGAAGTTGTACTTGTTAATAAGAATGGAAAGTTGAAAATTCGTATGAATATCAATGAGGTATTCAACGGTTATACTACCTATATTACCTTGTATACCAAAGGTATGATTGATGCTATTGATGCTAACGAAAATTCATTCATTACCAGTGAGGATACCTTTTCACAAATTGATATAGACCTACGTGTTCAAGAGAAGGCGGAAATTGAGTTGTCCTTAGACGTAGAAAGATTGGAAGCCAAAGCAAGTTCAGGTGGTATTTTAAGTTTAAAAGGAACCGCCTCCAATCAGGATGTTGATGTAAACACCGGAGGTCAATTTAATGGAAAAGAATTGCAATCCTCTCAGACTAGGGTTATGGTAAAAGCAGGTGGTTCGGCTGATATTTTGGCCAGTGATTATGCTGATGCCAAAGTTAGAGTTGGAGGTACGATTAATGTATATGGTAACCCAAAGGTTTTGGAAAAACAAACCTTTATCGGTGGTACTATTAATGAAAAATAATAAGGACAATTCTTGATTAGGTTTAAGTTGCTTAATGTTTAGGGGAGTATACTTTTTGTTTTCAATATGAGAAGAATGATTAGCATTGTGTACCTTTGTTTTGTTCGGTCTCATTATTTTGGGATACCTTAAACTGTTTATTGATCTATAGTTAAATGATTCAAGATATTTTTACGGCTATACCGCTTGGAATCTTGTTAGCCTTTACCATTGGACCTGTTTTCTTTGTTTTGTTACAGACGGGAGCTGTAAAGGGTTTTAGAGCTGCACTTGCCTTTGATTTAGGGGTGGTATTAGGAGATTTCTTATTCATTCTAATTGCCTATTTCAGTACTAATAAAATATTACATAAGATTAAGGATGAACCTTCTTTATTTATTTTTGGAGGTATTATCCTTATTGCTTATGGATATGTGTCCTATCGAAAATGTAAAACGGATTTTAAACGGGACATCCGAAATGTTATTAATCAAGTTACCGTTAAACGTAATTACTTTAGATTATTTATCAAGGGTTTTCTTTTAAATTTTATCAATATTGGTGTGCTTGGTTTTTGGTTAGGAATCATCTTTATTTTTGGACCAAAATTGGAAATGGATGATAAGCGTATATTTATCTTCATGAGCAGTATTCTTGCTACTTATTTAATCATAGATTGTTTTAAAATATTATTGGCGAAGCAATTAAGAACCAAACTTACACCTCGTAGAATATTCAAAATCAAGCGTATAATAAGTTTGATTATTATCTTCTTTGGATTTGTACTAATCCTTCAAGGATTTTTCCCGGGGGAGAAAGAAAAGATAAAGAATGTTATTGAAAACATTCGGGAGAACAAACAGCAGTAAATAGTGTTTGAAAAGTTGAAAATTGTGGGTCATACTGGACTCGAACCAGTGACTTCCACCCTGTCAAGGTGACACTCTAAACCAACTGAGTTAATGACCCATTTCAAGCTAGGATATTACGTACTAATATCCGATAGGATGATGGTTGCAAATGTAATGATCTATTTTAATTTTTCAACAGTTGGACATTTTATTTTTTCCTATGTAATTTATCGAGACAAATGATATGTACTATATTTTGAGCCTTAATTTAGGGGCATAAAAAAAGACGCTTTGTAAAGCGTCTTTAAATTGTATTGTAAACGAATCACTTATTTTTTGTAAGCATCGTTTAATGCCTTTAGAAGTTCATCAGTAATATCTTTGCTATCTTCTCCATACATTACACTACCAGCATCATTTTTTCCAAGGATATAGGTATAACCGTTAGTTTTACCATAGTCCTCTACAAATACTTTAACTTTTTTAAGAAGACTATCAATTTCGCCTTGACTTTCCATTGCTAATTGTTGTTCTTCCATTTGAACTTGTTGTTGAATCGTTTGACTCTTTTGCATTAACGTTTGGTATTTTTCCTGAGCTACACTTTGAGAAAGTTTTTGAGCTTCTTGTTGAAACGCTTGTGCTTCACCTTGGAAAACTTGAGTTATACTATCTCTCTTTTTACCAAAAATTTCAAACTTACCTTTATATTTTGCTTCAATGTCAATCTTCTCTTGATATTCATTTAGAAGTTTGGTATTGTCGACAAAAGCAATTTTGTCTTGTTGGCAAGAAATAGATGCCAGGGCAACGGTTATTATTAGAATTATTTTCTTCATTTTTTATTTAAATTTATGTTGATAGCAAAAATAGAAAACAAACTGGAATTTTTGATTTAGAACGATTAAATTATTAGTATTTATACAATTTATAATAATTAAACATTGAATAGGTTTTAGTTATTAGAATTAAGCTTATTTAAAGCGATTTAAAACACTTTAAATGTAATATCATTATCAATATATATCTTACGTATGTAATACTCTTAAATGTCTTCTAAAGCTTTATTTCGTATTTTTTTCTACTATATAGAGTATTGAAGAGTACTCCTTAGTACTAAGGGCTTTTAAATTTGACAAAAGGCCAATATAAAATGCTTTGACGATATTTTTCTTTCCGCTTTTAATTTCTTCTGATAATAGACTTACATAAAATGAATCGAATGGTAGGGATTTTAATTTTGTAATTTTAAAATCCTGCTCTTCTACTAATTGTTTCATACCACTTTTACTAAAGTGCCATAAATGACGTGGTACATCATAAGCCGCCCAATTTGATTTGTAATATTTACAATCATAAGATTTATAATTGGGGACGGCAATTAGAAGTAAACCATCTCGATGTAATAAATTATGTATTTTTTTTAAATACATTGTTGGATCATATACATGTTCAAGTACATGCCACATTGTAATTACATCAAACTTTTTATCCTGGATTTGATCCAAATACTCAACTATGGTATTGCCTTTTTTCCGTGACAATTCTCTTGCATGTTCGTTTGGTTCTGTGCCTATTGAACTTATATTATAGTCCTTAGAGACATTTAAAAAATCCCCTGTCCCACTACCAATATCGAGGAGCGTTTTGGAATCCTTTTTATATTTAAGTATGGTTCTATACTTTCTTTTGATGGAAATTTTTTTGATCAGTTGATATATTTTATCAATGAAATTATCCTTTGAATCTGTATGTGAAATATAAGATTCACTAGCGTAATAGTCACCAATTTTGTTTGGTTCAGGCACAGGAAGTGTTTTTAAAATACCCTTTCTAGATGTTTCTTTTATCTGGAATTCTTCACCGCTAACTAGGTGATCCTTGCACATTATGTGTGTAGATTTTGTTTTCATGTATAAAAAGATTGCAAGATAGTATTAATTCAAATAAGAAGGGTTCCACGTGGAACCCTTTATAATTATCTACCCATATGAACGAGCATAACACTTATATCACTCGGTGAAACTCCACTAATTCTGGAGGCCTGTGAAAGTGTTATAGGTCTAATCTTTTTTAATTTTTCTTTAGCTTCAAATGATAATGATTTTAGATTATCATAATTAAAATGATCTGGGATTTTGATATCTTCTAGACGGTTTAACTTATCTGCATTGTTTTTTTCCTTATCTATATAGCCTGCATATTTAACTTGGATTTCTGTTTGCTCTAAGACTTCACTATCCAGATTATTTTGTTGAATATAGTTTTCTACAGTATCTAATTTTCTTAAAAGATCAAGAGTAATATTTGGTCTCGCAAAGATTTTAAACATCTTATCTGATTGCTTCATCGTGGATGAATCGACTGATTCTAATATTGGATTTATGTCTTCAGGCTTAACACTTGTTTCTCTAAAAAAGTGTACAAATGCAGTGGAAGCTTTTTGTTTTTCTTCCATTCGTTTTAATCGTTCTTCTGACGCTAGTCCAATTTCATGACTTTTAGGAGTAAGACGTAAATCAGCATTATCTTGTCTAAGTAGGGTACGATATTCCGCCCTAGAAGTAAACATACGATATGGTTCTTCAGTTCCTTTTGTAATAAGATCATCTATTAATACTCCTATATAAGCTTCGTTCCTTTGTAATATAAACTCTGGTTTTTCTTGAACTTTTAGAGCTGCGTTTATTCCAGCGATTAAACCTTGAGAAGCTGCTTCTTCGTATCCGGTAGTACCATTAATTTGACCCGCAAAATATAAACCTTCTACCAGTTTAGTCTCTAAACTATGCTTTAATTGTGTAGGAGGGAAGTAGTCGTATTCTATAGCATAACCTGGTCTAAAGAACTTCACGTTTTCGAATCCTACTACAGATCTTAGCGCCTTGAATTGTACTTCCTCTGGTAATGAAGTTGAGAAACCATTGACATAATATTCAACCGTATCCCATCCTTCTGGTTCTATAAACATTTGGTGACGATCCTTATCTGCAAATCTGTTTATTTTGTCTTCTATGGATGGACAGTATCTCGGTCCTATACTTTTGATTCTTCCATTGAACATTGGCGAACGATCAAAACCTTCTCTAAGTAAATCATGAACTAGGGGGCTAGTATATGTCATATGACAATCTCGTTGATGAGTTAGGGGTTTTGTGAGATCTGTGTACGAAAATTTTTCTGGATTTTCATCACCTGGTTGTACAACCATTTTGCTAAAATCTAAAGAACGACCATCTACTCTAGGGGGTGTTCCAGTTTTCATTCTGCCAGATTCGAATCCACATCTAACGAGTTCTTCGGTTATTCCTGTTGCGGCTTTTTCACCTGCACGACCACCTCCAAATTGTTTATCTCCAATATGGATAAGTCCATTTAAAAAAGTTCCGTTTGTAAGTACAACGGCTTTAGATCTTATTTCAACTCCTAATGAAGTTCGAACGCCTTTTATAATATCCTTCTCTATTATAAGACCTGACACCATTTCTTGATAGAAATCTACATTTGGTGTTTGTTCTAACATTAAACGCCATTGTTCTGCAAATCGCATACGGTCACTTTGTGCTCTTGGAGACCACATCGCAGGACCTTTTGATTTGTTGAGCATTTTGAATTGTATTGCTGTTTTATCAGTAACAATTCCAGAATATCCACCCATGGCATCAATTTCTCTTACAATCTGTCCTTTAGCAATTCCACCCATGGCCGGATTACAAGACATTTGTGCTATGTTTTGAAGGTTCATTGTTACCAGTAGGGTGCTGGCGCCCATGTTTGCCGAAGCTGCGGCAGCTTCTGAACCGGCATGACCTGCACCTACAACAATTACATCATATTCTTTATCAAACATAAATTTGGGTTTTTTTACTTTCTATTTGTTTTGCAAAAAAACGAAATTTAAAACAGTATCCAATGCGAGGCGCAAAGGATGTTTTGTTCCATAGTTGTTTTTTTGTTGTTCCACGTGAAACAGCTGGGGTAAGCCTTGTTCTATATGGGATTGATTGGGGAGTCTATTTAAATAAGGCGATTTTTTCTTCTTCTTTTTGTCGCATTATTTTAGTATCTTCTTCGGTTTTATCCTTATATCCACAGTAGTGTAGGATGCCATGAGCCATAACTCTTCGAAGTTCATTCTCTATAGTCACATTGAATTCCTCGGCATTTTCTTTAACACGCTGTATGGAAATAAATATATCTCCTTGAATAGTGGTGTGATCAGAATAATCAAAACTAATGATATCTGTAAGTGTGTCGTGATCTAGGTAATCTACATTTATTTTATAGAGGTAATCATCATCACAAAAAATATAATTCACTTCTCCAGAATTTTTGGATTCTGACAAAATGATATTTTCTATCCAACTACTATACTGAACTGGATTGTCAATTATAAAATCTGTTTCGTAATGAAAATTAATCATCTGTTTTAAAATAGGTGTTCACCTTTTCTTTATAAATTCGCCGCAAAGGTAAGCTTTGTCTGTTTAATATTTCAACTTCATTTAAATATTGTTGAAGTTCAGGGCTTAACTTTTTTGTAGGATTGGTAAATTCTTGCTCGGTTGTATGACTTTCTCGTTCTGGTTTTTGACCTTGTTGCACGGCAGCATTTTCTAATTTTAGTAATTGATGCTGAAGTTGCAACATTTTTTGTTCATTGGCTTTGGTAAATCCTTTTTCTATTAAATCTTCTTCTAGTTGCTTCATGGTTTCAACTAATTTTTTTGAAGTAAGCTTATCCGATGGTTTATTGAACTTGTCGAGTTGCTGTTCTAAAGCATTTCTAAGAAATTGTTGTTGTTTGTAGATTTCAAATAATTTTTCGGACATGGCTTCACCACCTGGACCTTCAGTAGGGTTTTCTCCTTTTGCTTCTCCTTGAGATCCTTCCTTGCCACTTTGTTGATTTTTCTGCTGTTGTTCTATGGCATTTTTCATCTCTTGGTTTAATTGTCCTTGTGATTGGATTATGTCCGGCAATTGAAAATCTTGAGAACCATTACCGGAACCTATAGATAAAGTTTCTTGCATATTATCTAAGAGATCACTCAAAAAGTCCGCTAAGGTATTCGTTGCTGTAAGCGCATATTGCTGATAGGATACTCCTTGGTATGAACGATTCTCTGCAAATTCCGCTAGAGCCTTGTCAATATTATAATACACATCATTGACGTTAGCATTAATTTGTTCTGTAAGTTTTGGCTGTCTAAGTGAAAGGGTGAAGAGACTATCATCAACATGTTCAAATACAGATTTTAGATCGTTCTGCTGCTTTAAATATACCGATAGGTTTGTGTTTGTTTCCTTGAGGACTCCAATGCTTTTCATTAGGCTTTCTTGCTTTAAAGAAAACAGTACAAGATTGTCCAAAATTTGTCTTAGCATTTTAGTATCCTCTTGTAAACTGTCCTGGTTTGCAGACTGCATATTTTGGTTCATGCTATTACCCAATTCCTTTAATTTATCAGCTGCCTTTTTTTGATATTCTTGTGCATTTTGCTTTGAGTTCGGCTCCTCCAATTGTTTAATTGCCTCCCTTTGATGGTTTTTAATTTGTTCTTCAAGAGTCTTATCCCTTCCTATTTCCATGGGTTTCTTCAGCGCTTCATTTTCCTTTTGAAGTTGATCCAACTCCTGCTCAATATGCTCAAATTGCGAGTTGAGTTTTTGTTGGTCTGCGCTTTGGCTATTTTCTTTCTTTGCCAACTCTGATTGTTGGTTGGCAGTTGAAAGAATATCCTTTTTTAGTTTTTCAGCCTTGGCCTGTACATAGTATCTCTTAGTCAGTTCAAGAATTTGCTCTAAACTCCTACTGTTGTTGTTCTGATTTTTGGCCATTTCTTCTAGGCGCTTGCTGAGTTCTTCTTTGTTGATTTTATCGGTAAGTTTTGCGAGCTCTTCCATCATTTTCTCATTTTCCTTGAGTTGCTGCTGTCGTCTTTCCAATCGCTCCTTAAGTAGCTTGTTGAATTCAGACTTTTCATCATTATTTTTTTGAAATTGACTGAGGTTCTCACTGAGCTTGTTTTGAAACTTCTCCATCATTTCATTTTGTTGAAGCTGACGAGATAAATATTGATCTATTCTTTTCTTATCGTTGAAGTTAAGTTGATTCTTTTGCTTATTAATGTCGTTAATTTCATTTAACTGTTTCTTTTGTAGTTGGGATTCTTCGATAGTGTTTTGCAATTGGTCAATGGTTTGTTTTTGATTTTCCAATTGTTTATCCTGAAGTTCGCTGTTGCTTAATTTTCTATAGTGAAAGCGTTGACTTTTACTTACTTTTCCACCTCTTAAAGCATCGTTATCAGTTACTTGAAAATAGAATTCATAGTCCTCGGATTCTTTAATCTTTAGGCCCATTGGAAATTCGTATACAAAACGATCAACGGTTTGTCCCATAACAGGAATGTCTGCCGTAAACAGACTATCGTTAGCCAGGTTTTTGTAGTGAACCTCTAATTTTCCAATACCATAATCATCACTTATAGCACCTGTGTAGATTTTTCGATTTATAGCACTGCTATCAATATGCTCTTCAACCTTTATGGAGGGATGTTTGTCCTTTATTACTGCGATGTTGAAGTTTAGCTTTTCAAAGTTTTTGAGATGTTCATTGCTTGTTGCCACCGTATAAGAGGAGTTGATGAAAATTTGTTTGCTTAACGAAAAATGCTGATTTCTGTTGGATAAGATATGGGTGCTGTCTTGAAGAGCTATAGAAACAGACTTTGTATCTTCCGCATTAAAGGCCCAATGGATCTCTGTTCCTTCTAAAACGGTGGCATTTCCGGTACTCTTTATGGTGTCAGTACTTTTACCTGTATAATCGGGATAATTTAAGGTCATTTTAAACGACAGTAAACTTGGTGTCGGAATGACTTCAAGCTCATAGGGCAGGGAAGTCACATCGGTGGCCAGTAATTCAAATTTAGTGTTTTCTACGGGTTGTTGAAACCTGTATTGGTACTTGCCACTGCTGGCTTTTTCCATAAAAAATTGCTTATCACCGATGACAATTTGTATGTCCTGTGGAATCTTACTTCCCGTAGTTTGCACTTCTAGGGTAAAAGATTTTCCTTTTAGGGTTTTAAGGGAATCATTAACAATCAAAAATTCAAAGGGAGCAGGAGGGATATACGCGGTTTGGTAGTCGACAACTCGTTTATAACTATCCGTGAAGGTGTTGATTTTTCCAATAAGCACTACCACCAGAATACTAAGAACCGGAATGGCGGCGTAATAGGCATATTTTAAGTTCTTCTTATAACTGACGGCGCGTTGAAATGGGATGGGTTTTAGATCTTCGCCCTTTTGCGCAATGCTGGCCAGTAATAAATTTGATTGTTTCTTGTCCTCGGCGAGTTGTAATAGATTTAAAAGTTTGTCGCCTACCTTTGGAAAATGATTTCCTATAATCTTAGAAGCTTCTTTATAGTCAATCCCTTTTCTGAGTTTGAATAAATACAATAGTGGAATACAGATGAATTTGATAAACAAGAGAAATTCAATGCCCACAAATGTCCAGAATAAAAGGAGTCGTGCAGTAGTATCTAACCAAAGAAAATATTCCAGTAACACAACTGCTATGAAATACAACAAACCCACACATATAAACAGAAAGAGACCTTTCAAAAGTTCATTGAAGTAGTACTTGCGTAAAAACAAGGATAATTTATGGTGTATTTCTTTTAATGTATTCATTTATAGAATCTTAACGTATAAGTTTAGACATTAGAAGTTAAAAATACAATTTGTTTGGCATTGTTGGTATTCGATTCGGATTCTATTGAGGGAAATCAAAGAAGTTTTAACGTTATCAATTAACCTCCCGGGATCTTAAAAGGCAACGGGTTTGTTAAGTTTTCGTTTAATTCATGTTATTTTAGCGATGAATTATGCTTTAAATACATCAGTATCACTTAGGTACGTCAAAAAAGTGTAAATTTATAAGATGCCAACTATATTTGATATCCCACCAATTGAAGTTCAGCAAAACCTTGAGCTGTTGAAACAAGATCTTGACCTTAAAATTCCATTCAAGGAATTGGACAGAAACTTGTTGATCGCCACGTGGAACATTCGTGCATTCGGTAATCTTACCCGAAAGTGGGTCAGTGAAGAAGAGGACAGTCCCAAACGGGATTTACAATCGATTTTATGTATCGCTGAGATTATTCAAAGATTTGATGTTATTGCGATTCAAGAAGTAAAGGCCAATATACGGGCTCTTCGGGATACCTTGAAAATATTAGGGGATAACTGGTCATTAATACTAACAGATGTAACCAAAGGAGATTCAGGAAATGGAGAGCGGATGGCCTATCTATTTGATACTCGGCGTGTACAACTTTCAGGATTAGCCGGAGAATTGGTAGTTCCAAATGAATGGACCCAAACAGCAAGTCAACAAGCACTTGACGAACAATTTGTGCGCACCCCCTACGCTGTATCCTTCCGCTCTAATACACAAACCTTCATCTTGGTTACTTTGCATATTCTGTATGGTAAAAAATCATCCGATAGGATTAAGGAACTAAAGGGAATAGCAAAATGGCTTTCAGATTGGTCATCAGACATACATGCCTACCATCAAAACCTTATCGCTTTGGGTGATTTTAATATCGATCAAAGGGGAGATTTATTGGATAGAACCTTCCTTTCTGAAGGCTTGTATATTCCTGCGGAACTACAGAATGATAATACAACACGATCCATTTTTAATCAGACCAAATACTACGATCAGATCGCCTGGTTTAACGGCTCTGGGAATCAACCTAAATTATCGCTTGAATTTATTGATGGTGGAAACTATGATTTTGTAGGTAAAGCTTTGACAAATAGAGATATATCGAAGCTCAGTTTGTCTTATTTGTTGTCCGACCATTATCCGCTTTGGGCAGAGTTTAAATTGTAAACTGCATCAGGTGTGCCTTAGGATTTGATTGTGCAATCATATAATTTCTCTCAGATCCGTATTTCTTATGGTTTTATCAACATCGCAGGGAAAATTAAATTATAAAATTATGAGCCCTTTTTGTGATAATTCTGTAAATTGGGCCGTTAAATTAAACTATAGTAATCGATGAAAAAAATATGTTTAGCGGCGGGGTTGGCCTTGCTGACTCTAGGAGTTCACGCTCAGGACGATCTCATAAATGCCTTAGAGAATAACACTTCACTTGCAGCTAAGGAAGGTTTTATTTTTAAACCCGTTATGAATTTGGAACGAACTTCTATAAAAAATCAGGGAAGCAGTGGGACTTGTTGGAGTTATGCCGGAAATGCACTACTAGAATCTGAAATGCTTCGCGAAGGAAAACAAGCGGTGGATATTTCAGAGATTTACACCGCGCGTTGCGTGTATATTGAAAAGGCAAAGAATTATGTGAGAATGCACGGTAATCTGAATTGGGGTGATGGAGGACTTTTACATGATGTTGTAAATATTTATCAGCAATACGGTGCCTTGCCGCAGGAAGTTTATACCGGCCTGAATTATGGCACTGATATCAACCGTTTTGGTGAAATGCAATCTGCACTTAAAGGGTTTTTGGACGGGATCATTCAGAATAAGAATGGAACTCTAACGCCAAATTGGCTAACTGCCTTTACTGCAATTTTAGACAGTTATTTAGGAGCGGTACCAGAATCATTTGAATATCAAGGGAAAACATATACTCCTAAGTCCTTTGCACATGAGGTTATTGGTGTAAAAGCAGAATCTTTTGTCGAGTTGGTCGCTTTAGGTCATGAGCCTTTATATCAAGAAGTTTTTATTCCTGTTCCGGATAACTGGAGCTTTGATTACGCTTATAACGTAACTATGAACGACTTTGTCTCCATAATTGACAATGCCTTAGAAGAAGGGTACACTGTAGGTTGGGCGGCTGATGTAAGTGAAAAGTATTTTAGTTGGAAAAATGGAATCGCTTATGTCCCTGAAGTATCATATAGAGATATGAGTGCTGAGGATCGTCAAACCATGTTTAATGGACCTAAAGCAGAATCGGCCATTAGCGAGGACATGAGAAATCAAGCTTTTGATAATTATTCCACTACAGATGATCATGCAATGCAAATTGTTGGAAAGGCAAAGGATCAAAATAATAGAGAGTACTATATAGTGAAAAATTCTTGGGGTACCGGGAATGACCATCAAGGGTATTTATATGTCACAAAAAATTACATTCTTTTAAAAACCAATTCATTATACCTAAACAAAGATGGTATACCAAAGGGTATATTAAAAGGGTAAAACGCATTTGTTTGTAATAGTAAACGGCAGTGTTTCCACTAGGGAGACACTGCCGTTTATGTTAGTTATTTATTTAGTTTTAGCACTGAATGCCAAAGTTACACTTTTGGTAACTCCCATCCATTGTGATAATGAGCTTTGACGAGCTCGTTAGCTGCATCATTGTTTTTAAACTGATTCTTTTCCTTGTCCCAGTAAATTTTTTCACCGGTCTTATAGGCAATATTTCCCATGTGGGCATTAATCGCAGAAATAGCTCCCTTATCAACGCTACAATGAAGTTCTTTACTGTTTCCTTTGATTACGTCAACAAAGTTTTGAGCATGATCATCAAGTGCTTCATTGGATTTTTTAGTCAATTCTATTTGAGATGTTTTTGGGTCACGTTTACCATCTTTATAATTGTACTCCGGCATCACTTCCCATCCCTGACGGTCGACCACTAAGGTTCCGTTGTTACCGATAAAGGCAATACCCTCTGTTCTTCCGTAGTTTCCTTGATTAATTCCGGTTGCGTGTTCCCACAGCAAATTGAAATTTTCATATTCAAAAACAGTTTGTAAGGTATCCGGTGTTTCTGAAGCATCATTTGGATAGGCTAATTTTCCTCCTGAAGCCATTATGGATTTTGGAGCAGAGACCTTCATTATTTTTAAAGCGATATCAATTTCGTGAACACCCCAATCGGTCATTAGACCTCCGGCATAATCCCAGAACCATCTGAAATTAAAATGGAATCTGTTCTGATTGAAATTCCGTTTTGGTGCCGGCCCTAACCACATATTGTAGTCAACGCCCTGTGGTGGCTGACTATCGGCAACTACAGGTATTGGTTTCATCCATCCCTGATAGGCCCAACATTTTACCAAACGGATGTTTCCAAGTGCTCCTGAATCTATGTATTCGGCTGCCTTTCTGTATTGGGATCCACTTCTTTGCCATTGTCCTACTTGTGCGATGGTATTGTGCTTTTGGGCAGCTTTTACCATAAGGTTGCATTCTTCAATACTGTTTGCTAGCGGTTTTTCAACATAAACATGTTTACCTGCCTGACAAGCGTCGACAAAGTTTAAACAATGCCAGTGGTCAGGTGTACCTATGATTACAGCGTCTACATCCTTGTTTTCTAATAGCTTCCGGTAATCTTTATATAAGGAGACTTTGTTGTTATGTCCTAACTTCTTTAAATCTGAAGCTCTTCTGTCTAAAACACTTTGATCCACATCCGCCATTGCGACGCATTGTACACCTGGTATTTTAAGATGAGCGGTCAAATCAGCCCAACCCATTCCATTACATCCAATGACACCAAAATTAAGTCTGTCACTAGGTGCAATATTTTTAAAGAGTTCATTCGCGCTTTGGGCAGTAATAAGGTTTGACATTCCTAGTCCGGCTACGGCCAAGCTGGAGTTTTTAATAAATGTTCTTCTGGTGTTTTTTGTTTTCACATTGCTGGGATTTAACGATTTTGGATTTCAAGATACTATTTTTGTTTCAATAAAGTTCCCACTACATTTGAAAAATGTATTATTAACACTAATCAATCCTAAAAAACCTTCTTTAAGAATCCCTATAAAAACTGTTATCTTTGCCAAAAATTATTCTGATGAGTACACGCGTTAGGGTGCGATTTGCACCAAGTCCGACAGGACCTTTACATATAGGAGGTGTTAGAACGGCTTTGTTCAATTATTTATTTGCCAAAAAACATGGAGGTGATTTTATTCTGCGTATTGAAGATACGGATCAAAAACGCTATGTAGAAGGCGCAGAAACATATATCATTGAAGCGCTGAAATGGTTGAACATACCTTATGATCAAGGTCCTGACTCTCCTGCTGATATTCAAGAGAAGTACGGCCCATTCCGCCAAAGTGATCGTAAGGAACTCTATAAAAACTACGCTGAACAACTCTTGAGTAGTGGTTGGGCGTACTACGCATTTGATACTCCGGAGGAATTAGATGCACAAAGAGAAAAATCTGAGACGGATGGTGGCAAGTTTACATATAATTGGACCTCTCGTGAGGGCTTGCCAAATTCACTTTCTTTATCAGAAGAGCAGGTACAACAGCGAATTAGTGCAGGGGATCCCTATGTGATACGTTTCAAATCACCTCAAGGTGAGACTCTTGTGTTAAAGGACATGATTCGTGGAAACATAACGATTGATACTAATATTTTAGATGACAAGGTGTTATTCAAAAGCGATGGAATGCCTACCTATCATTTGGCAAATATCGTTGATGATCATCTCATGGACATTACTCATGTTATACGTGGAGAGGAGTGGTTACCGTCTATGGCTTTACACGTCTTGTTGTATCGCGCTTTTGGATGGGATGCCCCTGAATTTGCACATTTACCATTGATTCTAAAGTCAGTTGGTAAGGGTAAATTAAGCAAACGAGACGGTGATAAGTTAGGATTCCCAGTGTTCCCATTACAATGGACAGACCCTGAAACAGGCGAGGTGGCTAGTGGTTATAGAGAAGAAGGATATTATAACGAGGCTGTGGTTAATTTCTTGGCCTTTTTAGGTTGGAATCCCGGAACAGAACAGGAACTGTTTAATTTAGAAGAGCTTGTTCAAGCCTTTGAATTAGAGAAGGTACAGAAATCCGGAGCTCGTTTCGACCCGGATAAAACCAAATGGTATAATCACCAATATCTCCAAAACAAATCTAATGATGATCTAGCAGTTGAACTTCGCAATTATCTGGAAAATGCTACCGATGCACCTGCTGATCTTGATGACTCCGTTCTTGAAACAACTTACCTATCTGCAGTAGTCGGACTATTGAAAGAACGGGTGAATTTTGTTAAGGAACTCGCTATAGAGGGCGATTTTTTCTTGAAAGCACCTGATGCCTTCCAAGAAAAAGCGGTAAAAAAGCAATGGAAGGAGCATACAGCTGGCTATATGGTGGAAGTATCAAATGTGATTTTCAATGTTAAGGACTTTGATTCACAAACCATTGAAGACACCGTAAAAGCTTGGATTTCCGAGAAAGGACTGGGATTTGGTCAAGTGATGCCACCGCTGCGTTTAGCACTTGTTGGAGAAATGAAAGGTCCTCATGTATTTGATATTATAGCCTTAATTGGTAAGCAGCAAACCATTGCTAGAATACAGGAGGCAGTAGAGGTATTGGGTTAATTTTTTTGAGGGTTTCAACCCAGAGACACATCTGAGTGAATTTTGCTTAGATTCTAATTTTAAAAGTTGTATTTTAACGGCAATTAACCTAAAATTTATTCAGATGTATCTTCTTATTCCGTTAGCATTCGTTGGCCTTATTGTTTTTTTTAGCGCCTTCTTTATAGTCAAGCAACAAACCGCTGTTGCTCTAGAACGTTTCGGCAAATTTCACAGTATTCGAAATTCCGGACTACAACTTAAAATTCCAATCGTCGACCGTATTGCCGGGCGATTAAGTCTTAAAATTCAGCAGCTTGATGTTATCGTAGAGACGAAAACTCTCGATGATGTTTTTGTAAAGCTCAAAATATCCGTTCAATACGTTGTTATTAGGGAAAAAGTTTATGAAGCTTTCTATAAACTGGAATATCCTCATGAGCAAATTACCTCTTATGTGTTTGACGTGGTAAGGGCAGAGGTTCCTAAAATGAAATTGGATGACGTTTTTGTCAAAAAGGATGATATTGCTATTGCAGTTAAGGCTGAGCTTCAAGAAGCCATGTTAGCCTACGGTTTTGACATCATTAAAACGCTTGTAACCGATATTGATCCTGACCAACAGGTGAAACATGCGATGAACCGAATTAACGCTTCAGAACGCGAGAAAATCGCCGCTCAATTTGAAGGGGATGCCGCTCGAATTTTGATCGTTGAAAAAGCAAAAGCAGAGGCTGAGAGTAAACGACTTCAAGGTCAAGGTATTGCTGATCAGCGTCGTGAAATTGCTCGCGGTTTGGAAGAGTCCGTTGAAGTCTTGAACAAGGTGGGGATAAATTCCCAAGAGGCCTCAGCGCTGATTGTGGTTACTCAGCATTACGATACCTTGCAAGCCATAGGAGAGACGACCAACAGTAACCTTATTTTATTACCGAACTCTCCTCAGGCAGGTAGTGATATGCTTAACAATATGGTAGCTTCGTTTACTGCAAGTAACCAAATTGGTGAGGCGATGAAAAAACACAACAAAAAGAAAGAAGGCGAACAATAGAGAAAGCTTAAAGTAAGTTAAGGTTTGCCTTATCATAAAGTACAGAAAACGTTGCTGAATTATACTTCACAGCAACGTTTTCTGTTTTAAGCCTGCGCAGACTTCCCAGCAGGTGGGGGGTTTACTTATTTGTGGTAGACTTATTTTATCAATTTTCTCAAGAGCCTAAAGGTTAGGGCTTTTTGGATAACTGCACCAGCCGTTTTACTTACAACGTTTAAAAAGCTAAAATCGTCTTTTAAACTGTTATAACTAAGTTTGATTTCTTCTTTAGAAATTTCCTTCTGTAACTTCAGCACCTTAATATCCCTGTCTATTTCATCAAATGAAGTGTAAATTTTCATGGTATCCGGTTTAGTGATCTCTTGGATCAGTCATTATCAAAAAAATCTTTAGAGGCTCTAATGAGTACTTTGCGTTCTATGGTTTTTCTGAATCCATAATAGACAATCACGGCAATAAGAATGTAAAAGCCTCCCAAAATTAAAAAGCCAAGACCTAGGTTATCAAGCCAACTGCCAATAAAGAGGGCGATGGCAAAGGTCAATAATAGTAGCGCACCAAACAAAAGCGCACCAATGATCATAAAGGTGATCATTGACGTGGTGCCCTTGGTTAATTTTTTAAAAATACTAAGCCTGTAGTACTCATAATTCTTCTCGATGAACTCCTGAGTACTCGTATGGAGCCCCTCAACATTTTCTGAGAGATTATTCAGTGCCATAAACTATTATTTAGAAGTTGTCTCTTTCTTAAGCTTGGCGTTTTGAGTTCTTAGGTCTTCTAATTTAGCCTCTAGCGCGACTAAGATATCATCAGCCTTATAACTCATAGTAGAAAGAGTTTCTTCCAATTTGTTCTCAAAGTTCGCCCTAGTTTTCTCGGCTTGAGAGGTGAGCTTCGTTTTGGTAGTCTTAAGTTGTTTTTCCAATTCTTTTTGAGCAGATTTGGCGTTTTTTCTTATTTTTTCGCGGGTTTTGTCCCCTCTATCCGGAGCATATAAAATTCCTATTCCTGCTCCGATTGCGGCTCCGGTTAAGAGCGCTAATAACGTATTACCTGTTTGGTTTGACATAGCTAAAAAGTTTTATTTATTAAATTAATCCCCTATTGATACCTAATTTACGAAATTTGAAGGGATTGTACTAAAAATTGAACCTATTTAGCCTATTCTTAACAGCTTATGTTAACAGAAATATAAAAGCACGCCGAAGCGTGCTTATGGTAAGATCTATAATTTCGAACTATTGGTCTAGTTTAGCCCAAGTATCTCTTAGTCCAACGGTTTTGTTAAACACCAGTTTTTCTGCATTACTTTCCGGATCTATGTTAAAATAACCAAGTCTTTGGAATTGGAAATGATCTCCTTCCTTAGCACTGGCAACACTAGGTTCTATAAATCCTTTGATTATTTTCAATGATTCTGGATTTATAAACTCCAAGAAATCCTTTTCACCTTGTCTATCGGGCTCTGCCACGGTAAACAAACGATCGTACTGGCGAACTTCAACTTCAATCGCGTGTTTAATAGACACCCAATGTAAGGTACCTTTAACTTTTCGCTGACTCTCAGGCGTTCCACTGCCACTTTTGCTAAGTGGGTCATAGGTACAATGTACTTCTATAACATTACCTAGATCATCCTTGATTGCTTTTTCAGCTTTTATGATATAGGCATTTTTTAGACGAACCTCACCACCTAGTTTTAATCGGAAAAACTTGCGGTTAGCTTCTTCTCTAAAGTCTTCTTTCTCAATATAGAGTTCTCTGGAAAAAGGGACTTCTCTGAATGTAAGCACCTCTTCTTCAGGATTATTTTCTGCCTCAAGTAACTCTTCTTGATTCTCCGGGTAATTGGTGATGACAATTTTTAAAGGATCTAGAACACCCATAATACGAGGTGCCTTTTTGTTAAGATCCTCACGAGCATGAAATTCCAATAGGGATACATCAATTAAATTGTCACGTTTTGCGATACCTATAGTATCGGCAAAGTTTTTAATGGATTCAGGAGTGTATCCACGACGTTTTAAACCGGAAATTGTAGGCATTCTTGGATCGTCCCAACCGTTAACAACACCTTCTTCAACCAAGCGAAGTAATTTTCGTTTACTAACTACGGTATGACTTAAATTTCTTCTGGCAAATTCACGTTGTTTTGGTTTTACTTTCGAAGATGTATAGACCTGATCTAAAAACCATTCATAGAGTTCTCGGTGCATCGCAAATTCCAAGGTGCAAAAAGAGTGGGATACTTGCTCGATATAATCACTCTCTCCGTGAGTCCAATCATACATTGGATAAATACACCAATCATTGTTCGTCCTGTGATGCGCCTTATGCAGAATACGGTACATAATCGGATCCCTCATCAACATATTGGATGCCTTCATGTCAATTTTAGCACGCAATACGTGCTCCCCTTCTTTAAAGTCACCATTTTTCATTTGCTCGAAAAGCTCCAAATTTTCTTCAACAGTACGGTTTCTAAACGGACTCTCCTGTCCAGGAGTAGTAGGTGTACCTTTTTGCGTGGCAATTTCTTCCGAAGTTTGACTATCTACATAAGCCTTTCCCTGTTTGATTAGTTCAATAGCCCATTGGTATAATTGATCAAAATAATCTGAAGCATAACGCTCTTCATCCCATTGATATCCCAACCATTCTACATCGCGCTTAATAGCATCCACAAACTGCTGTTCTTCCTTAGCAGGGTTTGTGTCGTCAAAGCGCAAGTTCACAGGTGCATTGTATTTTTCACCCAACCCAAAATTTAAACAAATAGAGCTAGCATGTCCAATATGGAGGTAGCCATTGGGTTCTGGTGGGAATCGAAAACGTAATTCATCTTTACTAAATCCCTCTTTGAGGTCATTTTCAATGATATGTTCGATGAAATTTAAAGATTTTCCTTCTTCTGCCATAAATTTAAAAACTAAATAGACTGCAAAATTAAGGAATTTTTGCAGCAATGTGTATTTATCATTGATAAACAAAAACAAAACTTAAAATTCAAGTATTGAAGTGCATTATTAATTCAAAATTTTAAGCGTTTTTGAAACTCTAAAAACCGACTTTTCAACAGCTTTATTAACAAACCAATTGGTATTTTTTATACTTTTTAAACGCCTTACTATAACAAAATTGAACTTGGCATCTATAAATGATGCTTTCACCACAAACTCCTAAAATTGTATAAAAAAACAGCTAACTTTGATTTCTATTGTGGAATTTTATGATGACACATACCCAAATTTAAATCAAAAACTTATGAATAGAACTTTTACCCAAAAATCTATTCGTTTCTCCCTACTGATGCTCACTGTGACTGGCATGACACTCGGTGCGCAAGAGTTGAAAAAACCTACACTAGGATTTACGGATGCCTGTGTAACAGCAGATCATAATGAATTTCCTGTGGAGCTTGTTTGGAATCCAAATCCAATTGTAAACTCTGACAATCAATTCATTATTGAACTTTCTGATGCCAGTGGCAGCTTCACTTCCCCCACAACAATTGCTACATTATCAGATAAAAACGCAACATTTAAAATTGAAATCACAGACCTGAGATTACCCAATACGGTATCGGGTGAAAATTACAGATTGCGTTGGCGCAGTACCAGTCCGGCACAGATCAGTCCGGCTAGTGATCCTTTTGGTGCGTACTCCATAAAAGTCTCTGAACCTCTGGTGGTTAATAATTTCGAAGAAGCCTCTGTTTGTGACGGTACCTCTGTTTTTTTGGAGGTAGATAATTACCCAAATGAAGCATCATATAATTGGTATAACTACGCTGAACTCATACCTGGAGAGCATGGCCCTTCATTAGAGGTCACTGAACCTGGAATTTATTTTGCAGAAATCGATTACGGTTCTTATTGTTCATCTAGTACGGCTTCAAATATGGTTGAGGTGAACATAGAGAACTCTATAGGGTTTGAACTCATCGGAGCAAAAGAGCTTTCGCTTTGTGAGGGCGAAACCTATACACTTACAACTGATTTAGACGATCCCGAACTTACCTATGCTTGGTATAAGGATGGTGTATTATTACAAAGAAACAACCAAAATACCTTGGAGGTAGATGGTAGTGACCCTGGATTTGCAGGTGATTATTATGTAGTTTTGGAACGCGAAGGTGGATGTAAAGAAACAACCTCCAAAGTCAGCATTTCCGCAGGTTCATTTGAATCCAAACTCATTTTAGCGGAAGGAACTTTATTGCTTCCGGAAGAAACTTTGTCAATTGCAGTGGAAACAACCGCTATAAACCCGTCGTTTCAATGGTTTAGAAATGAAACTAAACTAGAAGGCGAAACCGGCAAAACCATTGAAGCTACTGTGGCCGGTGATTATTATGTAACCATCGCACAACATGACAATTGTATAGTGAAACGTACAACCGATAAGGTAAGTATACAAGAACCTGACTCATATATCGCAAGTATTCAGGCCAGCTCTTATACGCCATGTGTAAGCAGTAGTACAGAACTAAGTTTGGGCTCCATTACCGCGGTAAAGGGAGAGGAAACTTTTGGTCTTGGACTGACCACGCTTGATAAGTTCTCTTATCAGTGGATTTATAACAATAAAGAACTTAGTGGGGCAACCCAAAGAACACTTTCTATTGCAGATGCTCGTAAAAATGGGACCTACGCACTTCGGGTCGTTATCGAAGGCGGTATTAAATTAAGTTCCGATCCGATTGAAGTAAGTTTAAGTTTGCCGTTAACGGTTAATATTACTGCAGAGAGCAATATACGTTGTGAAAACGGAAACAGCATCGTGATTCAGTCTTCTGTAAAAGATCAGCAGTTCGACTATAGCTGGTTTAGGAACAGCGTAGAACTTACTGAAAAAGGCAGCGAACTTTCCACAAATCTAAGCGGGGAGTATCAATTAGAAATTACCGCGTATGGATGTACTTTAAGTTCAAACTCCTTTTCCATTGAGGACATAAGTCCTTCGGTTGTACAACTTAATGTCTCTGACTTGGTTGTTATTCCAGAAGGTCAAACCAAAACGGTTACAGCTTCCGGTGGAGATTCATATCAGTGGTTTGATGCTATGAATGAACTTATTGGAAGTGAAAGAAGTATTACCATTCAAGAGGAAGGTGAGTATACTCTGGTAGCTGGAGTTGGTCAATGCCAACTGACAAAAACATTTAAGGTGTCCAGCTTGGAGAGTTATGCAATCCCTAATGTAATTACGCCTAATGGTGACGGGTTTAATGATCTATGGATTATACCTAACTCTTATGCTTATCAAAAGGAGGTGACTGTGAATATTTATTCGCAACTGGGGACTAGGATTTACTCTACTAATGAGTACCAGAACAACTGGCCGGAATCCTCTAGCATAAACCAAAGTGGAGGTCAACCCCCAATATATTATTACAGTATAACTAAAGGAAAAGAAACCCTTAAACAAGGAACGATTACCCTTATAAGATAAAAATTAATGAAGTCCACATTATCTAGAATAATCCTACTGCTACTTATGTATTGCACCGGTGCTTTTGCACAGGAGGATGTTCCTGTGGCTTCTATCGATATTCCTTCACAAAACCTATTGAAATTCAATAGGTTTTTAATCAATCCGACTTTTTCAACAGTCAATGAGGATAATTCATATTTAAACCTCTATCACCGTAATCAATGGGTTAGTTTTGACGATAATTACCAAACCTATTTAGGAAGCTATTCCGGTAGAATTGGCGACCGTACGGGACTTGGTTTAAGTATTTACCATCAAAAGTTTGGAACGATTGCCAACTTCGGTGCTATAGCGAATTACGCCTATGGGATCCGTTTGTCTGAGAAAAGCAATTTGACTTTCGGGTTTAACCTGTCTTATTACAATAGCGGGGTGGATAAAAGTAATATCAATCCTAACCAACCTAATGACCCGACTATCGCAGATTTGCAAAACGGTTCACTACTTACGTTCCAACCTGGTATTAACCTTTCCATCGGTAGTTTTGATGTAGGCTTATACGCGGAGGATGCCTTTGATTACAATTTTAAAACTAGTGAAACCTTGACTGAGTTTGGTGATAAAACTTTCACAGCACACCTAATGTATACCAATCGGTTTGAAAATGGTGTGGGTATGTTGGAGAACGCCAGGTTCAGCGCTTTGACTAGGGCAAGAAGAATGGGAGATGAGGACATTGCGTTTTCAGGAAGTTTAATTTTGGACATGCCTAAACTGGGGTGGATTCAAGGAGGTTATGATGACTTTTATGGCGTAGCAGCAGGTGTTGGTTTTAACTTAACCAAACGACTTTCATTAGGTTATACAATTGAGAAGGGAATCCGTGATCAGATTTCAAACTTCGGCGTAACTCATGAGATTAACTTTGCTTATTCCTTCCAGGCTATTCTTACAGAAAACAGAGTATATCAGGACTTGTTGGATGATGAAAATCTGTTGGTGCTTGAAGAGGAGCCTAAAGACTCTCTAACCGGGAAGGATGCTGAAATTGCAAGGCTTCAAAACTTAGTAGATGAGAACAACATGATCATTGATGAAATGATGTTTCGCCAGGATTCTATTGAGGAGGCTAGAAAGAATGACATGAATAAGCGTTTTGCTTTCATTTTAAAATACATTAATGACAATAAAACTAATCCGAACCAGAATCAGGTGAAGAAGGATGTGGTGAATATGTTGAAGGACATTGATGAAAAGGCCTATGCAGCAGCGGAACAAAAGCATCAAACTGATTTTGTTCATCTTAATGGTTCTGGCAAAACACATACAAACGATAATATTCAATCGCAAAACAAGCGAACTAGGGTTTCCCCAAAACCCGTTGGCAAGCCTCGCGTAGGCTCCAGTAAAGTATTAACTGCTTCAACAGCTACAACCTTAACCAATGTAGATGATGGGGCTTACGTGATTGCCAACGTCTTTAAGGACGATAATAACACGCGATCTTTTATAAATGAATTAAGTGATAAAGGAATTAATGTTGGTAGTTTCTCTCACAACGGCTTAAACTATGTTTATATAGAGCGATACAACACCGTAGGTGAAGCGAGAAGGAATTACAAAACGGATCTTAAGGATCGTTACCAAGGGGATATGTGGGTGCTTCATATCGATAATGACAAAGATGCATACCAAGGTAGCTCTACCTCAGCCTACGCGAGCAATTCAAACGGTGAGAACAATGCTGATTACTCCGAGGTAGATAGTGGAAGTCAGAATAAACAGCGATTAGCTAATGATAAGGATGAAACTTTTGCTAGCTATAACAAACAGGATGCATTTGATACTAGTTATTTACAAAACGGACTTTCACAATGCTTAGATCGTTATGTAAACAGAATCTTTAATTCTGACAAGAGAGGATATAGCAACACAGAGATTGCCAATCAATTAAACACAAACTCTGGTAAACAATATTACATCATTGCAAATGTATTTGCTAATTATAAAAATGCCGATCGGTATATTGCAGAATTAAAAAAGGATGGTTATGATGCCGAGATTTATACAAACCCGAAAAATAAATACAAATATGTATACCTAAGGAAATTTGACAATTGGAGCAGTGCGCTTAAGAGTTATAAGTCTAACGTTAATTTTAAAAATGACATTTGGATTATGCCTATTAAGAGTACTTAAGCATATTTAGTTATTCGACAAAAACATATTTACAAATAGTAACAAGTCCCCAAAACTTAAGCTATGACAAGAAACTACTTTACACTGAAATTCTACACCCTTTTTGCATGCATATTCTTTGCAGGCATTTTTGCTATAACTGCACAAGTAAAAAAAGACTTTGAGGTCCGATACCAGGACAACATCAAAGGCGACATCACCTTTATTGGTAATAATATTATAAACCGAGATAAGGGAAAAATGGCACGTCCAAATCAACCCTACAATGGAAGTGAGAGCAATGATGATCTTAATATGCAATACATTGATATTGATGGGGATAATTCAACTTTCAGCTCAAGTAGCGCGGATTTAGACATCCCAAATATGGGTTGTAGTAAAGTGGTTTATGCAGGACTCTATTGGTCCGCCGTTTATAAGTACAATGAAGGAAAAGATGAAGACAGTGGACGAGAGGACGATTGGAATCAAGTAAAATTTAAAACTCCGGGGGGTAATTATACTAATTTAATTGCTGAGGAGATACTTTTTGATGGTTCTGATGATTCAGATTTTAAAGATTACAGCCCTTATGCATGTTATAAAGATGTAACATCTATAGTTCAAGGATTATCCAATCCTAATGGTGAGTATATTGTGGCTAATATTAGAGCAAGCTCAGGTTATGGAGAAACAAAGGATTCTAGTTATGGAATTCGTGGCGGGATGTCAGGTGGATGGTCTTTGGTAATTATCTACGAAAACCCAACTATGGTTGGGAAAAAAATTACAACTTTTGATGGTTATGCCGGGATTAAATCGAAAGAATCATTAGATATCCCGGTTAAAGGGTTTAGGACATTACCTGAGGGCTTTCCGGTAAATGCGAAGATGGGGGTTATGACCTTAGAAGGAGATCGTGGAATTGGCGGTGATCAACTTGGAATCAAGGCGGACGGTAGGTCTACTTTCACTAATATCTCCAATAGTGTAAATCCTTGGAATAATTTTTTCAATGGAAGTATTTCATCAGAGACAAATGGTAATGGAGGTGTAATTAATCCAAACCGAAACCCTAATAGTGAAAACACACTGGGTTGGGATGTTGATTTGTTTGAAATAAGTAACTCCAACAATAGTGTTATTCCCAATGATGAAACGGGGGTTACACTGCGAGCAATGTCTACTCAGGATAAATATGACATATTTTTCACCTCCTTCGATGTAGAAATCATAGAACCAGACATCAAATTGGCCAAGGGAGTTTATAATTTGGATAATGTTTCTATTCAAGGTCAACAGGTAGAATTAGGACAATACATACAATATACCCTTAGTTTCGATAATATCGGGAATGATGATGGAGCCAACTTTACAATACGGGATGTACTTCCACTAAATGTTGATTTTCTTGAAGAGCAACTTGTCTTGCCTGAACCTATTTGGGCTAATGGAGTATTGCATGAAATCACCTATGATTATGACTTCGATAGCAATACTATAGTTTTTACAATTCCGGATATTTATGTGGAGAAAGAAAGAGGGGGCGACGATAATGTAACAATCGAACAGGACTATACAATTCGAATGAATGTTCGCGTACAGCCCGACTGTGATAAGCTAAGGGACGCCTGTTCCAACATAATTAGTAATCTGGGTTATGCTTCCTATCAAGGAGTTTTGAATAACAATGAAATTACTAATGACCTAAGTATTCTCGGATTAACAGGTTGTTTATTCGAAATTCCGGGATCCTCAAACTTTTTGCCGGACCTTAGTCAGTGTGGAAGCTTTGAACGCACACTAGAATTATGTGGAGAAACTGCTGTTTTAACGGCAGGTGCGGGTTATGACCGTTATCAGTGGTATAAAGATAATGGTAGTGGAACTTTTGAAATACTTACTGGTGAAACTGGGGTGACCTATACTGCCACAAATATTGGCACCTATAAAGTTACCAAAGAAACAGATGCTGAGGACTGCAAGGATTTTGAGGAGATTATTCATTTAGTCTATAGAGGAAATACTGAAACAAACCCATTAATTCCCTATGCAGATCAGGTTGTAACGTGTACAAATGATGGAACCCAATTACCTAAATTTTTCTTGTGTGGTACAAACGATGACAGGATGCTTAATGTTAGTTTTCCGGATGCAATAGAGTTTAGTTGGCAAAAATTAGATGATAGTTGTGAACATACTTCAATTATAGATAATTGTCCTACTAAGGATAGCTCTTGTGATTGGAATGAAGTAGGCACCGTAGACCAATATTTGCTTTCTGGCCCAGGTGAGTATCGTTTGGAGGTTCGATATCAAAATAATTGTTTTAATCGTTATTATTTTAAGGCTTATGAAAACGCCGTTGATCCTAAAATTACAACAGAGAATATCATTTGTAAAACAAATGGGAGCATAGATATCACAAATGTTGGTTCGGGTTATGAGTATGCAATAGCCTTGGCTAGTGCTAATTTTAATCCTAATTCTGCTACTTGGCAAGATGTCGGTTCATTCGAAATTGAAAATCCAGGAACTTATAATGTTTACATCCGCCAAGCAGATTTAGATGTGGAGGCTGGTGATAGACAACCATGTTTATTTAAATTTGAAAATAAAGTCATTACCAAAAGTAATTTTAATGTTACAGTTACCACTACCAATCCCACGTGTAATACTGATAAAGGATCCTTTAGCATCAACGTAGGAGATGTAAGAGGATGGTATACATATGTCTTAAAAAATGGCACAGGTACAGCTGACATCGTTGATAAGCAAGAAGCAGTTGATGACAATCACCATGAATTCAACGACCTTAATCCAGGCACATATACTGTAGAGGTTACAACAGAGGATGGCTGTACCTTTTCACACGATTATACAATAATACCACCAGCTCCATTAACTATTACAGCGGAGGTTTCTCAAAATGTAACCTGTAAAGAAGGAAATATACAGGTACAATCTGAGGGAGGTCTAACACCACACACCTATGCGATTTGGAGTTATGAACCAGCAGTAGGGGCAACCGCTCCAGCGATTAGTTATAATAGCGTAAACGATATTCCTGCTGGGGAAATGCAGGGAGTTGGGCAAACAAGGCAAATTTTTGATGTTAAATTAGGTGAACAAGGAACCTATAGTTACGTTGTTTTTGATAGAAATAACTGCTACAGTTTTTCAAATCATGTTACCATTATCGTTGAACCAGTAATGGAGTTTGAGGTCAATCCTACAGATGAAACTTGCTTTGATTCAAATGACGGTAGTATTTCTATAAATATGATTAATGACCAAAAGTATAATGTTTCTTATAGTTTAGATGGTGTTAATTTTATTGGAACACCAAATTTTGCAAATTTAGCACCAGGCGAATATACCGTTATTGTTAGAGGTGAAAAAGGAAATAGAGTTTGTGATTTTGAAACATATATAACCATTGATGAAGGAGTTCAAATTTCTGCTGATTCCGGTCCATCAAGTAATTATACATGTTTAACTCTTGGTGAAATTACATTCTCCAATGCAACTGGAGGATCGGGTACCTTTGAATATTCAATTGACGGAGTGACTTGGCAAGATAGCCCTGTGTTTGGTAGTTTAACCGAAGGCACATATACTCCTAGTTATAGGGATAAAAATAGCCCGGATTGTATACAACAATCAGACGAGATTACATTTGACCCATTAACACCACCTACAGATATTGATTTTACCATGAGTACGGTCCAGTGTCCTGCGAACAACTCAGATGTAAGTCTTTCTGTAACAGGTGGGTCGGGTGCGATTAAGTACGAAATTATAAGTCCGGCTACTGAGGTTAAGGATAACGAAACTAATGCTGTTTTTGAGGATTTAGCCGCTGGAGTTACCTACAGATTTAGAGTTACTGATGAAAAAGGATGCTTTTATGAAGAAAATCTAACTATTCCAGCTTTAACACCAATTAACGTTGTAGGCAAATTAATTAGCAATGCCAGTTGTGTAGGTGGTTCTGATGGTAAAATTCAATTCACGGTAAGTGGTTTTTCTGTGAATTACAATTATACAATCACTAATGATACAGGTGCAACAGTTGATAATGGGATTGACCAAATTGGAAATACCGTTGATTTAACTGGATTAGCTGCCGGAAAATATACTATTACAGTAACAGACAACACGACAAACTGTACAGATTCAAGTGAGGTTACTGTTGAAGAGCCGCAAACACCATTAATTTTAAGTTTACCAGAGGTTACTCATGAAAGTTGTACCAACACAGGTACAATATCCCCTGGAACAATAACTATCATTGCTTCCGGAGGTTGGGGTAGTTATACTTATGATTTATATGATACGGGAGGGAATTTATTAGTAAGCAATGGAACTGGATTTTTCTCAGGACTGCTTGCTGGAGATTATACTGTTGAAGTATCTGATGCCAATCAATGTGATGTTGTCTCTACTACAATTACAATTAAACCGGCAATTGCTCCGCAGTTGACCCTTACTGCAAATGATCTTTGCTATAATGAGGCTGTAGGGTTAACCATTACAGCTACGGTTACAACAGGAACAGGTTCGGGAGTATTAAGCTATTCTTTGAATGGAGGTTTAACCAATACAACAGGAATTTTTAAGGATCTTGATCCGGGAACATACACGGTTACTGTAACTGATGAAAATAATTGTAAGGACACGAAATCAATTACAGTTGATCCGGAATTGAAAGTAAGTGCTTCAGCGAATCCTATTTCTTCCTGCGGCACATCTACTGATGTTACCATAACGGCAGTAGGTGGCGATGGGAATTATGTATATGTTATTGTACCTGATGGGGTAACACCTACAGGATTCTCCACTACAAATCCCGTAACGATTACCACTGCAGGGGAATATGATGTATATGTAAGGGATCACATAGGGGGAGCAGGTTATTGTGAAGCTAAATACGATATTAGTATTACCACTGATCCACCTCTAACTGTTTCCGCTTCAAACACAGATATTTTATGTAATGGTACAACATCAACTCTTACCATTACTGCTGGTGGAGGTTCTGGGAACTATACAGGATATTCTATTGATGGAGGGGCAACTTTCCAAGGTTCAAATGTCTTTAATAACCTATTATCAGGTAACTACAATATCGTAGTAAAAGATTCTCAGGGTTGTGACGTGAAGTTGTTTTACACTATAGTACAACCTCAAGAGTTAACAGCTTCAGCTAATGTTGCTGCCTTGGTAGAGTGTAACCCAACTCAGGGTGCAGATGTTAGGATAACGAATGCACAAGGAGGAACTGCACCATATCAATATAGTTTTAATGGAGGATCATCTTATGGGGCTTCAGCAACTGAATATTTAATGCCGGGAACATATGAATTGTATATAAAAGATGCTAGTGGCTGTTTCTATGGTCCTATGCCTATTACTGTTGAAGAAGGGCCTGAAGATCCTGAACTTGGGGCTTCGGTCGCTTATAATTGTGATGGTACAGGAAATATTACAGTAAGTGCATCACCTTCAACATTTGACTATACCTTCCAACTTAATGGAGGTACGGAACAATCTGAAAATGTATTTAATGGAGTTACTCCAGGGACTTACGATGTAAGAATTAATTATGTTAGTAACCTACCAGCAACACCTAGTGTTCTACTGGTAGAGGATTTTGGATTTGGTCCAAATACAAGTATTCCAAGTATTGATTCTTCGATTTATTGCTATGAAGATCAGATGCCTGGTGGAAATTGTGGCTCACAATCAGATATAAATGATACAAGAATTAATGATGGCGAATATAGTGTAACACAAAGAATCGCAACTGATTTTGGTGACTGGGTAGATGTTAGAGATCACACTGGTAATCCGGAAGGCCGTTTTATAGCCATTAACATTGGTGGAGTTGCCGGAATGGGTGGTGTAATCTATAGAAAACCTATAAAAGATTTTCTTCCTAACCAAGATGTACAGGTTTCTATTTGGGGGCATAACCTTATGGAATCCACTTCAAATCCCCTAAAAGGAGATCCAAATATTGTAATTCAGTTGGTAGACCCAAGTAATAATGATGCTGTTATTGCAGAAGATTTGACCGGGGTTATTCCTAAATCTGATAAGTGGGAAGAATTTACGATTGATTTAAATCCTAATGGCCATACAGAACTTGATTTGGTGATTAAAACCAATTCTTTAGTTGAAGATGGAAATGACTTAGCTATTGATGATATCCTAGTTACTCAAATCCCTGAAAAATGTCCACTATTTAAAGATATTAAGGTGATTGTTGATGAAAATCAAGGTTTTAATGCTGGATTAGTTGGAGTTACCGATGTAAGTTGTAATGCCTTAACGGATAGCAAAATTACAATTGCAGTGAATAATTTTGGAGCAAGCGGTTATGAATACAGCCTAGATAGTAACTTCGCTACAACCTTAGGAAACTCCACAGAATCTATCTTAGAAATTCCAGTGAATTTGGGACCAGGGGATTACACACTTTATGTTAGAGATATAGATAATCAAACTGCTGATCCGACCTTAGATTGTGGTGATGAAATACCATTTACAATTGTGCAACCTGATCCTGTTGAGGTCACAGCACAAATCACTTCAGAAATCACTTGTAATATAGCTACTGCTACTATTACTGCGAGAACTGCAACCGGTGGAACACCTGGTTATACGTATCAGTTGGAAGACACTAATGAAAATGCAATTGCAGGTTATGATTTTGTAACCAATGGTGGGAATAGAATTTTTGATGATTTACCTATTGGTGATTATGTTGTCCGAGCAAAAGATAGTAATGGTTGTGATGATATTACTGATACAATAACGATATCTGCACCGGTAGATATCGAGTTTGAAGTAGCGGCTACCGCTTGCGAAGGAGGTATTTATACTCCCGGGATTAAGGTAGAAATATCTAAGGGTAATGGAGATTATTTGGTGAGTCTAAGTGACGGTACGGGTGTTTTTTACCCGCCAAATGTTGACGAGGAGCATCATGAGTTTAAAAACTTAGATCCAGGAACTTACCAGGTTACTGTTAAGGATGGCTACGGCTGTTCTGCAGCGACAAAAACTGTTTTAGTAAGAGAAGATCTTGATGCTGGTATTGATGTAACACATATAGCATGTACAGCTGGTTCCATTAAAGTGACTGCAACTGGGGGTGATGGTAATTATCAATATAGTTTTGATGGCGGAGCTAGTTTTGATACTGTAAACACCTACGAGGTTCTGCCAGGAAGTGAAGGTACTTTTGACATTGAAGTTAATGACGGTTCAGGTGCCTGTATTTTTAAGGATTCCGTTGAGGTTAAGGCGTTTGATGCTATAAGCGTTACAACAACACCAACACAACCTCAATGTCACGATGAAACGGGTTCAATTCTTATTGAAATTAGTGGAGGTGTTGGGCCTTATAAAATTGTGGTTAATGATGGTACAAATGATATAAAAGTTGAGGAAAACTACACCGCAACATCGGTAACATATTTCAACTTACCGGCTGCAAATTATACAGTTACGGTAACTGATAACTATGGTTGTAGTGACAATGAGTCAAAAGCTATTATAAATCCTGAGGAATTAATAGGTGATCTTGTCCCTACAATTACCGATTGCGGAGCTGAGGCTAAGGATTTCGGATTTGATATTTTAAATGTGCCAACCTATCCTGGTTTAACTGTTCAATACACAGATAATGTAAACGATCCTTCACCGATATGGGCAGCTACTAATGAATTCCGCACCTATAATCCTGGAGATGTGGTTTATCCTGCAATACGAACAATAGATGCCAATGGTGATGTTGTCTGTTTCTATGAGTTTGACAAATTCTTAATTCCGTATCCACTGGACGATCTGAGTATTGATATTAAATCTACGGATGTGTTCTGTGATAATAGAATGTTAACGGTAACAGTGGTAGGAAGCAAGGGTATACCAGGCTATCAATATACCTATACAGAGGATGTGTTCAATTTCGATCCTGATAATCCGGAAAATGGCTGGACAACTCCAACTCCAGCGACCGAAGCGGGACCTCATGAACATACTTTTACTGGATTGGTACCTGGAAGAACTTATGTCTTTTTTGTAAAAGATTCCACAGGTTGTATTCTTCAAAGCACTATAAATGTAAATGATAAAATAACCCTACCTATGGTTATTGAACTTAATTATGAGCCTTCTTGTGCGGGTACAAATGATGGTCAAATATCTTTTACGCTTACAGATGCTGATGGTACAGAAGGGCTTTATATTCGATACGAACTTTATGAATTAGGAAATCCAACCGCAATTTTTACGAGTCCATCGGATGTTCCTTTTTCATTACCAGAGACATATACTATTCCAAATCAGTTAGCTCCTGGAGACTATTATGTGAAAGTAACTCAGCATGATGGAGGTGGAAATGATACTTGTGTTACTGCAACTGAGAATATTACGATTAAAGAGCAAGACCCAATTACAGGAACTCCAGAGAAATTAAGGGATATCACTTGTGAAACCCCAGGTTTAATAGTAGTTCCTGATATTGAAGGTGGGGGCGGTGAGTATACTTACATTTTGTCCAGTACCAATTTTGATATTGACGGAGATGGTTCTTATGATTCTGCTATCGATTTTATCACCACCACCGATAATCCAATGGAAGTCTCTATTGACAATATATTGGATCCTACATTGAAAAATATTACTGTTGATGTTTCAGTAAAAGATCAATACGGTTGTGAAGAATATTTGGGGCCGGTAACATTAAATATTAGTCAACCTCCCGTAATTGACCCTGTAGTACCAGACAATTGTGGGGGTAATTCAAGTATTACAATTAATGTTGATCCTAGTACCGGACTGGCACCATATTATTATTCTACTGATGGAGGTGCAACTTATGGACTTGCTGATGAAAATGTATTTACCAATCTTTCTACAGGGACTTATGAGATTATGGTAAAAGATAGTAATGGTTGTACCGTTTCAGCGACTGAAGATGTTGAAATTTATGAGCCATTAGCTTTTGCCAAATTAGAAGTAACTGAGGCTTTAGATTGTCAAAAAGCAAGTGATGGAGGTGAAAATGCTGAAATATACTTTGAAATTAAAGGAGGTTCTTCAGTGGATGCCTCTACTAACATATTCTACTCAATTAGTGGACCTGATGGATTTACTACGGTAGCAGAAACACCGTTGGCGACTTCGACACCTCCAAATTCAAAATTGTTTACGGATGCAAATGTGGCAGGTATCTATACCATCACACTTAGAGATGCCAAAACTAGTTGTGTGATTTCGAGGACTATTGAAGTGCCTGAAAAAGTAATACCTGAAATTTTAGCAGATCCTATTACAACGGATGTTACATGTTATGGAGCAGCAGACGGAACCATTACTGTAACTGCTTTAGACAATGGTGTAGGACCATTTACTTTTAAAATTGTATCGAGTGATGGAAATCCACTGGCAAAGGATCCAGAAAGTTCAAATGGTTATCAAGCAACTTTCACAGAATTGGTTGGGGCTGAAGTCGGAATTACATATGAAATAATAATTACTGCTGCTGCGGATAATGCTTGTGAATCATTACCTATTAAAGCCACGATTTATCAACCTGCAGATTTAACTGGTTTGAAGTTAGATGTGAATGAATTTGGCTGTACTACAGGCAATACGGTAAATATGGCTACGGTAACTGCTACTGGCGTTACTGGAGGAGAGGGAGGTCATTTCTATGAGTTCATTTATGATAATGGGACTCCCTCGGACACTACCGATGATAGAACTCAGAAGGGTGTTAAAACCGAGTTCAATGTTTCAAATCCTTTAGGCGGAAATGTTGTAGTAAACGTCTATGATGAAAATGGATGTTCTATCACTGATGATATTGATGTTATAGCATATAACAAACTAGAAAAGATAGAAACTACCCCAACCAATCCAACATGTATGGGAGGTGATGGGACTATTCAAGTAAATGCTTCGTTAGATTTAGGACATACATCAGAAATTTTAGAATTTTATTTATATGACAGTGCAGGGACCGAAATAGAAAAGAAAACTATTACAGGAACCACCGAGACATTTACTGGATTAGAAGTTGGAAGCTATCAAGTTAAGGTGATCAATATTGATACAGGTTGTGAATTAATAGTTTTCGAAGAATTAACTGATCCTAATACATTTGATATTAATTTAAATGTTGTATCAAGTGCGGTTTGTTTAGGTTCTGCAACAGGAGAAATTATTGTAGAACTGGTTGATCCAACTTACACCGGAGGTGTAATTGTATATGTTTATGATCAAACAGGAACTGTTGGAGATCGTTCAACAGCAATCAAATCTGCTGTTGGTGTAGGTAATACCGACATAACAATAAATCAATTTGATGCAGGTGTTTACACTGTGGAAGTAGTTCAAGATGATGCTCCTTTTTGTAGTCAGACCAGAAACTTTACAATTGCAACACCACCGGCAGCATTAACTGCGTCAGCAACTGTGACTCCTCAAACTTGCGATCTTAATGATGGTATTATTGAGGTAATTAATGCATCAGGTGGATGGGGTGGTTATAAATACTATGTAGGTATTTCACCTATTTCAGACTCAAATGATATCAATAAATATGTGGATAACCCTCGTTTTGAAGGTTTAGCTACAGGGACTTATGAAATTTGGGTAATTGATCAAAAAGGTTGTCCAATTCAATTGCCTTCTGAAACTATTACTGAACCAGTTGCAATAACCGGTAGTATTTCAGTAAGTGCACCTAATTGTGAAGGATTAGTAGGTGAAATTAAAGTAGATAATGTTATTGGTGGATCAGGAGGGCCTTACACTTTCCAATTGATTAAAGATGGACTGGACTTTGGTTCTCCAAAAACTGGAAATACTACGACCTTCACTAATCTAGGAGCAGGAACCTATGAGGTTAGAATTTCAGACAATTGGAATTGTTCTATTACCCTTACCGATACTGCTACTCTATTTGAAGAGATAAGCTTAGGCTATGATATTGATAAGGTAATTTCATGTGATGTTTCTAATAACAATGTAGCAGGTGAAGTGACTATCAACGCTAATGGCGGATCTGGAAACTTCACTTACAGTGTTGTATTCCCTGATGGAACTACGGTCAACAATGGAGCTGTTTCTAGCTTTACAGGATTAGATCAAGTTGGAACATATACCTTTAACGTTGTCGATAGTGAGGGCTGTGATGATGCTATTGATTTGGAATTAAGTGCTCCGGTTCTTCCTGTAATTGAGATCAGCAACCAAATTAATGTTTCTTGTGAAGGCGCGACTGATGGAGCTATAAAGGCTACTGTTACATCGGCTACAACTATAAACCCTCCTTATACCTATACCCTAAGCGGCCCTGTTACTGCGACCAATACTAATGGATTGTTCACTGACCTTCCAGCAGGTAATTATGTGGTAAGAGTGACTTCGGATCTAGGTTGTTTTGATGAGACGAATGTAACCATTACTGAACCTGTGGCTTTAGACTTTACAGCTACGGTGACAACAGAATTTGCGTGTAATCCAAGTAACACTACTGCTTTAGGTCAGATTACAGTAACAGTTGATCCAACAACTGGCACCGCGCCTTATCTATACAGTATTGATGGTGTTAATTATCAAACTAATAATGTGTTTGACGTGGTTGATACCGGAAATGTTGAAACATATACCTTATATGTTAAGGACGCTAATGGATGTTTTGATACTAGAATACAAAGTATCAATCCACTACCGAAAATAAACACAGTAGATGTAACACCAGTTACAGCGATTACTTGTTCAAACCCAGAAAGCGTCAGTGTAGAAATTGACGGTGGTTCCGGTGAATTTGTGATAGAATTACTGCCAAGTGGGCCCTCACAAACAATTTCAGGACAGGTAGCCAGCTTTGATCTACCAGTCGCTGGAGATTATGTGTTTAAGATTACAGATACGACTACGGGTTGTTTCTTTATTACTGAACCCTATACCGTAGCTCCATATGATCTTATAACTTCTATAGCAACAGCTAGCTCGCCTATTGACTGTTATAACACAGCAACCGGTGAGATCACTGTGGAGGTTGCTAATTATACGGGAGCCTTTACGTACGAAGTTTATAATAGTGCTGGTACTTCTACTTCAGTTACCGGAACAGGCACAGCACCTGGAACCGTTACAATTGCTGGAGTTGCTGCTGGAAATTATTATGTTGAAATTACATCATTAGAGACCCCTTTCTGTCCAGAAACAACAAATACTGTGACAATCAAGGCTCCAATAAAAGCATTAGACTTAAGTGTCGCTATTGTGGAAGATTTGAGTTGTGAAAACAGTGCCGCAGAAATTTCTGCAAGTGCATCTGGAGGATGGGGTGAATATGAATTTGCACTAGTTAACTCAGGGGTAATACCAACGCAAGCAGACTTTAGTACAATGAACACCTTTACCGGTATTTCAGCGGGTACTTATGATGTATACGTGAAAGATGCTGAAGGTTGTATGATTTTTGAAACCGTAACATTCGTTAAACCTGATCCAATCATTACTTCCGCAACATCATCATCAATAGATGTGCTTTGTGAAGGAGATTATACAGGTAGTATTACGGTTACCGCTACTGGTGGTAGACCTGATTTTGATGCATCAGTTAACTATTTATATATTTTAAATAGGCTGGATGAAAGTGGCGCTATTATTTCGAGTGCTGCGCCTCAAGAGTCAAATGTGTTTTACAATTTGGGTGCTGGTAATTATAGTGTAACCGTTACTGATAATCACGGCTGTGATTCTGACACGACTCCAGTTTCCATTACAGAACCTGATCAAGTTATAGCTTCATTAGGTTTACTAAAAAGCAACACATGTACCACAGGTGCTACTTTAAGGCTAACTGCTGTTGGAGGAACAGGAACCGGATATGAATACAGTACTTCAGCAAGTGGACCTTGGACTTCCGTTGGAAGTGGTAATTCGGTAGATATTGATATATCTGGGGTGATAACTGCTGAAGAGGCACACACTTATTATGTAAGAGATTCCAACCTGTGTATTTCATCAGTATCAAATAGTGTAACACTTTCTCCAATACGACCACTTGAGTTGACTCCTACAGTGGTGTCGGATGTGAGTTGTTATGGTGATGCTACAGGTTATATTAAGATCGATGTTAAGGGAGGTCTTGGTAATTATAAATACACCTTAATTGATGGTATACGTAATGTAACACTGGTTGAAAAACAAGAAGGGAACACCTTCAACGGTTTAACTGCAGGCGTGTATTACGTTCAAGTTGATAGTGAGGATTGTAATGAACAAGTTCGTGTTGAGATTGAACAGGGCGTTCAATTAACTGCGAAATCTCCAGTTATTGTTAATCCTATATGTACTGATGGTCTTGGTCGAATTGAGGTAGGGCTTGAAGGCGGTACGGGAGAGTATCAATATGCGATCTCTCCAAACCTAGATCAATTCCAAAGCAAAAATGTATTTGAAGATTTAGCTCCTGGAACTTATACTGTTATTGCACAGGATTCTAGAGGTTGTAATCCTTTCGTATTCAAAGAAGAAATTATAGCCCCACCACCATTAGAGGCCAAAGCTAATATTCTGAATGAAGAATTTTGTATAGGGGATGGTACTGGTAGTTTTGAATTGATTATTCAAGGTGGGACTCCACCGTATTCAACAGCGGTCAATACTCAGGATGATGATGCATTTGAACAAGACAGAAAAGTGTTTGATGGTCTTAAAGGAGGTGAAACTTATGTGGTTTTTGTAAGAGATGCCAACGGATGTCAACAAAGCGTACTGGTTTCTTTGAAAGATCCTGTAGATCTCACTCCAAAAGCGGAAGTTCGAGTGACTTGTATTAGTAATTCTGCTGCTAATGAAGTTGAAATAACATTGGCACAAGAAGGCCTGGAAGAGGTCATTTATAAATTGGACGGAGGTGCAGATCAATTTGACAATAAGTTTACTAATGTGGCTCCAGGTGATCACACTGTAACGGTTTCCTATTCTGGTTGTGAGCGTGAGGTAGATTTCACTGTTGAACCCATTCAGCCATTAACATTAACTGTAAATGAATCCAACCTCAATGAGTTCACCATGTATCCTGGTGGAGGATCAGCTCCTTATGAATACTTTGTTGACGGTGTTTCTCAGGGTAGTGAATCGAGCTATGTTATTGAGGTTAGCGGTGTGTATCAAGTGATGATTGTCGATGCTAATGGTTGTCAGCAAATCGCACAGATTCCGATGACCTTCACAGACATTAAAATTCCGAATGTGTTTACTCCTAATGGAGATGGAAATAATGATCACTGGCCACCATCTAATTATGGGGTCTTCTATCCAAATTTGGTCACCAAAATTTATGATCGTTACGGTCGTGTTGTTGCCGAATTACGTAAAGGAAAAACTTGGGATGGAAGGTATAATGGAACCGAGCTTCCAACAGGTGATTACTGGTATGTAATGAAATTAAACGGAGATAAGGATGATAGAGAATTTGTTGGACACTTTACCCTGTACAGATAAATAATGAACCGTATGAAAAAATATATAGCAATTGTACTAATGACAGCAGGGTTATACACTCAGGCACAAGAGATGACCCTGCCTACATTCACGCAGTATCTAGCAGACAATGAATTTGTAATATCTCCGGTGTATGCCGGCATCGGAGATTACGTTAAAATTAGGGGTAATGCACTTACCCAATGGGTAGGGATAAAGGATGCTCCAGATACCCAAACCCTAGTCGGTGATGTTCGTCTAGGACAAAAGTCCGGTGTTGGCGGCTTGATTTATAATGATAGTAACGGAAACACCCGACAAATGGGAGCTAGAGTTTCTTTTGCCCACCATTTGACATTAAACAATGCAGACGATCGTTTTCTTTCATTCGGAATCTCCTATAATATCAACCAGTTTAGATTAGAGGCTAACGAATTTGATTCCGATGGGGATGGTACTCCTGGTGTAAATGACCCGGGAATCACTGATAACCGTTCAACGACCAACCATAACTTTGATGTAGGTGTGCTCTTTAGAAGCGGAGGCTTTTTTGCGAGCTTAAATGCTTCAAACATCTTAAACAAAGAATTGGACTTGTTTGCGATCAGTGAACCGAATACCCTTAGGAACTATTATTTGTATACGGGATATCGTTACAAAAAGAAAATCACCTCTAGATTTGAGTGGGAACCCAGTGTTTTTTACCAACTCTTTGAGAGTGATGGAAGGTCTTCCACCGATGTCAACATGAAAATGCGGTTCTGGGATTTTGAAGACTATTACTGGGCAGGAATCAGTTACCGATTCTTGAATGATCAATTTTTTACGCCATTGAATGTCGGGCCTATGGTTGGTATGAAAAAGGGAGCGTTTTACTTTGCCTATTCTTATCAACTTATCACCAATGAAATCCAAGCCTATAGTACAGGGACCCATATGGTGACCATAGGAGTGGATATCTTCCAGGGAATAAGTAATTGTCGCTGTATGATGCGATAGTGGAGGAGAACTACCTTAAACCGTCAGCAAGCTTTGGTTGAAGAATTAAATTTTAATGGTATTTTTGCATTAAAATTAAAAGTGTGGGAGTAATTAAATTAACCAATATACAGGTATATGCCTATCATGGGTGTTTGGTAGAAGAAGGAAAAATAGGCAGTGACTACAGAGTAGATGTTGCCGTTAATGCAAATCTTCAACCCTCAGCGGTAAGTGATCATTTAAAGGACACCGTTGATTATGTTCAGATCAACAGGATTGTCAAAGAAGAAATGGCAATTCGTTCTAAATTATTAGAGCATGTTGCTAAAAGAATCATCGACCGTATATTAAACGAAATAGCTATTGCGGATGAGGCTACTGTTGAGGTTTCAAAGATTAACCCACCCATTGGAGGTAATGTTGAACAAGTTACCATTACCATGACTTTGGGGAGGGATTAAGGGCAAGAATATCGACATTTTATAATGTTATAATTATTTTAAATGAGTCTTTTGGATTAAGAGCGATATTTTTATTACATTTGCCATCCGTAAAATGGCATTGTGGCCGAGTGGCTAGGCAGAGGTCTGCAAAACCTTGTACAGCGGTTCGAATCCGCTCGATGCCTCAAGAGAAACCATCTTTTTCAAGGTGGTTTTTTCTATTTGTATACTTAAGGTTTTGTGGCCTCTCAGGTAAAATTAAGCATAACAATTGCACACTACAGAGGATTAATCCAACATTTTCCATACAATAGTTAGGGAGTCCCTTGACAGATTTACACTTTTTCCTTCGAATTAATGTAGTCTAACACACTTTCAAAGAAAAGTGCTTATTTCAATCCAAAAGTATACCACTTAATTTGAATTTTTACTTGAAGTACGATACTTACCGTAAGTTGAATAAACCGAAATATGCTGAATGTTTGAATTTAGGAAGAGCTCTAGTAGAATCAATACTTCTCTATAGAATGAAACTACCTATAGGAAATTCGTTAAAAAAAGGCACGCTATTAAATTATTTACGCAGATTCTATATATTTACGTTCTTGGAAAATGATTTCCCGCTAAAACTTTTTACCAATAATTATGAAAAGACGTACAGCCCTCAGAAATATTGGATTGGTTACTGGAGGATTGCTTCTAATGCCATCCTGTAATTTTTCACCGCAACGCATTCCAATAGTGCTGAATAAGCTCAAAATAACTACCGACGAAGAAATACTTTTAGAGTCCATTATAGATACCATAATTCCGGAAACAGATACTCCGGGAGGAGTAGCCCTGAAAGTACAGAACTTTATATGGATCCAAATGGATGATTGTGCTTCACCGGAGCAACAAGCTTCTTATTTGTCCGGTTTGCGAAGTTTTAATAGGCTGGTTAGAGAGCGGTATTACGATGATTTTATTTCTTTGGATGCAGAGAAACGTTTAGAGATTCTTACAGCTTTGTTAGAAGGGGGTGATACACCCGAACCAATTCACGGTTTTTTAAACAACACTAAGAATACTGCGGTATGGGGATATAAGAATACTGAGTATTACCTCACCAATTTAATGCCTTATAAGTTAATTCCCGGAGCATTTTCGTATCAAACGCTAACTATTAACCCTAACGAGAAAATTAATACAAATGCCTAATTTTAATATAGACAGTACAAAAACAAATAGTTTTGATGCCATTGTTATAGGATCTGGAATGAGTGGAGGATGGGCAGCTAAAGAATTTGCTGAGAAAGGTCTGAAAACACTTGTACTGGAGCGTGGCCGTGAGGTAACCCATATTGAGGATTATCCAACGACCAATATGATGCCGTGGGAGCTTAAACATGCCAACCGAGTTCCCTATGATATAAAAAAGGAAAACCCTATAGCGACAAAGTGTTACAATTTTACTGAGGACTCACAGCATTTCTTTACCAAAGACAAGGAGCAACCCTATATACAAGAAAAACCTTTCGATTGGATTCGGGGGTATCAGACAGGAGGAAAGTCCCTTTTGTGGGCAAGACAAACTCAACGTATTAGTGACTTTGATTTTGAAGGTCCGGCAAGAGATGGTTTTGCGGTTGATTGGCCAATACGTTATAAAGACTTGGCGCCATGGTATAGTTATGTTGAAAAGTTCGTTGGGATTTCCGGAGAATATGACGGGCTGGATACATTACCGGATGGAGAGTTTTTAAAATCCATGGGTTTAAATGCCGCAGAAAAGTACTTTAAAGAAGTCGTTGCCAAAAAATACAACAACGAGCGTCATGTAGTTTACGGTCGTTGTGCGCATATCACTGAGAATAAGGATATCTTTATTCAACAAGGGCGTGCCATGTGTCAGACGCGAGATCTTTGCCGTCGAGGGTGCCCGTTTGGCGGATACTTCAGCAGTAATGCCAGCACCTTACCCTGGGCACAAAAAACAGGGAATTTAACCATGCGTCATGATTCCGTTGTACATTCTATAATCTATGACGATAAAAAAGAAAAAGCTACCGGTGTTCGAGTTATCGATGCGCATACCAAGGAAACAGTCGAATATTTTGCACCTGTGATTTTTGTAAATGCCAGTGCATTTAATTCCAATATGATTTTACTGAATTCGAAATCAAATCGTTTCCCGAACGGATTGGGGAATGATAATGGTTTACTAGGTAAATACATTGCGTTCCATAACTATCGTGTGAGCATGAGTGCAGAGTACGAAGGTGATCTTGATAAAACAACAGTTGGGCGTAGACCTACCAGTGGTTATATTCCAAGGTTTAGAAATGTTCATAAGCAAGAAACCGATTACTTAAGAGGTTATGCTGCAGGTTTTGGAGCCTCACGTTCTATTGTACAGCGTTCCGATGGTTTAGGAGCAGACCTAAAAGAAAATCTGATGAAACCAACCTATGGGAACTGGCATGTAGGGTCTCATATGATGGGTGAAACCATTCCAAAGGAAGAAAGTACCTTGAGTCTAGATTCTCAAAAGACGGATCAATATGGCATTCCACTACTGCGTATCAATTTAGATTATGACGATAATGATCAAAAAATGATTGCAGACTATATAGAGCAGTTTACTGAAATGTTTGACGCCGCCGGCTTTAAAAACATCAATGTGAATGACGTTACAGATAAGGCTCCCGGATTGGATATCCACGAAATGGGAGGGGTACGTATGGGCCATGATCCAAAAACATCCTTACTTAATAAATGGAACCAATTGCATGAGTGTAAAAACGTATATGTGACTGACGGTGCTTGTATGACTTCAACGGCTACACAAAATCCTTCTCTTACGTATATGGCTTTAACAGCTAGAGCGTGTGATCATGCCATTAAGGAATCCAAGAAAGGCAATCTTTAATATGCAAACAAAATAGAATCTATTAGGATTTTGAGTAGGTTATTCTTTTATATGCAAGAATCGCGTTAATTTAATGGAAAGATCTGTGAAGATGATTTTTCCATTTCCATTGCGCTCAACATGAAAGATAGCCTCCTCAAGTTCTTTGGTGATTTCCATAATATTACCTCCATGAACAAAGGGGGCAAATTTTTCCAACTTAAAGTCCACACTACTAAACTCCATATAGGTGAGCTTTTCAGACTTGTAATTGATTAGTAAAGCTTGACGAAACACATCGATACAAAAGAGCAAGAATTTCTTTTGAGTTTCTCTACCTGTTTTAGAAAGTTCTTCGCCCCAGGCTAAGAGCTCGCTGATCACTGCTTTATTTCCTCTAGCTCTAAAGGCAGTACGCACCCAGTTGACAAACCATTTTTCAAAAATGAGATCTTCCGAATCTTGATTTATTAAATCCAGCGCTTTATTGAAGTTTCCATTGGAGCTGTTTGCAATTTTTAAAGCGTCGTTTTCACTGATTCCTCGGCCCTTTAAGGCCTGAACAATTTCAACCTCGGCCAAAGGAGGGAAATTCAAAATTTGACATCTCGAAAGAATCGTTTGCATGATCTGAGCCTCATCTTCGGTGATCAGAATCAATAAAGTCTTTTCTGGCGGCTCTTCGATTAATTTAAGTAGTTTGTTAGAAGCGGCGCTATTCATGCGCTCTGCCATCCAAATAATCATGACTTTATAACCACCCTCATATGATTTTAACGAAAGTGTTTTGACAATCTCTTGGGCTTCATCCACACCGATGATCCCCTGTTTGTTATCCACCTCAAGAATCTTGTACCAGTCGAATAAATTTCCATAAGGTTGGGCCTGTACAAAACTGCGCCATTGCTCCAGGAAATTGCTGCTCAGGGGATGTGATTTTATTTTATCTGTGGTGGTTACCGGAAACACAAAATGCAGATCAGGATGGGTTAAATGGTTGCATTTTAGATTGCAACTACTATTTCCATTGTCATTTTCCTCTGATGAATTTCCACAAAGTACATATTGGGCATAAGCAATAGCCAGCGGTAAGACACCACTGCCTTCTGGTCCGACAAACAATTGTGCATGTGGTATGCGCCCGCTATCAGCACTTTGAGTGAGGTGTTTTTTTAGATGTGCATGTCCTAAAACTTCATTGAAAAGCATATGTGTAACTTTATTTTGGAAAAGTAAACTTTCTGATTTAGGTGTACAAATGTAATCTAAATTGATTTCTTTGTGAACTTGCTTTGTGTAGGTATTTCCTTAAATGGTTTGTAGATCACTAAATTAACTTTGTGAACTACCCACCCACGCCAAAGGCGATGGGTTGGGCTTCGGGCTTCAACGAACCAGCTACCGAAATAGTCTTAAGGTTCTCCACCTTTGTAATGGCAAGTTCCTCACCATATATTTTTAATCCTTCTTTAAGGATATTCTTTGCAGCGTTCAAA